>NZ_JAKKOM010000025.1:0-83580 GCF_021739525.1 Klebsiella sp. 2019SCSN059 | reverse complement strand
CAACAGGCATCCAGCACCCTTCCCGTTTCAACGCCCGGTGGCGGCTGCGCCTTACCGGGCCTACATTCTCCCTGCGCCCTCCTGTAGGCCGGGCAAGCGTAGCGCCGCCCGGCAATGAGCATCCAGCACCGTTCCCGCTTCGATGCCCGCTGGCGGCTGCGCCTTACCGGGCCTACATTCTCCCTGCGCACTCCTGTAGGCCGGGCAAGCGCAGCGCCGCCCGGCAATGGGCATAAGGGATAAAGGGATCCGTCCGGCAGTTACCGGCGTCCACGGGTCAGGCTTTGCTCTCCTGCAGCAGCTGCTGGATCACCTGCTCCTGGCGGGCATAATCCCCTTCGCCGAAGGCGGTATAGCGCAGTTGCCCACGTGCGTCGAAAATGTAATGCGCCGGCCAGTACTGATTGCCGAAGGCGTTCCAGATGGCGTACTCATTATCCGCCACCACCGGGTAGGTTATCCGCCACGCCTTCACCGCCTCGCGCAGCAGCGGTAGCGAACGCTCCCAGGGATATTCCGGGGTATGAACGCCAATCACCACCAGCCCGGCCGCGCGGTATTTGTTCGCCCATTCGCGCACGTAAGGCAGGGTATGCTGACAGTTGATGCACTCCCGGGTCCAGAAGTCCACCAGCACCACTTTGCCCTTCAGACGCTCCGGGGTTAACGCCGGGCTATTGAGCCATGCGCTGCCCCCCGCCAGCGAAGGCATCGCGCTGCTGGGCTCGGGCGTCGCAATCGGTTGCAGAACCGTTTTCTGCGTTGGCTGCGGCAGACGGGCGGCCAGCCGCTGCTCCAGCGCCTGACTCCATCCTCCCGCGCTTTGCAAATAGCGGTCGCCGCCGCTGACGATCAGCGCCACCGAGGCCAGCATCGCCACCCCCGCCAGCCGGCGCAGCCGTTCGCCGAACGCCAGCCCGCGACGCAGACGGGCAATCAACGCCGTGCCGCACCACCCGAGCAGGAATAACATCAGCGCCCCGCCGCCGCCGTAGGCCAACAGCAACCCGCCGGTGGTCGCCTGGCCCGGATGCACAAAGCCCAGGCTCAGTATCGCCCCCAGTACCGGCCCGGCGCACGGCGCCCACAGCAGACCCACCGCCAGCCCGGCCAGCAGCGAACCGATCCAGCCGCGCTGGCGTGAGCTGGCGTCGTTAAGCTGATTCCCCAGCGCCACCAGGGGTGACGTCAGCCGCTGCGCGACGCGCGGCGAAAGCAGGCTCAGCCCGACAAGGGCGAAGAACGCCAGCGCCAGGCCGCGCCCAGCCAGCGTCAGATTCACGACCCAACCGCTGGCGACCGTCACCAGCCACGACACAGCGCCAAACATCAGCGCCATGCCCGCCAGCATGATCGCCAGTTGCCCCCGTCGGCCCCGGACGCTGGCGAACAGTAACGGGATCACCGGCAGCGTGCAGGGGCTTAGCAGGGTTAACATCCCGCCCAAAAATGCAATGAATATCGACATCGCCTTCTCCTCATTATGCCATCGCTGCCGAAGGTGGCAGCCACGACATTACAGCAAGGGGATGTAGGGCGGATGTGTCGGGAAAGCGGGAGAATTGTCGGCTTAGTTTTCTATCTGCGCCGGTGATACAGCAGGATACAATCCCTGCGCGGCGAGACGCACGCTGGCATCCAGACCGCCCTGCGGGCGATTGGCCAGGCGCAGCGTGCCGTTCATCTGGCTGACCAGCTGCGCGGCGATCGCCAGCCCCAGGCCGGTGCCGCCGGTATCGCGATTGCGCGAGTCCTCCAGGCGAAAAAAGGGCTGTAGCACCGCCTGCAGCGACGCCTCAGGGATCCCCGGCCCCTCATCCAGCACATGAATGATGATATCCCCGGCGGCGTCGCGGTTGAGGGCGACCGTTACCGTGGCGCCGAATTTCAGCCCGTTATCGATAAGGTTGGTCATCACCCGGCGCAGGGCCTGCGGTGGGATCCACACCACTCCGGCGCGCGCCTCGGGGCAAAACCGCACCGGCCGGCCGACATCGGCATAATCGCAGGCGATGCTGTCGAGAAAGGCGTCAAGGTTCAGCCGCTGGCGCGCCTCCTCCAGCGGCTGCGAGGTGCGAGCGAAGGCGATACCTTCGCGCACCAGGCGGGTCATATTGTCGAGATCCTGCAGCAGTTTGTCGCGCAGTTCAGGCTGGTCGGCCATCTCCACCCGCAGCTTCATCCGGGTAATCGGGGTTTGCAGATCGTGGGAGATGGCGGCGAGGATCCGCGCCCGCTCCTGCAGATGATCGTGGATGCGGGTCTGCATTGCGTTAAACGCGCGGGCGGCACGGCGCACCTCCTCCGGCCCCTGCTCGGCCATGGTTCCCGCCGTGTCGCTGGCCGGCTCAAGCGCATTCACCGCATGGGTAAAGCGAGTGATGGGCTGCAGTACCTGGCGAACCGCGTACCAGGCGCAGGCCAGCAGGAGGACAAACTGAGCGATCAGCACCACCGGCAGCCAGCGGGCGATGGGCGGTAGTTTCGGCCACAGGTCGAGGGTTAAGGGGGCGCCATCGTGGAGGGTAATATGGGCCTGGATATGCTGCCGCGGACCGGGGATCGCCACAATACTCACCGGATACTGCGCGCTCAACGCCTCCTGCAGGGAGCGCGCCGCGTCCCGGGCGCGCCAGCTGTCCGGGTAGTCGCCGCGCTCGCCGGCGTCCAGCTGATAGCGGTAGTTGCCGCGCGCCAGCTTCGGCAGCCACTGCGGGCGTTCAGCGGGCGGCAGACGGTCGAGGATCGCCACGCTGGTGGCGACATCAGACGCCAAATTGCCCAGCATCACGCTGCGGGCGCTGCTCATACGCTCATAAAACAACAGCGACAGGGTTAAGGTATTCGCCAGCAGCAGCGCCAGAAACAGCAGCGCCATCAGCCTCGACTGCAGCGAGGCGGGCCAGAACCTCATTCATGCCTCTCGCGGATGGAGACCGGGACCGACAGCACATAGCCTTCACTACGCACCGTCTTAATGTAGGCCGGCTCCCGGGCATCCTCCCGCAGGCGCTGACGCAGTCGGCTCACCAGCAGGTCGATTGACCGTTCAAACAGTTCGGCGTCGCGTCCCTGGGTCAGATTGAGCAGCTGATCGCGGTTCAGCACCCGCTGGGGGTGGTCGAGAAACACCCGCAGCAGTCGATACTCCGCCCCGCTGAGGGCGACAATCGCCCCGCTGTCGTCCAGCAGATGGCGGGCGGCGGTATCGAGCAGCCAGTCGCCAAACGCGATCAGCCTGCCCGCCTCGGTGATCTGCAGGTTGGGCGGCAGCGCCCGGGTGCGGCGTAAAATGGCTTTGATGCGCGCCAGCAGTTCGCGGGCCACAAAGGGCTTCACCAGATAGTCGTCAGCCCCCATCTCAAGGCCGAGGATCCGGTCGCTGTCGTCGGTGCGGGCGGTGAGCATCAGCACCGGGATATCCTGTTGCGGGTTTGCGCGCAGCTGGCGACAGAGCGTTAAGCCATCCTCGCCCGGCATCATGATATCCAGCACAATCAGGTCGATTTGATGGTTTTTGAGCACCGACCACATGGCTTTGCCGTTCGCCGCGCCGCTGGCGCGGTATCCCGATTTTTCCAGATAGTCGACAATCAGTTCCCGGATGTCGCGGTCGTCATCGACGACCAGGATGTGGTCAATACGCTCCAAAGGCTGCTCCTGCGGCAAAATAGACTCTTCACAAGCATAAGCCGTGTTGCCGGAAGCGCAACGTCGCGCCGCCGGCAAGGCGCGGGTTACAAACGATCGGCGTCCACCACCGCCTGCACAAACGCCGTCGGGTCCTCCTGCGGCGGGTTATGGCCCACCGGCCCCTGCAGATCCCGGTGCTCATATTTACCGGTAAATTTGGCCCGGTAGCTGGCGGGAGCCGGATGCGGCGCGCCGTTATTCGCCCCTTCCAGAGTGATGGTGGGCACCGTAATCGGCGGCAGCGCCGCCAGCCGTTGTTCATAGCTGGCATACTTCGCTTCTCCCTTCTCCAGCCCCAGGCGCCAGCGGTAGTTGCTGATGGTGATCGCCACGTGGTCCGGGTTATCCAGCGCCCGGGCGGTTTTGGCAAAGGTTGCGTCGCTGAATGGCCACTGCGGCGACGCCTGATGCCAGATAAATTTCGCAAAGTCATGGGTGTTCTGCCGGTAACCGGCTTCCCCGCGCGGAGTGGCAAAATAGAACTGATACCACCACGACAGCTCCGCCTGCGGCGGCAGCGGTTTTTCGCCAATCTGCTGACTGCTGATCAGATACCCGCTCACCGAGACCAGGGATTTCACCCGCTGCGGCCACAGCGCGGCGACGATATCCGCCGTGCGCGCCCCCCAGTCAAAGCCGGCCAGATCCGCCTGCCTGATGTTCAGGGCATCCATCAGATGGACAATATCGGCCGCCATCGCCGACGGCTGACCGTTACGCGGCGTGCTGGCGGAGAGGAAACGGGTGGTGCCGTAGCCGCGCAGATACGGCACAATCACCCGGTAGCCCTTCTGCGCTAAAGCCGGCGCCACCTGGGCATAGCTCTGAATATCGTAGGGCCAGCCGTGCAGCAGAATCACCGGCTGGCCGTCGCGCGGGCCGATATCCACGTAGCCAATATTCAGATCGCCGGCGTGGATCTGGTGGATCTTGTCGAACGCCCCCGCGTCTTCAGCGGCGCAAACGGCAGCGGACCACAGGGTGGATAACCCCAGCGCCGCGGCGCTGGTATACCGGATCAGGGATAATCTGTTCATCGCTTTGTCACCTTTTATCGTCATCAAGAGAGTACGTAACCAGTTAAGCGGAAATTTGTATCCGCCGTGTGCCCGACAGGGGCCGTTTTTATCTCTTCATGTCAGCGATCCGCCGCGGGATACAGTGTGATACATAATCAATGTTGGCAATTGTTGCTGGCTTGTGAATTTCTGCTTGCCCCCGGGCATAAATCCGCTACCGTGACAGCCATTTTTACCACCTGATAACCCAGGAGCCCGCTGTGGCGATTTTTGATGGTCACAATGACCTGCTGCTGAATCTCTGGCTTCACCATCGCGAGGATCCGGTGACCGCCTTCTTTGCCGGGATAGAGAACGGCCACCTCGATTATCCGCGTATTCGCCAGGGCGGTCTGGCCGGCGGCCTGTTCGCCCTCTTTGTACCGCCGCAAGAGTATATCGCCCGCGTGGCGCCCCAGTACGCCAGTCAGGCGTGGGACCCATTAACGATCCTCTGGCAGCAGCTGGCTATCCTCAAGGCGATTTGCGCCCATGACGCCAGCCGCGCACGGCTGTGCCTGAGCGCGGCGGATATCGAACGCTGCCGTCAGGATAAGGCGCTGGCGATGGTGGCGCACATCGAAGGCGCCGGCGGGTTCGACGCCCAGGGCGAAGATCTGCAGGACTTTTATCGCGCCGGGGTGCGCAGCATAGGTCCGTTCTGGAACATCGCCAATCGCTTCGGCTGCGGGGTCACCGGCGCCTTTCCCGGCAGTCCGGACAGCGGGCCGGGTCTTACCGGCGAGGGTATCGCGCTCATTGCCCAGGCCAACGCCCTGAAGATGCAGATCGATGTTTCGCACATGAATGAACAGGCCTTTTGGGATACCGCCCGTCACTCCACCGCCCCGCTGGTGGCCACCCACTCCAATGCCCACGCCCTGTGCCCACAGCCGCGCAACCTGACCGATCGGCAACTGCGGGCGATCCGCGACAGCGGCGGCGTGGTGGGCGTTAATTTCGGCAACGCCTTCCTGCGCGCCGACGGACGGCGCGATAGCGACACGCCCTTCGCCACCATCATCCGGCATATCGACTATCTTATTAACATAATGGGTGAGGATCATGTGGCCCTTGGTTCGGATTTTGACGGCGTCACCCTGCCGGACGCGCTGGGGGATGTGGCCGGCTTACCGCGGCTTATCAATGCCTTGCGTGACAGCGGCTATGATCAATTGGTGCTGGATAAGCTGCTGTGGCGTAACTGGCTGCGGGTATTAAAAAATGTTTGGCAACAATAGGTTATATTGTAAACATAAAGTTAAATCCTTACAGATTCCGGGTTGATCTCTCTCCCGGTGAAGCGCAATATGCGGCGGCCGTCACAGATCCTGCATTATCCGTGAGGCCTGTCGTCATTTTTAAGAGGAACAAAACATGTGGAAGAAACCTGCTTTTATCGATTTACGTCTCGGTCTGGAAGTGACGCTGTACATTTCTAACCGCTAATCGCCCCGCCCGCCGTTCGCGCGGGCCTCTTTTTTCATTACCCGGTCCGTCTTCATGTTCATTAAAGTCCTCGGTTCCGCCGCCGGCGGCGGTTTCCCGCAATGGAACTGCAACTGCGCCAACTGTCAGGGTCTGCGCGACGGCACGATCCAGGCCAGCGCCCGCACCCAGTCGTCGATCATCGTCAGCGATAACGGTCAAGAGTGGGTGCTGTGCAACGCCTCGCCGGATATCAGCCAGCAGATTGCCCACACGCCCGAGTTAAATAAAACCGGCGTGCTGCGCGGAACACATATCGGCGGCATTATTCTCACCGACAGCCAGATCGACCACACTACCGGGTTACTCAGCCTGCGCGAAGGCTGCCCGCACCAGGTGTGGTGCACCCCGGAGGTCCATGAGGATCTCTCCACCGGCTTCCCGGTGTTTACCATGCTGCGCCACTGGAACGGCGGCCTGGTGCATCACCCCATCGCGCCGCAGCAGCCTTTTACCGTTGACGCCTGTCCTGATTTGCGGTTTACCGCGGTGCCTATCGCCAGCAACGCGCCGCCCTATTCGCCGTATCGCGACCGGCCGCTGCCGGGCCATAACGTGGCGCTGTTTATCGAAAACCGCCGCAACGGGCAGACGCTGTTCTACGCTCCGGGGCTCGGTGAGCCGGATGAGACCATTCTGCCCTGGCTGCAAAAAGCGGACTGTCTGCTGATCGATGGCACCGTCTGGCAGGATGACGAACTGCAGGCCGCCGGCGTCGGGCGCAATACCGGCCGCGATATGGGCCACCTGGCGCTCGGCGATGAGCACGGGATGATGGCCCTGCTGGCCTCCCTGCCGGCAAAACGCAAAATTCTTATTCATATCAATAACACCAACCCGATCCTTAACGAGCGCTCTCCCCAGCGTCAGGCGCTGACGCAGCAGGGGATTGAAGTGAGCTGGGACGGGATGGCTATCACCCTTCAGGATATCGCATGCTGATCACCGACACGCTGTCGCCGCAGGCCTTTGAAGCGGCCCTGCGGGCTAAAGGCGCCTTCTACCATATTCACCACCCTTACCACATCGCCATGCATAACGGCGACGCGACCCGCGAGCAAATTCAGGGCTGGGTGGCGAACCGGTTTTATTACCAGACCACTATCCCGCTGAAAGACGCGGCGATCATGGCCAACTGCCCGGACGCGCAGACCCGGCGCAAATGGGTGCAGCGGATCCTCGACCACGATGGCAGCCACGGCGAGGACGGCGGGATTGAAGCCTGGCTGCGGCTGGGGGAAGCGGTCGGTCTGAGCCGCGACGATCTGCTCAGCGAGCGCCACGTGCTGCCCGGCGTGCGCTTCGCGGTGGATGCCTATCTTAACTTCGCCCGTCGCGCCTGCTGGCAGGAGGCGGCCTGCAGCTCCTTGACCGAGCTGTTCGCCCCGCAGATCCATCAGTCGCGCCTCGACAGCTGGCCGCAGCACTACCCGTGGATCAAAGAGGAAGGCTATTTTTACTTCCGCAGCCGTCTGAGCCAGGCTAACCGCGACGTTGAGCATGGCCTGGCGCTGGCGAAGGCCTACTGCGACAGCGCTGAAAAACAGAACCGGATGCTGGAGATCCTGCAGTTTAAGCTCGACATTTTATGGTCGATGCTCGACGCCATGACCATGGCCTATGCCCTGCAGCGCCCGCCCTATCATACGGTCACCGACAAGGCGGCCTGGCACACGACCCGACTGGTGTAATCATGCAAAATACCTCCATCGTCGCCTTTCGTCGCGGCTACCGCCTGCAGTGGGAAGCCGCCCAGGAGAGCCATGTGATCCTCTATCCGGAGGGAATGGCCAAACTCAATGAGACCGCCGCGGCGATCCTCGAGCTGGTGGATGGCCGGCGCGACGTCGCGGCGATTATCGCCATGCTCAACGACCGCTTCCCGGAAGCCGGGGGAGTTGATGACGACGTCATCGAGTTCCTGCAGATAGCCTGTCAACAGAAGTGGATCACCTGCCGTGAGCCAGCGTAAACCCGCCGTCAATCCGCCGCTGTGGCTGCTGGCGGAGCTAACCTATCGCTGCCCGCTGCAGTGCCCCTACTGTTCGAATCCGCTGGACTTCGCCCAACAGGAAAAAGAGCTGACCACCGAACAATGGATCGAGGTTTTTCGCCAGGCGCGGGCGATGGGCAGCGTACAGCTGGGCTTTTCCGGCGGCGAGCCGCTGACGCGTAAAGATCTGCCGGAGCTGATCCGCGCCGCGCGCGACCTCGGGTTTTATACTAACCTGATCACCTCCGGGATAGGGCTGACGGAGAGCAAACTCGACGCCTTCAGCGAGGCCGGGCTGGACCATATCCAGATTAGCTTCCAGGCCAGCGATGAAGTGCTCAACGCCGCGCTGGCCGGCAACAAAAAAGCCTTCCAGCAGAAGCTGGCGATGGCCAGAGCGGTGAAAGCGCGCGACTATCCGATGGTGCTCAACTTCGTTCTGCACCGGCACAACATCGATCAGCTGGATAAAATTATCGCGCTGTGCATTGAGCTGGAAGCGGATGACGTTGAGCTGGCCACCTGCCAGTTCTACGGTTGGGCGTTCCTCAATCGCGAGGGGCTGCTGCCGACCCGGGAGCAGATCGCCCGCGCCGAACAGGTGGTCGCCGACTACCGGCAGAAAATGGCCGCCAGCGGCAACCTCACCAACCTGCTGTTTGTCACCCCGGACTATTACGAAGAGCGGCCGAAAGGCTGCATGGGCGGCTGGGGATCGATTTTCCTCAGCGTCACCCCGGAAGGCACCGCCCTGCCGTGCCACAGCGCGCGCCAGCTGCCGGTTACGTTTCCGTCGGTGCTGGAGCAGAGTCTGGAGTCGATCTGGTATGACTCGTTCGGCTTCAATCGCTACCGCGGGTATGACTGGATGCCGGAGCCGTGCCGCTCCTGTGATGAAAAAGAGAAAGACTTCGGCGGCTGCCGCTGCCAGGCCTTTATGCTGACCGGCAGCGCCGATAACGCCGACCCGGTGTGCAGCAAATCCCCGCATCATCACAAAATCCTCGACGCCCGGCGCGAAGCGGCCTGCAGCGAGATAAAAGTCAGCCAGCTGCAGTTCCGCAACCGGGCCAGCTCGCAGCTGATCTACAAAACCCGGGACCTGTAATGACGCTGGCGACCCGCACCGTCACGCTGCCGGGCGGCCTGCAGGCCGCCCTGGTCCATCAGCCGCAGGCCGAACGCGCGGCGGCCCTGGCTCGGGTCGCCGCCGGCAGCCACCACGACCCCTCGCGCTTCCCCGGGCTGGCGCACCTGCTGGAACACCTGTTGTTTTACGGCGGTGAGCGCTACCGGGATGATGACCGGCTGATGGGCTGGGTGCAGCGCCAGGGCGGAAGCGTGAATGCCACCACCCTGGCCCGCCATAGCGCGTTCTTTTTCGAGGTCGCCGCCGATGGTCTGGCTGACGGTGTCGCGCGTCTACAGGAGATGCTGCAGGCGCCGCGGCTGCTCAGGGAAGATATTCAGCGCGAAGTGGCGGTGATTGACGCCGAGTACCGCCTTATCCAGCAGCATGAGCCGTCGCGCCGGGAAGCCGCCGTTCGTCACGCCGCCAGCGCGCCCGCGGCGTTTCGCCGCTTTCAGGTAGGCAGCGCCGACGCGCTGGCGGGCGATCTCCCTGCGCTGCAGGCGGCCTTACGCGATTTTCACCACACCCATTACGTCGCCCGGCGGATGCAGCTCTGGCTGCAGGGGCCGCAGTCGCTGGAGGCGCTCGGCGAGCTGGCGGTCCGTTTCGCCGCCGGGCTTGCCGCAGGCGAGGCTCCGCCGCCGGCGCCGCCGCTGCGCCTGGACGAGACCACTGAACTGCAGCTGGCGGTCGACGCCCGGCCCGCCCTGTGGCGCTGTCCGCTGATCGCCTTAAGTGACAACGTCACCTTACTGCGCGAGTTTTTGCTCGATGAAGCCCCCGGCAGCCTGATGGCCGGGCTGCGCCAGCGTGGTCAGGCGCAAGAGGTAGCGCTGAACTGGCTGTATCAGGATCGGCACCTCGGCTGGCTGGCGCTGGTCTTCGCCAGCGACCAGCCGGAACAGGTCGACCGGCAGATAACCCACTGGCTGCAGACGCTACAGCGGACGACGCCAGACCAGCAGCAACACTACTATCAGCTGTCCCGGCGCCGTTTTCAGGCGCTGTCGCCCCTCGATCAGCTGCGCCAGCGGGCATTCGGCTTTGCCCCCGGCGCGCCGCCCGTCGGGTTCGCCGATTTTTGCGCCGCCCTGCAGGCCGCCCCTACGGTCAGCCTGGCCTGCCAGACCCTTTCCCCAGGGGAGCCTGTTGCCACCCAGGGCTTTAGCCTGCCGCTCAGCCGCTGGCGCCGCCGCCCGGTCACTGCCCCTGCGCTGAAATTCGCTTTTTATCCGCAAGCGGCTGGCGGCCTCGTGGCCGAAAGTCCGGCGCAAGCCGCGCCGCTGCTCCACCTCCCGTCACCGGGAGAGCCGCCGAGGCTCCTGCTCCGACCGCCCTTCTCCTGCTCGCCCACTCAGGCCGAGGGGTTGGCGCGCGGGGAACAGCTGCGCCCGCTGCTCGCCGCGCTGCGCCACGCCGGGGGCCACGGCGAGTGGCATCGCTTCGACGGCAGCTGGCAGCTGTTCCTGCAGTTGCCAGCTGCCGGCCGGCGGCCGGAGGCTATTCTGCAGGCCATCGTGCGGCAGCTCGCGCTCCCGGCCGACCCGCTGACCCCGCCGCCGGAGAGTATTGCTATCCGTCATCTCATGGCCCAGCTCCCCGAACGGTTGGCCACATCAGAGCATCAGGCTGGTTGGCTGGCGGCCCTGGCCGGCGGCAGCGCGGAGGATGCGCGGTGGGTCGCGCGCCAGCTGAGCCTGCTTACCGTCCCGGTCAACCCGCCGGGCAGCCTCCCCGGCCCCTGCCGGCGCGGCGTCGAACGGCTGGCTTTCCCCGGGGGCGATACGGCGCTGCTGGTCTTTATTCCGCTGCCGGATGGCGCCTCGCTGGCGGCTCTGCGGGTGCTGGCGCAGCGCTGTGAACCGCTCTTCTTCCAGCGCATGCGGGTAGAGCAGCAGATTGGCTATGTGGTGAGCTGCCGCTATCAGCGCGTCGCCGATCGCGACGGGCTGCTGATGGCGCTCCAGTCCCCGGATCGCCGCGCCGTGGAACTGCTGCGCTGTTGCAAAACCTTTCTGCGCCAGCTGCCGCCGCTGGATGAGGCGGCCTTCAGGCCGCTACAGCAGCGCCTGGCCGCACAGGTCCGCGCCCGGACGCCGCCCGAGGCGCAGGCGCTGGTCGCCCTGCGTCAGAAGTATGCTTTACCGGAGCTGACGGCGCAGGCGGCTGACGCGCTGCGCGTCGAAGCGGTCGTTGACCTGGCCCACGAGATGTCCCGCCGGCGTCGCCGCTGGCGGGTGCTGTTCACTGCAGGGGATTAATGGCCGGGTGCATCAGGGGGCAGAAAGGCGCTGACGAAGCGCGTGAGGATTGCCGCGGCCTGCGGGCTCTCCTGCACCTCATCGTATAACCGCTGCGGGTCGATGCCCTCTGCCCGCAGCACCGCCTCCCGGTAGCGGATCAGCGCGCGGGCAATCGGCGCGGTGAACTCCGGGTGAAACTGCGTGGAGACCGCATGCGGCCCGTAGCGCACGATCTGGTGGGGGTCGTGAGCGGACGCGGCCAGCACCGTGGCCCCCTCCGGCAGGCGGGTAATGGTTTGCATATGGCTCAGATGCGCGGGAAAGGCGGCCGGCAGGTCCCGGAGCAGCGGGTCGTCGACACCCCACGGCGATAGCGAAACGGTTTGGCTGCCGCTTTCCCGTCCGGCTGGATGATACGCCACCTCGCCACCCAGGGCTTGAGCCATCAGCTGATGGCCATAGCAAACGCCGAACATCGGCATGCCGATAGCCACCGCCTGACGGATCCAGTCGGCGGTCCGTTCGCTCCACGCCAGGCGGTCGGAAACCATCGCCCAGGAGCCGGTCAGCACCGCCACCGTCTGGCGATCCGGCGCCGGCAGCGGCTCGTCCTCAAACACCCGTACCGCGGTGAGCTGCGCCTGCCATGGCGCCAGCAGCGTGCGGAACCAGCGCGGCAGATCGCCATGCTCCTCGCGGATGGCTGCCGGGGGCGTCCCGGTCTGAACCAGCAATAATCGCTTACGTGTCACCCTTCCTCCTCACTCGTCATGTTCCTTAAAAATACTATGCCGCCGGGAAGATAAGGGGACAAATAACCAATTTCTATGAACGATGCGCCTGCGGAATAAGTCCTGCCGCTTACTGGGCGTCCGCGCTCTCCCGCTGCGGCACGTCGGCGGCCGCCGCCGGCGCCTGCTGCGGGACAAAAATATGGTCCAGGATGGCGCGCGCCGTCGGTCCGGCCACCACCCCGTCCCCGCCGCCGTTCTCCAGGATCAGCGCCATCGCCACCTTCGGATGCTGATAAGGGGCAAACAGGGTATAGAAAATGTGGTCGCGCAGACGCACCGGGATCATTTTGGCGTTATAGGTCTGGTTTTGCTTCAGACTGAACACCTGCGAGGTCCCGGACTTTGCCGCAATCTGATACGGCGCGGTATGGAACAGTTTATAGCCGGTGCCGTTGGGCAGATTCGCCATCCCATACATGCCGTTGCGCACAATGCCCCAGTACGGGGATTTCGGATCGCCGACCTGCGGCAGGTTCGCCGGCTGCTGATAACGTTCCACATGATTGCCCTGCTTCATCGAATAGAGCAGATGCGGATCCTGCACCTTGCCGTTGTTCAGCAGCGTGGTGAGCGCTTTCACCATCTGGATGGGAGTGGCGATCCAGTATCCCTGGCCGATGCCGACGGAGATGGTATCCCCCTGATACCAGGGCTTTTTATGCACCCGCTGCTTCCACGCCCGGCTCGGCAGCACCCCGGCATACTCCTCATTGAGATCGATGCCGGTAGACTGGCCGTAGCCGAACTTGCTCAGCCACTCATGGATCCGGTCGATACCCATCTCGAAGGCAACCTGGTAGAAAAAGGTGTCTGCGGACTCTTCAATGGCTTTGGTGACGTTGAGCATGCCGTGGCCGGTTTTCAGCCAGTCGCGATAGCGGCGTTGCGTGCCCGGCAGCGTCCACGTCGGCGCCCCGAAGAAGGTGGTATTCGGCGTGATCACGCCCGCGGAGAGCGCCGAGAGCGCCATATAGGGCTTCACCGTCGAGGCCGGGGGATACAGCCCCTGGGTGACACGGTTGATTAACGGTCGGTCGGGGTTATCCAGCAGCGATTTATAGGCCTGATAGCCGATGCCTTTGACGAACGGGTTAGGATCGTAGCTGGGGCTGGAGACCATCGCCAGTACCCCGCCATCACGAGGATCGACCACCACCACCGCCGCGCGCTGCCCCTTCAGCACCGACTCAATATACTGCTGCAGGTGCAGGTCAAGGGTCAGGTAGAGGTTTTTCCCGGCCACCGGCGGTACCTCTTTCAGCAGACGTACCACCCGGCCGTGGTTATCCACCTCCACCTCCTGGTAGCCGGTGGTGCCGTGGAGCGCTTTTTCGTAATACCCTTCGATCCCCTGCTTGCCGATATTGTGGTCGGCAGCATAGTTCTCCTCTTCGCCGTCTTTCGCCAGCCGCTGCAGGTCGCTGTCGTTGATTTTCGACACATAGCCCACCACGTGCGCCAGCTCTGCGCCGTAGGGGTATTCACGCTGCTGGTAGCTCTCCACCGTCACCCCGGGGAAACGGAATTCGTTGACCGCGAAGCGGGCCACCTCCACGTCGCTGAGGTCGGACTTGAGGGTAACCGCTTTATAGCGGCTGCTGTGGTGCATATCGTCGCGGAAACTGGCGATGTCGTCCGGCGTCAGGTCGACAATCGGCGTCAGGCTTTGCAGCAGCGCGGCCATATCGGGAATTTTGCTCGGGATCACCTGCAGGCGATACAGGGTAATATTCTGTACCAGCGGAATGCCGTTGCGATCGAATATCAGCCCGCGGCTGGGGGCGATGGGCAGCATTTTGATATCGTTTTGGTTGGAGCGGGTCTGGTAGAAATCGTGCTGCTCCACCTGCAGATGGTAGAGGTTGAAAATCAGCACGCCAAAGCAGACCACCACCAGCAGAAAGGCGATTGCGGCCCGGCGGATAAACAGCATCTCTTCCGCGGAGTGGTCGCGAATTTCATCTCTCAAAAGGGGCATTAGCGGTACATCACCTGGATCACGGGAAAAACCAACGGCGTAACGGCCGGGAAGCATAGCCTTATCGCGGCGTTAGCCCTACTGAAAGGTTGCTAATGATCTGGCAGAAATGTTTCAGCATGTTAGAGCGTGGAGAGCCTTGCGCAGTGGGAGAAAGGCATCAGGGCGCGAGGTTGGCCAGCGACAGGTCTCGCTGGCTCCCCTTTCCCCGGTAAACCCGGTTATTTTCTGGCCTCAAAAGCGATCTTAACCGCCATCCCGGCCAGTACCGTCGCCATCAGCCAGCGTTGAAATTGTTGCCAGACCGGCCGCCGACCAAGAAAAAGCGCCACCTGCCCGGCCAGCAAGATAATCAGGCCGTTCACCGCCACGCTGATTAATACCTGGGTACAGCCTAATATCAACGACTGGCTGAGCACGCTGCCGAGTCCGGGGGTGATAAATTGCGGCAGCAGGGACAAATACAGGATGGCAACTTTGGGGTTCGCCAGGCTGGTGATAAATCCCATCAGAAACAGCTTACGCCCACTGTCGGCGGGTAAGTCGCGCACCGCGAATATCGGCCGCCCTCCCGGTTTAATTGCCTGCCACGCCAGATAGAGCAAATAAGCGACCCCGCACAAACGCAATGCATCGTAGGCATAAGGGACCGCGAAAACCAACGCGGTAATGCCGAAAGCGGCACACAACATATAGAAGAAAAAACCCACGGCCACCCCGGCAAGGGAGATAAAGCCAGCGCGTTTTCCCTGGCAAATCGAACGCGAAGTGAGATACATCATATTGGGGCCAGGGGTTAACACTAACCCCAGCGCCACCGCGGCAAAGGCCATTAAAGAAGCTAATTCAGGCATAACTTATCTCCAGATAGCGGTAATGCCCAGGCGCGCGGCGACGTTGACCATGCTCCCCAACAGTATTCTGTCTTTAGCGCCAGTCACATGGTGTCTAAGTATTAGCTTATTCTGCGTTTGCCAACAACCCCTGCGTCGGGCATTCGTTACGCTCGCGCAGCGGAAAACCCTCATCCTTTTCTCATAGTAAAATTGTCATATCTCAAACAATTAGCATTCCTTCTGCCCGTTTGACACAGATCGTTTCCTTTGCCGTCTCGTTACGACTATGGTTAATGATGAGGTTTATTTTTTACCCCTGGACCGCCAGGGCATATAAGAGGGTGTTTCGCCCTTCGTTGAACGGAATTAGCTATTAAATCCGTAGACTCATTCAAATATCGCTTATTGGTAGCAGTGTATATCGTAACGGCATTCACAAAAGCAAACGGAGCCTGATATGAGCACGTCTAACGACCCATCCAACAACGCATCCGCCGGAAAGTGCCCTTTCCACGCCGAGACGCCCAAGCAGAGCGCCGGCAGCGGCACCGGCAACCGAGACTGGTGGCCTAACCAGCTGCGTGTCGATCTGCTAAACCAGCACTCCAGTCGTTCCAACCCGTTGGGTGAGGATTTTAACTACAGGGAAGAGTTTAAAAAGCTCGATTACTCCGCGCTGAAGGCTGACCTCAGAGCGCTGCTGACCGATTCGCAAGAGTGGTGGCCGGCAGACTGGGGCAGCTATATCGGTCTGTTTATTCGTATGGCCTGGCACGGCGCCGGCACCTACCGCACCGTTGACGGTCGCGGCGGCGCGGGTCGTGGACAGCAGCGCTTTGCGCCGCTGAACTCCTGGCCTGACAACGTCAGCCTCGATAAAGCCCGCCGTCTGCTGTGGCCGGTGAAACAGAAATATGGCCAGAAAATCTCCTGGGCCGATCTTTACATGCTGGCGGGTAACGTGGCGCTGGAAAACGCCGGCTTCCGCACCTTTGGCTTCGGCGCCGGCCGTGAAGATGTCTGGGAACCGGATCTGGACGTCGACTGGGGCGATGAGAAAGAGTGGCTGGCCCACCGTCACCCGGAAAGCCTGGCGAAACAGGCCATCGGCGCCACTGAAATGGGGCTGATCTACGTTAACCCGGAAGGCCCTAACGCCAGCGGCGAGCCGCTGTCCGCCGCGGCGGCCATTCGCGCCACCTTCGGCAATATGGCGATGGACGATGAAGAGATTGTCGCGCTGATCGCCGGCGGCCACACCCTGGGTAAAACCCACGGCGCAGCCGAGACCAGCCACGTCGGCGCCGAGCCGGAAGCCGCCCCGCTGGAAGCTCAGGGTCTGGGCTGGCACTCCAGCTACGGCAGCGGCGCAGGCGCGGATGCCATCACCTCCGGTCTGGAAGTGGTCTGGACGCAGACGCCTACCCAGTGGAGCAACTACTTTTTCGAGAACCTGTTCAAATACGAATGGGTGCAGACCCGCAGCCCGGCGGGCGCTATCCAGTTCGAAGCCAAAGACGCGCCGGAAATTATCCCGGATCCGTTTAACCCGGGTAAAAAGCGCAAACCGACCATGCTGGTCACCGACCTGACCCTGCGCTTCGACCCGGAGTTTGAGAAGATCTCCCGTCGCTTCCTCAACGATCCGCAGGCCTTTAACGAGGCGTTCGCCCGAGCGTGGTTCAAGCTGACCCACCGCGATATGGGGCCGAAATCCCGTTACCTCGGGCCGGAAGTGCCGAAAGAAGATCTCATTTGGCAGGATCCGTTGCCGGCTGCGACCCATCAGCCGAGCGCGGACGACATCGCCAGCCTGAAAACCGCCATCGCCGGCGCCGGCCTGTCGGTGAGTGAGCTGGTGTCGGTCGCCTGGGCCTCCGCCTCCACCTTCCGCGGCGGTGATAAGCGCGGCGGCGCCAACGGCGCGCGTCTGGCGCTGGCCCCGCAGAAAGACTGGCCGGTCAATGCTATCGCCAGTCGGGTGCTGCCGACCCTGCAGGCGATTCAGCGCGCCTCCGGCAAAGCGTCACTGGCCGATATCATCGTGCTGGCTGGCGTGGTCGGCGTGGAGCAGGCGGCGGCGGCGGCCGGCGTCAGCGTCAACGTGCCGTTTACTCCAGGCCGCGTCGACGCCCTGCCTGAGCAGACCGACGTCGAGTCGTTTGACCTGCTGCAGCCGCTGGCGGATGGCTTCCGCAACTACCGTCGCATCGAGGGCGGTGTGTCGACGGAAACGCTGCTGATCGATAAAGCGCAGCAGCTGACCTTAACCGCTCCGGAGATGACAGTTCTGGTGGGTGGACTGCGCGTGCTGGGCGCCAACTACGACGGCAGCAAACACGGGGTGTTTACCGACCGCGTCGGCGTGCTCAGCAATGACTTCTTCGTCAACCTGCTGGATATGGCCACCGTCTGGAAAGCGGCCGATGATCGGGCGGAGCTGTTTACCGGCAGCGACCGTAAAACCGGCGAAGCGAAGTACAGCGCCACCCGCGTGGATCTGGTGTTTGGCTCCAACTCGGTCCTGCGCGCGCTGGCGGAAGTCTACGCCTGCGCCGACGGGCAGCAGAAGCTGGTGCATGACTTTGTCGCCGCCTGGACCAAGGTTATGAACCTCGACCGTTTCGACCTGTGATCCCCTCGCCCCGGCACCCGCCGGGGCGTTTTTTTATACCGCCCGCGGCAGCTGTTGCAGGCGGCTCCGCGTTCGCTGAATATCCTCCAGTTCCACCCCGGCCACCAGCGTCTCCAGGTCGCAGCGGGTCACCAGCAGCAGGCGGATCTGCTTTTCATACATCACATCAATCAGGTTGATAAAGCGCTGCTGGGCCGCCGGCCCTACCGTGGCCAGCGGCGGCACCTCGTCCAGCAACCAGACGGCATAACGTTCGCTGAGCGCCAGATAGTCCATCACCGCCGTGGCAGCCTGGCAGAGTTGGGCAAAAGAGAAATGGAGCAAGTCGGGTGACGCCGCGGCCGCCTGCAGCGTGCGATAGCCTACCGCCAGCGGAACCGGTTCGGCAGGCAGCGAGGGCAGATCGTACAGCTGACGCTGTTGTTCGCTCGGGTTAACCCATAGCCGCCCGCTGCAGAAGGCGTTATCCTGGCTCAGGTGCCGTTCGCGATAATCTTCCTCGCCGTTAAGCGCGACGACCGCCAGGTGGGCGCGGATCAGCGCGATCGACGGTAAAAAGCGATCGTGATACAGCGGATTAGGCAGCAGCATCTCCGGCGGGTAGTTAGAGGTTGCCAGCAGCACGATGCCCCGTTGAAAAAGGTGTTCCAGCAGCGCCTTTATCAGCATGGCGTCGCCGGGGTCGTGAAGATGAAATTCGTCAAAGCACAGCAGGCGGCAGCCGGAGGTCATCTGCATCATCACCGCCTGCAGGCCGGGCGCGCCGGGGGCATTCAGCCGCTGATGCAGATCGCGGAAGAAGTGATGAAAATGGACCCGACGTCTGGCGGCGAGCGGCAGGCTGGCAAAAAAGTGGTCGAGAATAAAGCTTTTCCCTCGCCCGGTGCGTCCCCAAACGTACAGTCCCTGCGGCGTGCCGGGCGCGGACAACAGCTGCTGGCCCAGGGCGTCGAGGCGGGCGATGAGCGACAGCTGATCGTCGTCCAGCGTCAGACGGGCACGCGCCGCCTGCTCGGCCATCACGCGGGTAAAGCGAAAATCAGCCGTCGTCATAGTCTGGCCAGATCCCGACGACACACATCCATTATTTAACATTCTTATAACCTCCGGCAGGAGGCCATTCTAGCCGCTTTCCCGCAGGTTGGCGAATCGCGCGGCGAGCGGCCATGTCTGCTGCCCCGCCGCCTGTCTCTACGCTTCTCCGACGCGCCAGTGTACCGAGGTGACGTTCTGCTGGCCGGCCACCTGCGCCATAATCTGCGCCAGCGTTTTGTGATGCTGCTTATGGCTAATCAGCTCCGCGCAAATCTCCAGCTGATCCGCCGTATCTGCCGCCGCCGACTGCAGCCCCTGCAGGGTGAACCTCTGCTGCTGAGCAATATTCAGCAGCAGCTGACGCACGGCTTTTTCATGCTCGCGTAAACAGGTGACGCGCAAGATATAGCGTTTCTCTTCGTCTCCGGCGCCCGGCAAGGCATGAATGCGCTGCGCCGCTTCGCGGAGCAGGATATTAGCGCACAGAATAATCAGCGTCGCCGCCGTCGCGTTCCAGAACTGTCCCAGGCCGCAGAGGACACCGATACCGGCCGAGCACCACAGGGTGGCGGCGGTATTGAGGCCGCGAACGTTCATGCCATCGCGCATAATCACTCCCGCCCCAAGGAAGCCGATACCGGAGACGATCTGCGCCGCAATGCGCCCGGGGCTGTCCGGCGACGCCGACATCGCGCTAAGAATAAACACCGCCGCGCCGGTGGCCACCAGCGCATTGGTCCGCAAGCCGGCCATACGTTGCCGCCACTGTCTTTCCGCGCCGATCAGCGCTCCCAGCAGCATCGCCGCAAGTAAATGTGTCATATAAGGAAATACCATCGCGCCTTCCTCCAGATAACAGAAAGCCAAAAATTATTGATGTCGCGCTCAGCCGCGCCGGGCAATTAGCGGGCGGGTGATGGTGGAGGAAATAAGCTGGTGGGAAACAGAAACATAACGGTGCCTCTCGCGTACGGTCGCGAATCACTACATTAAGGGAGGCAATCCGATAATCAAAGATTGCTGCCCGCCGGTTCGGCAAGCAGCGAAAACAGTCGCGTTAGCTTGCCGGAGAAAAACAATAAGGATGACTGTCCAACGCATGACTCCTGTATGAAAGTGGGCACATTATAGCCCGGCGTAATAGCGGGTAAAGCGGGAAAACGCCGCCGGTGAGGATTCGTTTACTCTGTCTGGCCCGGGCCCTGGGCAGCGCGATAACGCCAGGCGGGGAACATTGCCGTCCACGGTGATTTACTTCAATTCTTCCCCTGGCGTGCGGCGAAAAGCAGCATAAATCTCAACTTTCCTCCTGTCCGGCACGATCTTGCGCTAAAGATTGCCGTTAACGCTGAAGATTAAAAATTTAAAACTATTAACAATCACTTAACATTAGCAGGCAAACCATTCTTCCTGAGGAACACAACACCATGTCTACCACCCAGGTTCTCGGCGAAACGCCCTATGCTTCGCCAGGACAACCGCACGCCAGCTTAACCGGACGCATTGACGCGTTGCCCGCCTCCTTCGGGTTATGGTCGTTTATCACCCTGCTCTCTCTCGGCGGCTTCTTCGAGCTCTACGACTTGTTCCAGACCGGGTACATCAGCGCGGGCCTGCTGGCGGAGGGTATTTTCCACACCGGCGCGGCGGGGATCTTTGGCATCGCCGATCAGGCGGCCTTTGCCTCCGCCACCTTTATGGGGCTGTTTATCGGCGCGAGCCTGCTGGCGCCGCTGGCGGACAAGCTGGGACGCCGGCTGACCTTTATGGTGGCGCTCGCCTGGTACGGCTTTTTCTCGCTGCTGATGGCGACCCAGAGCAGCGCGGAAGGGGTGATCTTCTTCCGCTTTCTGGTAGGGATCGGCCTCGGCATTGAGCTGGTGACCATTGATACTTACCTCAGCGAATGGGTCCCTACCCACCTGCGCAATAAAGCCTTCGCCTTTGCCTTCTTTATCCAGTTTCTGTCGGTTCCGGCGGTGGCGCTGATGTCCTGGATATTGGTGCCAACCACCCTCTTCGGCCTCAGCGGCTGGCGCTGGGTGATCATCTTCGGCGCGCTGTTCTCGCTGGCGATCTGGTTTATCCGCAAAAAACTGCCGGAGTCAGCCCGCTGGCTGGAAACCAAAGGGCGGCATGATGAGGCGCATGCGGTGATGTGCGCGATGGAAGCCCGCTGCGGCCTGACGCCGTCGCCGAAGCATGCGCAGGCGGCGGAGAGCGTCGTCAAACGCGGCACCTTCCGCGAAATCTGGGCGCCACAGTATCGGCAGCGCACCCTGATGCTGATGGTGATGAATTTCTTCCAGGCGATCGGTTTCTTCGGCTTTGGCAACTGGTTGCCGGCATTGCTCTCCGGCCAGGGTGCCAGCATTACCCACAGTCTGCTGTACGCCTTCTTTATCACCCTCGCCTATCCGCTGGGCTGCCTGTTCTGCACCCGCTTCGTGCATCGCTTTGAGAACAAATGGCAGATCGTTCTCTCCGCGCTGATGACCGTCATCTTCGGCACCCTGTTTGCCCTGCAGAACAGTCCGGTTCTGCTGGTGATCTGCGGGTTTATGATCACCTGGTCCAACGCCTGGCTGACCATCAGCTACCACGCCTACCAGGCCGAGGTCTTCCCGACCCATATTCGCGCCCGCGCCGTCGGCTTCTGCTACTCGTTCAGCCGGCTCTCGACCGCAGTGACCAGCATCCTGATCGGCATTATTCTGCAATATGCCGGTACGCCGGGGGTGATTAGCTTTATCGTCGTCAGTATGCTGATGGTGATGCTGTCGGTGGGGATCTTCGGGCCGAGAACCCGGGGCATTCGACTGGAAAATATCTGAGGCTGGCCTCAGCCAAAAATCCCCTGCGCCTCGGCGAAGCATTTTTCCGCCAGGGTCGAGACCGGCTCCTGCTGGCGCATAATCAGCGCCAGCTGCGAATCGACCTGGCTTTCGGCGATGGGCAGGATGTCAAGATTGTCGCTGAGGGCTTCCAGGCCGTTGTTGAGCGGCATGATGGCGCAGCAGATCCCCGCCTGCACCGCCTGGATAATCTGAAACGTCGAATCGCTTTCAAAGACAGACTTCGGCGTTAGCCCTTTGGCCTTAAAGCTGATTTCAATGGATTCCCGGTAGTACATTCCCTTGGTCAGAAAGCCAAGGGGCAGCGTCGCCAGCGTATCCCACCCCGGCGTCCCGTCGCTGAAGTCGAAATGGCGTTTATCGTGCAACAGTCCCATCCGGGTTTGCGGCAGCCGGGCGATCTTAAACAGACGTTCATCCAGATGCTGCAGGTAACAGATCCCCAGGTCCAGCTGGTTGCGGCTGACGCCATCGATAATCTGCTCCGAGGTCATTGACAGCAGGCTGAACTGCAGCGCCGGGTATTTCTCTGCGAGAGGTTTAATCAGCTGCATCGGATTGAGGCTCGCCAGCGGCACCATGCCAACCCGCAGTTGACCGACCATCTGTCCGCGACAAATGGCCGCCTCCGCCGCCAGACCGTCATGGGCGGCAAGCACCGCCCGCGCCCAGGCCAGGATCCGCTCCCCCTCCGGGGTAAAACCCTCGAAGCGCTGGCCGCGCTGGATAAGGGTCAGGTTCAGCTCCTCTTCCAGATTACGAATGCGCATGGAGAGGGTCGGCTGGGTAATATGGCAGGCTGCCGCCGCCTGGCCAAAATGGCGCGTCTGATCGAGCGCGATCAAATATTTGAGTTGCTTAATGTCCATTCTTTTTCCCGTTTGAACCCCGCCGTTCACCCCCGGGGCCGCGCACAGGTTACCAGAATGTTAGTTTCATAACCGATAAATTCAAGCGAGGAGACGAGGGGGCGACGGGCGCAGGACGGCGCGACGCCGCCCAACGCCCTCCTTCTTTAACGCACACCGGACAGCGGGCGGATCTCTTTCGAGCGCAGCGTCAGGCGGACAGGGACCGACTTATAGGAGGGCGTTCCGCTCTCTTCATCCAGATAGTTCAGCGGCACCAGCACGTTGGCTTCCGGATAATAGGCGCCGACGGTGCCGGGCGCGATGCCGTAGGCCACCACCGTGATATCTCTGAGCGTCAGCGAGCTGCCCGGCAGCGCAGTGTGGATATCGACCCGATCGCCATGCTCCAGACCCTGGTCGGCCATATCCTGCTCGTTCATAAACAGCACGTCGCGGCGGCCGAAGACGCCGCGGTAGCGGTCATCCATAGCGTAGATGGTGGTGTTGTACTGGTCGTGGCTGCGCAGGGTCACTAAGCGCATCACCTCCTCGCCCTCCACCACCACGTTCTCATGCACACCTTTGAAAACCGAGAACATGGCTTTGCCGGTGGCGGTAGGCCAGATGCGCTCGGTCGGCGGCAGCGGCATGCGAAAGCCCCCGGGGTGGCGAATGCGCTGGTTATATTTCTCGAACCCCGGAATGGTCTGTTCGATCAGCTCCCGAATACGGTCGTAATCTTCCACCAGATACAGCCAGTCCACTTTGCTGGCCGGCAGAGTGGCCTTCGCCAGACCGGCGACAATCGCCGGCTCCGAACGCAGCGTCGGCGAGGCGGGCTTTAGCTTGCCTGACGAGGCATGCACCATCGACATCGAATCCTCGACGGTGATCGACTGTCGACCGCTGGCCTGCAGGTCAAGCTCGGTGCGGCCAAGGCACGGCAGAATAAAGGTCTCTTTCGCCGTCAGCAGGTGCGAGCGGTTGAGCTTGGTGCCGACGTGCACGCTGAGCTCAAGGCCGCGCATCGCCGGGAAGGCGCGTTCGTGATCCGGCATCGCCACGGCGAAGTTGCCCCCGAGGCAGATCAGGGCTTTGGCGTCGCCGGCGATCATGGCCTCCAGCGCCTTCACCGCATCGTGACCATGATGCCGCGGCGGCGTGATCCCCATCACCCGCTGCAGGCTGTCGAGGAAGGCCGCGGAAGGTTTTTCGCTGATCCCAACGGTGCGGTTTCCCTGCACGTTAGAGTGGCCGCGCAGCGGACAGATGCCGGCCCCCGGCTTGCCGATATTGCCGCGCATCAGCAGCAGGTCGGCAATCAGCCGGACGTTGGAAGTGCCTTTATTATGCTGAGTGATCCCCATGCCGTAGGTGACGATGGTGGCCCTGGATTTGGCGTAGGCCACGGCGACCTGGGTCAGCGACTCGCGCGTCAGGCCGGACTCCTGCTCAATGTCCTGCCAGCGGGTGGCGTGCAGATCCTCGGCGAAGGCGGCGAACCCCTGGGTATGTTGCGCAATAAACGCGTGGTCGAGCACCTGGCCCTGCTCCTCCTCCAGCTGCAGCAGCGCTTTGGCGATCCCTTTCAGCGCCGCCGCGTCGCCGCCGGCCCGCACCTGGTAGTAGGTCGAGGCGATCGGCGTCGAGCGATATGTCGCCATCTCCATCACGTTCTGCGGGTCGGCAAAACGCTCCAGCGCCCGCTCACGCAGCGGATTAAAAACGATAATCGGCACGCCGCGGCGGGAAAGCTCATGCAGGGTGCCCATCATCCGCGGATGGTTGGTGCCCGGATTATGGCCGATAGAGATCACCAGCTCGGTCTGGTCAAAGTCGTCGAGGGAAACGGTGCCTTTGCCAATGCCGATCGACTGCGGCAGGCCCACGCTGGTGGATTCATGGCACATGTTAGAGCAGTCGGGAAAGTTATTGGTGCCATACTCGCGGGCAAACAGCTGAAACAGCCATGCCGCTTCATTGGAGGCCCGTCCGGAGGTGTAGAATTCAACTTCATCCGGCTGCAGGCCGCGAAGGATCTCGCCGATACGGGCGAAAGCCTCTTCCCACGCCACCGGGCGCAGCGTGTCGCTGGCGCGGTCGTAAACCAAAGGATGGGTTAAGCGGCCATAGCCCTCCAGTTCAAAATCGCTTTTCGCCAGCAGGGAGGTCACGGTGTTAGCCGCGAGGAACGCTGGCGTCACCCGTTTGGTGGTCGCCTCCCAGGTCACAGCTTTGGCGCCGTTTTCGCAAAACTGAAAAGTGGATTTATGCTCTTTATCCGGCCAGGCGCAGCCCGGGCAATCGAAGCCGTCAGGCTGGTTGGTTCGCAGCAGCGTGGCGGGCGCTTCAAAGGCATCCATCTGGGTACGCACGGCGATGGCCGTCGCCTTCAACGCGCCCCACCCGCCTGCCGGACCGTCATAAGGGTGAACACCGGGAACCGCGCGTCTTTTATTGGTCATCTTTTTACTCCTGCTGCTCTGTTCTGGCCGCCGCCGGCGGAAAAAAAGCGTGCGACGACCCCGGCGACGAGGCGTGGTGTGCGCGGCGTCACCTGATAAGAATGCTGTTTCTCAAGGATAGTACGATGGGAAAGCGTAGGTACTGCGTTTGTTAACCGAATAATAACATACACCACAAATCTGTATAATTGATGTTATCTATCGGGTGTTAAATTTAACTTATTTGCAAATTTTGCTTTTATCGCCCCCTCCGCGCGGCGGGTCGCATGGGCGCGGGAAAGTGATGACCGGGCAGCGGAAACTGCCCGGTGCGCAGGGGCTCAGGTCAGGTTGAAGTACCGGTCCGGACGCAGCGTCTCCGGCAGCGGATGTTGACCGGTCATGTCGAGCAGATTGCGCTCAATGGTATTGCACATCGCGTTCAGCGGCAGGTCGTTGGCGGCGGTGCCGAAGGGATCCTCCAGCTCTTCCGCCAGTGAATCCCACGACAAAAAGGTGTAGGAGATAAAGACCGAGACAAACGGCGTCATGTAGTGCAGATCCCCGACCAGGGCGAACGGCAGCAGCGTGCAGAACAGATACACGGTGCGCTGTAGGATCAGGGTATAGGCGAACGGCACCGGGGTGCTGGCCAGCCTTTCGCAGCCGCCCAGCACGTGCGCCAGCTCATCGAGTTTGTTGTCCATCAGCCCATAGGTGATGTCGCTAAGCTTGCCCGCCTCGCGCAGCTGGCCGATTTCGTTGCCGACCAGCAGCAGGATCCGGTTGGTAGGCATTGAGCTGGCGAGGATCTCCGCCACCTGGTCCGCCGGCAGCAACCGCCGCAGGTCAGCCGTCGGATCGGTTTTGCGCAGCTGATGCTTCAGGCTCCAGCTAAAAGCCACCAGATAGCTGACGATGCGGCGATGGGCATCGTGTTCGGCCGGCAGGATATTGCGCAACTGGCGAACCAGCGTACGTTCGGCGATAAGCACCGTCCCCCACAGATTGCGCGCCTCGACGAAGCGGCTGTAGCTGGCGCTGTTGCGAAAGCCGAGGAAAATCGCTATCGCGATCCCCAGCAGGCTGAACGGCGCCACCGTTAAGTGGATCCCCCACTGCGCGTACCATTGATAGCTGATAATGGCGATGATGGACATCAGCACATTAAGCAGCAGACGAAAGATGATTTTTGACAGCACGGAGCCGTGCCAGTCAAATAGGCGAAGAAACCAGTGTTGTTCTGGCCGAATGATCATTGTCTGACTTCCTGAATTACCGCTCTGGTTATTATCTCTAAATAAAAAATAGAGAGTATCGATGAACCGATTGGTTTATTTTATCGTTAACTGCAACGGGCAGATCTGCGCCATAATTTAGCGATGGTCATGGCCGGCTCAGTATGAGCCTTATTTATCGTTCGGGCAATCAAAGTGCGAACGGGTGGCGCGAGGAATAATGGCTCAGAGGTTAAATAACCGCTGAGCCAGTCTGTTTTCCGCTTATGACGTCAGACAGTTTGCCTCCCCCGGCGAACCGGCAACCGCCGCGCTGGGATCGAGATGCACCATCACATTGAGCACCGGATGGTGCGCTATGACCCGCGCCCGCGCCTGCCGGGCAATCTGATGCCCTTCGGCTACCGACAGCTCTCCCGCCACCTCGAGATGGACATCCACCAGCACCAGATCCCCCGCCTTACGGGTTTTCAAATCGTGCAGACCCGCTACGCCCGGCGTGGCCCGCAGCGTGCCGGCGATCGCCCGCTGCGTCTCTTCATCGACGGCGCGGTCCATTAAATCGTGCAGCGCGGTGGCGGCGAAACGATAGCCCATCCGCGTAATCACCAGCCCCACCGCCAGCGCGGCGAGCGGATCGAACCAGGCAAACCCGGCCAGATTACCGATAATCCCCAGCGCCACTACCAGGGATGACGCGGCGTCCGAGCGGGCATGCCAGGCGTTGGCGATGAGCAACGAGGAGTTCAGCCGCCTGGCGGCCGCCAGCATATAGCGAAACAGTCCCTCTTTGACCACCAGCGCCGTCAGCGCCATCCACAGCGCCACGCTGTGCACCGGCGCAATCGTCTGCGGTTGCGCGAGATGACCCGCTGCAGACCACAGCATACCGACCCCGACCAGCGCCAGGATCGCGCCGAGGATCAGAGAGGCGCCGTTCTCATAGCGCCAGTGGCCATAATGGTGATCGTGGTCAGAGGGCCGGCGACTCTTTTTATTCGCCACCAGCACAACGCCATCGGCGAGCAGATCGGAAAAAGAGTGCATTCCATCGGCAATTAACCCCTGGGAACCCGAGAATATTCCCACCGCAATCTGCAACGCGGAGAGAAAAATATTGACCACCACGCTAACCAGGGTACTCTTTCGCGCCTGCTCCGAACGCTGATGATATTTATTATCATTTTCAAAATTATGTTGTGTCATTATTTCTCTCCCTCAGTGAGCGGGAAGAATAAACTGACAAGCTAAGTTTATGCTTAACAATATAAAAGCCATTGCCTTGCGGTTTAACGAATTCGCTGCGGTCGTTAATGAATAGATTCTGAAAGTGTGGCCGGAGAGTTACAACCGCGCGCGGATGGACTATCTTATCACTGGCGCCGACAGGTCGGGCCGCCTTCTCTTAGCCACCACAGGAGTCAGCGATGTCAGATATCACACCCTCCCGGCTGCGTTTTGCCATTAATCTGGGCAATGCGGTACTGGCCCATCCTGGCGAAAGGGGCGTGCCGACAGGCATTACCCCCGAGCTCAGCCATCGACTGGCGAAGCGCTGGGGCGTCGCCGCCGAGTTCGTCACCTATCCTGCCGCCGGTAAAGTGGTGGCCGACGCCGGCGGCGAACGCTGGGATATTGCCTTTCTGGCCATCGATCCGGCACGGGAGGCGACCCTGCGCTTTACCTCTCCCTATATCACCATCCAGGGAACCGCGCTGGTGAGAGCCGGTTCGCCCTGCCAGAGCGTGGCCGATATGGATCGCCCGGCAACCACGATTAACGTCGGGCAAAACGCCGCCTACGATCTGTGGCTAACCCGCCATCTGCAGCACGCCAGCCTGAATCGTCTCCCCTCCTCGCAGGAGGCCATCGACGCCTTCCTCGCCGGTGAAGGGGATATGGTCGCCGGCATCCGTCAGCCACTGGAGGCGACAGCGCGCCGCCATCCGGGGGTGCGGGTCCTGGCGGATAATTTTACCGAGATCCAGCAGGCCATCTGCGTCGCCCGGGAAGACGTGGCCCGCTTTAGCGCGGTGAACGACGCGTTGAACGAATGGCGAGCGGACGGTAGCCTGGAGGCGCTGATTGCCCGGCACCTGAGCGAGGCGGGCTGAATCACGCCTCTGCCATCCGGCGCATGGCGCAATGCCAGGCGCCGTTGCGTACCGAGGCGCGCAGCACGCGGGCGATAGCCTGCACCATCAGATGCGTCGTGCGCCGCTGCAGCGGCGTCAGCGACAGTCCCAGCATCTCCTGCGCCCATGGCGGCAGAAGATCGATCCCGGCCCGCATCATCACCTGGCCAACCGGCTGACTCAGGCGACCCGGCAGACGGGTGGTGAGCAGCACCTCGGCCACCTCCCGGGTACGTTCGTCACAGCGCAGCTGCGGGCGCATCGCCTCAAGATAGTCCGCGACCTCATTCGGCGTCCGGGGAATATCCTCGGCCCCCAGCCGGCGAGCGATCTCCGCCGACTCGCGAAAATAGTCCTCCTGGCGCTGGACGCTGACCACCGTGCGCTTATAGCGCAGGTGGGAGGCCATAAAGCGGCTGCACTCGGCGACATGCACCCAGGTCAACAGCGCCGGGTCGCTTGCCTGATACGGCGTGCCGTCCTTATCCACCCCGGCGATCCGCTGATGGATCCCCTGCACTTTGGCGATCAGCCGCTCCGCGTCAGGGGTGGCGGCAAAGGTGGTGGCGGAGATAAACTGACTGGTGCGGCGCAGGCGGCCAAAGATATCCTCGCGAAAACGGGAGTGGTCCCAGACGCCGGCCAGCGCCAGGGGATGCAGCATCTGCAGCAGCAGCGCGCTAATGCCGCCGCACAACATAGAGGTAAAATCGCCATGCACCTGCCAGATGGCTGATTGCGGACCAAACAGCCCCGGCTCCCCTTTGGGCTGTTCAAAATCAATCTCTTTTAGCGCCATGCCGGTCAGGCCGAGCACCTGCGCCTCGATCATCCCGCGAATGCCGATCATGATGGAGTCCTTTACGTTTGCGAAAGGACCAAAGATACCACTATTGCGCAGCGGAGGCAGTGGCGGGGAGAGAGATCGCGGGAACGGTGCCCGCAGAGTGCGGGCACGACAGCTTACGGATTCAGCTGGTAGTCGAGGGTGATATTGGCTTTCAGCACCTGCGATACCGGGCAGCCGGCCTTCGCTTTCTGGATGATCTCATCGAACGCCGCCGGCGCGACGCCCGGCAGGACAATCTGGCTTTGCAGCGCGATGTCGGTTATCGCAAACCCGCCGTCGGTTTTATTGAGGGTGACCACCGCGGTGGTGTCGATGGACGTCGCGGTATAGCCCTCTTCGCTGAGCATCAGCGACAGAGCCATCGAGAAGCAGGCGGCATGCGCGGCGCCGATCAGCTCCTCGGGGTTGGTGCCTTTCACCCCTTCAAAACGGGTGTTAAAGCCGTAGGGCTGCTGGCTCAGCGCCCCGCTCTCCGTCGACACGGTGCCTTTGCCATGCTTGAGATCGCCTTCCCAGTGCGCCAGCCCTTTCTTATGAATCGCCATATGACTCCTCCTGTGATGATGTCGAACAAAAAGTATAGTGCCTGATGCCGAACCTGCGTCTATTCTGCGGCCCGCCACCCCGGCGTTCCCGAAAAGTACCCGTTGCGGGTGACGCTAACGGCCATCGTGAGGATGATAAGGATCGGTTTTGTCATCCTCGCTGTCGTCCCGTTTACGCGGCACTTCGCCCTGTTCGCCCGGCGCCTCGCGCGCAGGATGCTTCCCGCGCTCCTCGCCGTGCGGGTGAGATGTTATGCTCATACCGGCAAGCTCCCCTTATTTAGGCGACTGTTTGAGCAGGCGATCGATACGCACTACCGGCGGCGTCATTTTGCGATCAAGGCTACCGTTAATACTGACCAGATCGTCAGGCTCTACATGCTGTTCATTAAACGCGGCAACCGGAATAATGGCGGTGATGGTGCCGCTTTTATCGCGAAACTGATAACGGTCATCTCCCTGCCGGGTCAGCAGATTGCCGCGCAGCGAAATCGTGGCGCCGTCGTGCATGGTTTTCGCCTGCTCAACGGTCATGATCCGCCCCTCCTCGACGCCGCGATAGCCGTCATCCAGTTTGTGCGGCGGCGGCGGCGCGACATCCTGGCTAAAACCGCCCTTATCGTCCGCTTGCGCGACAGCGGCGGCAAACAAACAGGCCATGGCCAAGGCTAATTTTTTCATCATGCCTCCTTGTTTTTGCTGATGAACAGAATAAAGCCTGGCTGAGGCTGGCCATTTTTACAAAGTCAATTGTTCTGATATCGTCTAATATAAGAATGTCCTTATCGTTGCGCTGATGCCGAAACGAAACGCGGGGAAAATAATAATGATTGAGAATCAACAGCCTTGTCCTATCGTCGACGAAAATGAACGAGCCCTCCGCTTTGAATATCGCTTCAGGCGCTATGGGATAATTGCACTCAGCCTCATTATCCTTACCGCGTTAAGCGGCCTGTGGTCCTCTGGTTATTTCAGTGAGGCGCACCGGGAAAGCGCCGGAGGTGAATTAATCGTCGATTACCAGCGTTATGCCAGACTGATGAGTGAAACCGAACTGAATATTCAGATCAAACCCACCCAGGAAAATGACACCACGATCAGCTTCGCCGCCACGTTATTAACTCGCTACCAGCTTGGCGATATCCGCCCGCAGCCGGATAAAATGTACAGTGCCGACGGGAAATTATATCTGGTGTATCAGCGGACGACCAGCCGCTCGCCGCTCTCGGTGTGGTTAGCGATTACCCCCAAAACCATAGGCACGCTCTCCCTGCAGGCGGCCGTCAACGATCGCCCTGCCGTCAGCTGGCAGCAGTTTGTCTATCCGTAGGAGTCGCGATGGAAATGGTCCTTAGAGCCGCAGAAATCTATCTGATATTGCTGATTATTTTCAAGATTGCCGGCAGACGAACCCTGATGCAGTTAACGAATTTTGACCTGATATTGCTGCTGATTATCAGCGAAGCTACCCAGCAGGCGATGCTCAGCACAGACTATTCCGTCACCGGTTCGATGCTGACTATCGTCACCCTGGTCAGTATTGATATTTTATTTGGTTATATTAAGAAAAAATTTGCCCAGGCGGAAAATTTCCTTGATGGCACGCCGGTTATCGTGGTGGAAAATGGTGCTGTCATCGATGAGAAAATCAAGCTCGTCAATATTTCTGTCGATGATATCCTGCTGGCGGCCAGGCAGCACCATGGGATTTATGAACTGAAAGCGATCAAATTCGCTATTCTCGAACGTAACGGCCAGATATCCATTATTCCGCAACAGGAATAACACCGGAATAGCTATTTATCGCGCTCCGGTTGTTTATCCCCCGATTCCGGGGCGCGGGTGGCGTCATCCTCTTCTTTTTCAACGCTACGCGTGTTTAATGTCAACATTTTTCCTCCTCGCGGGTTGTCAGGGACCTTACAGATTATAGAACCTCAACGCCTGCTTATGCAGAAACAGGCCAGAGTCATCAGGATATGTCGCCTGATTCACACTGCGCTTATTCCAGGATATTTCCCACCTCACCATTGTTATTGGTGCTTAATAATTATTCGATCCGTGCAGCTTAAATTTACGATAGCGAAAAAATGAATGAGGTCACTATGTCCGTGATGGTTATTACCGGCGGAACCGCCGGGGCAGGAAAAGCCACCGCGCTGCGTTTCGCCCGCGCAGGGTATCACGTGGCGCTGATCGCCCGCGATGAAACGGGTCTGCAGGAGACGCAGCAGGCCTGCGAACGGTTTGGCGTCAAAACGCTGGCGATTAGCGCCGATGTTGCCGATGCCGGGGCTGTGCAGCGCGCCGCCGCCGAGGTGGAAGCCACCCTCGGTGCCATAGACGTCTGGATCAACAACGCCATGACCACCGTGCTGGCGCCCTTTCGTCAGATGAGCGACGACGAATTTCGCCGGGTGACGGAGGTGACCTATCTCGGCTATGTCAACGGCACCCGCGCGGCGCTGGAGGTGATGACGCCCCGGGATCGGGGGGTGATTATTCAGGCTGGATCGGCGCTGGCCTGGCGCTCGATCCCCCTGCAGTCGGCCTATTGCGGAGCCAAAGCGGCCATTCGCGGCTTCACCGATGCCGTGCGCACCGAGCTGATGCATGAGAAAAGCCACATCCAGTTGACCATGGTCCAGCTGCCGGGGATGAACACCGCTCAGTTTGGCTGGGCGCGCAACAAAATGGATCAGGCCATGCAGCCGGTACCGCCGGTCTATCAGCCGGAGGTCGCCGCCGAGGCTATCTACAGCGTGATCCAGCGGCCGGTGAACGAGCTGTGGGTGGGGAAAAGCACCATCCAGTCGATCCTCGGCCAGGTCTTCTTCCCTCGTCTGCTCGATCGGCTGATGGTGAAGAAAGCGTGGGAGGGACAGTTTACCGGCCAGCCGAAGCCGGCAGAGCACCAGGACGACCTGTTCACGCCGGTGCGCGGCAATCATCCCGGACACGGCCCTTTTAACGAGGGCGCGCGGCGTAAAGCAGTGACCATCAGCGCCGATCTCCCGGGAAAAGTGGCTGCCGGCGTCGGCGTGGCGGTGGCGACGATGGCCCTGCGCGCGTTGTTCCGCCGACCGGGGAGACGGCGCTAAGGCAAACTGCGGCTGAACCAGCGGTAGCCATACCCTGAGAGCGCCAGCCGCGCCTCTTTCCCGCCGCGCAGCCCGTCCTGGTAGAACTTATCTTCCAGAATCGGGCTCCAGTAGCCCTCGGCCAGCGGCGGGAGCTGGACCTCTACCGCCTGCTGGCCGCAGTTCGCCAGCATCAGCACCTCCCGCGATTCGCTGCGATAGCACAAGGCCAGCACCGCGGCAGGCTTCACCGCAAGGAGGGTAAAAGGGATGGATCCCGGTTCAGTATATTCCGTGCGCGCCAGCACCATATTGCGCACCCGATGCAGTAGCGAGCGGGGGTGGCGCAGCGCCGCTTCGACATTGATCCGCTGGTAGCGAAACCGTCCGCTGGCCACCGGTTTTACCGGCAAATCCTCCCGCGCCGCCCGGGAGAAGCCGCCGTTGGGCGCCGCCGACCACTGCATCGGCGTTCGGACCGCGTAGCGCTCCGGTAAGCGCAGATCGTCGCCCATACCAATCTCGTCGCCATAGCGCATCACCGGCACGCCAGGCAGCGCCAGCAGGATAGCATGGGCCAGCGCGATGCGTCGGGTATCGCCACCCAGCATCGGCGCCAGCCGCCGGCGCACGCCGCGCTGGTAAACCGACATCGATTTATCCGGGGCAAAGGTACGGATAACCTGGCGCTTGTTGCGTTCGCCAATCCCCTCCAGGTCCAGTTCATCATGGTTACGCAGCCAGTTGACGAAGCAGCATCCGTCCGGCGGGGCCACCATCGCCTGCAGCGCCTTCACCACCGGGGTGGCGCGCTGCTGCGCCAGGCTGACATAGAGGTATTTATTAAGCCAGAAATTGAGCACCATCTGCAGCCGATCGCCGCGGCCGAAATAATGGCGATACGCTTCCACCTCCACGTCCACTTCACCCAGCAGTATCGCGTCGGGGTTGAGGCGCTGCACGACCTGGCGAAGATGCGTCAGCAGCGGGTAGCCCCGCGCCTCTTCGCCCTTCCCGGCCTGCTTCACCAGATGTGACGCCGCATCGAGGCGAAATCCTGACACCCCGGCCTGCAGCCAGAAGGTGATGATGTTTTCAATTTCGGCGATCACCGGCGGATGAGCGAGATTCAGGTCGGGCTCATGCCGATAAAACATGTGACGATAGTATTGTCCGGCCTGGTCGTCCCAGCTCCAGACGCTCTCCTCGACGCCGGGAAACATGGGCGGATCGTCGTTCTCCGGCGGCCGATCGGCCCAAAGATAGTATGGCCGCCACGGCGAGCGGGGATCGCGTCGCGCCGCCTGAAACCACGGGTGCCGGGCGGAGGTGTGCTGGATAACCAGCTCAACGATCACCCGCAGTCCCAGCTCCCGGGCGCGGGCAATCAGCTCAATCACGTCGGCGATGGTCCCGAAGCGGGGATCGGGCTGCAGATGGTCGCTGATATCATAGCCATCATCCTGCAATGGGGTGAGATAGAAAGGGGTCAGCCAGAGCACCGTCGCCCCCAGACTACGAATGTAGTGCAGCTTTTGGCGGATACCGGCAAGATCGCCAAACCCATCGCCGTTGGCATCGTAAAACAGAGAACTGTCCACCTGATAGATGACCGCTCTGTGAAACCACTCTTCCTGTTGCATTACTATCACCTTGCGTTCTGCCCGCCACTGTCAGCTTCCTCAGCGCGCCCTCCTGTTCCTGACGTCTGCTTTGCCGACAGGCGATACGGGATCGGGCTCTGCAGGAGGGGCCCTGTTCGCCACCGCGTCCACCAGCGCCTGCTGCCTGGCGGTTAATTTCAGCGGAACCGCTTTCTCAGTGGCGAGCAGCGCGATGGTGTGGCGCTTAACCATATTTGACTCCGGCGGCTTATTGTCCGGCCTCAACGCCGGGCAGATTGTTATGCATCAGATATTGCCCGGTCAGCGCCGGCAGATGATGCAGCAGCCAGTCAGCCATCCCTCTCTCTTCGGCAAGGATCCCTTCCAGAGTAGGCATCGCGCTATGGTCTCCCACTCGCTTCGCCGCCGTTAATAAAGCGGTATAGCAGGCGACCTCAAAATGGGCAAAAACGTAGGCGGTGATAATCAGTTTAATGAGCTCATCGCCGGGCAGCATGATGCCAATAGTCTGGCCCAGGGCTGCGACCCGGCTCATCGCATCCTTCAGCGCCGAGCGGGAAATGTGGTTGCGGGCGATAAGGTCCTGCAGGGCCGACAGTTGCCGACGGGTTTCATAGAGATGTTGTTCAAGGCGGGTCCGTAATTGCGGTTCATTATCGAGGCGTCTGACGGTGGCCATAAGCAGTGACTCGGCCTGTTTTTCCATGGCATGGGCATCGCGAAGCCAGTTATGGTAATTTTCACTATCCGTCATATACACCTCTGATCATTAATTTTTTATTTTGACGGGGAATCTTCATTCTCTTCCGCCGCCTGGTCAGCTCGCGCTGCGCTATATCCGGATAAATGCCCAACAATATTAGCGTAAATACTGATGAGAATGACCCACAGGACGCTGTCTTTCCACCAGATTAACGAGGGTATCGCCAGACCCACCCACATAACGGCGGCCACAAGATGACAACGCTTAATAAATACCGGCGTCAGTTTCATTTTATTACCTTAGATCTGAACAATATTTAGCAAGCGGATGTGTTGCTGCCCACCCCCTGGCATGCGGCGGTTAATACCCGGCTGCAATATCTTCCCTTTCCACAGCCATAAAAACAGTGCCGTCATTTACTCGCCCTTACCGCTTCGCCGGCACATTGCCGCTGCGGTAAACAGCGCTTAATAATTAAGGTTGCTATAATTTAATTATCCTGCTCCTTTTCTTCCGTCGCGGACAATAGACGATGGGTGAAGGAAAGCGTTCGCAAATAAACAGAAACCTGCGGACCGCCAGGCCCACAGGTTTCTGTCCTGACGCCGTCGAAACGGCGTCACGGGTCATCAGTCGCTAGCTGTCGCCGGCTTTACGGCCGCCGCCATGACTGTTCTTACCACCCTTTTTACCGGCTTCGGATGCACGCTCAGGATCATTTTTAAAGTTCCCGCCGCTGTGCTGTCCACCTTTACGCCCGGCTTCGGATGCTTTTTCACGATCTTCTGCAAAATTACCTGAACCGCCTCTATGCTCTGCCATAATGTTCACCTTTGGTTTGATCAATATCGGTTGGTAAATGGAAAATGACCCTGTTACAAATCATCGCCCTCGATATCTAACACTAGAGGAATACCCGCAGGAGTCAAATTAATTCCGGCCATTAATCAGCGTTACCAATAAATAAATTAACCACAGCGAAGCGGCACTAAAAATTATTCTTTCCGCAACCCCTTCTTCGCTTTGGATTATATGCCCATTATGGTCTGTTCTGCGGACAGCGATCCTCGTTTGTAAACAAATGAAAATAAAGTGATGAATAAATATTTCTTCCACTCCCGGACAGCCACCCTTACAAAAAATACCACCTAAGAGGCATGGCGTTATTAGCCATGCGTAGCGGGTTAACTTAATATTCCCTTTTTCACGACGCGTCTTCCTCTCCGTCTTTAAAAAATTTTTCCCGGGGAGAAAAATAGCCCAGCCACGTTAAATATTGATGGAATAATCCTAATTTCACCCCAGCGATATTAACGCAGCGCTATTCACTTAAATACGCCGGGGATCAGTCGGTTAAGGAATAACAGTACCTCTTTTCCCGGGCATTCACTGGCCCTGGGCGAGTCACCCGGGGTCTGGCGATGGGGGAACCTGACCTATCCTTACAGCTGGCCCGTTCTGTCTGAAGGAGATGACTATGCAAGATGAAAAACCGCCAATGAAGAAATTACCCACCTCCATGTTGCCAGAAGAGACGGCTCCACGTCCGGAGTTCCCGGAGCAAGAACAAAACCCGCCGGGTCTGGATGCGGAAATGGAGCCGTCACCGGACCATGGGGAAACCAGCTACACCGGCACCGGGCGGCTGGCCGGTAAGAAAGCGCTCATTACCGGCGGTGACTCCGGCATTGGCCGCGCGGTGGCGATCGCCTTTGCCCGCGAAGGGGCCGATGTCGCCATAAGCTATCTGCCGGAAGAGCAAGAGGATGCCGATGAAGTCATCGCCCTGATTAAAGCCGAAGGCCGCACCGCGGTGGCCCTGCCGGGGGATATTCGCTCCGAGTCCTTCTGTCAGTCGCTGGTGGCCGATGCGGTGGAACAGCTGGGTGGCCTGAGCATCCTGGTCAATAACGCCGGGCGTCAGCAATATTGTGAGACTCTCGAGGAGCTCACCACCGAAGACTTTGACGCCACCTTTAAAACCAATGTCTACGCGCCGTTCTGGATCACCCGCGCCGCGCTGCCCCATCTCCAGGCCGGGAGCGCGATCATCAACACCACCTCGGTGCAGGCCTATAAACCCAGTCCGATCCTGCTCGATTACGCCCAGACCAAAGCCTGCCTGGCGATCTTCACCAAATCGCTGGCCAAACAGGTGGCAAAACGTGGCATTCGCGTTAACGCCGTGGCGCCAGGCCCTTACTGGACGGTACTGCAGTCCAGCGGCGGTCAGCCGGACGAGAAAGTGAAACAGTTCGGGAAGGACACGCCGATGGGGCGTCCGGGACAGCCGGTCGAGATCGCCCCGCTGTACGTCACCCTGGCATCCGATGCCTGCTCTTATACCTCCGGCCAGGTTTGGTGCTCTGACGGTGGGGACGGGGTAGTCTAAGCCTCCCGGCAGACCGGCGTGCGACATCGCGCGCCGGTTTTACCTTCCGCTCCCCGGGGATCGGTATCTGCCCTCTCGCCTCGCCGGCGCGGCGATTTTTCCTCTCCTGCAGCCTACCGGCCGCATGCTATGATACTCGCCCGCCGCTGTGCGCTAACCCCGGCCCTGACGCCAATCCTGAGGACGACAGATGAGTAATGACATCCCCCTGAAATTTTATGACATCGTGGACGAATACGAGACCGAAGCGGCTGCCCCGGTTAAGGATGAGGAACGCGATGCGCTGGCGCGCTATTTTCAGCTGCTGATTGCGCGGTTAACCAATAACGAAGAGATCGACGAAGAAGCGCAGCAGGAGATGGCCCGCGAGGCGGCCATTGACGAGCGCCGTATTGACGATATCGCTAACTTCCTCAATCAGTGGGGCAACGAGTAAGTCTTATCGTCAGCTCACCGGCAGGGCCGCCGCCCGCCGGTATTGCCGCTGAAGGCGACGCCGCTGCTCAGGCATCGGCGAGCGTTTCCCCCAGACGTCGCTGCAGCGCATCCAGAAACAGCGGCAGCCCATCGGGCTGATAGTCGCGGGAAAGATAGATGCCGTAAACGCTCAGCGCCTTCGGCGTCCAGTCAGGCAGCACCACCTCCAGCGCGCCGCTGGCAATCGCGCCCCGCGCCTCCAGTTCGGGGAGCATCGCGATGCCGCACCCGGCGACCGCCGCCTCCAGCAGCAAGGAAGAGATCCCCGCGCTCAGATTACCGTTCACCGACACCGACGCCTCCTGCCCCTGCGCATCGCTGAACTGCCAGCGCTGGCCGGCAAAATGGCTGTATAACAGGCAGTTATGCTGTTGCAGATCGTCAAGCGTCGTCAGCGGACCATGCTGGCGGAGCCAGCGCGGCGCAGCGCAGAGTAGCGACCGGCACACGCCGAGACGGCGAGCGATAGCCCCGGCCTCCGGATTATCGGTAATGCGAATGGCCACGTCGATGCGCTCGCCGATCAGGCTGACCGGATGGTTATTGATATCCAGCTCCAGGCGCAACAGCGGATAGCGAGCGAGAAAGTCCGGCAGCAGCGGGGAGATCAGCTGCATCGCGGTAAAATGCGCGCACGCCACCCGCAGCGTGCCGCTGGGGTCGGCCCGCTGGCGCTCGCCGGCGATTTCATCGGCGATCCGCGTCAACCCGCGGGTCTTGAGCAACACCTTCTCCCCCGCCGGGGTCAGCGTCAGCCGCCGGGTTGAGCGATGGATCAGCCGGGCGCCGGCCCAGCTCTCCATCTGTTCCAGATAGCGGCTGACCATCGGGCGCGACATCCCCAGCGCGCGCGCCGCGGCGCTGAGGCTTCCCAGTTCGCAAATGCGCAGATATACCTGCGCCGCAATCACCCTGTCCATCACGCCCCCTTCATCTGCACGATTTATGAAACTCAGCATCTCTTATTTCAGGAATTCTATCAAATAGCGAAATCCGTACAATGCTACGCATTCCCCTGTGACTGAGAATAAATGATGAAATTATCTGCCCTTGCTATTGCCACCGCCCTGTTCAGCGGCGCGGTCTTCGCGGCGCCGCTGACGCTGCAGACTTACAACCCTCAGGAGAAAGGTATTTTTGCCGTCAACTCCACCCTCGTTTCCGGCCCGCATGAAGCGGTGCTGTTTGACGCCCAGTTCAGCGTCAAAGACGGCGAAAAGCTGGTGGACATGATCAAGAAAAACGGCAAACCGCTGTCGCGGATTGTGATCACCTCCGGCGATCCTGACTTCTACTTTGGCCTTGAGCCGCTGGTGAAAGCCTTCCCGCAGGCGGAAGTGGTCGCCACGCCGGAAGTGGTTAAACATATTGAAGCCACCAAAGCGGCAAAGCTGGCGTACTGGGGCCCGCAGATGAAAGACGGCGCGCCGACGCAGGTATACGTCCCGCAGGCGCTGAAAGCCAACAGCTTTACCATCGATGGCGAAACAGTGACGATTATGCAGCCGCATGACTACGCGGCGTTCGTTTGGATCCGGGCGAACAAAACGATCCTCGGCGGCACCGGCGTGGCGTGGGGCATGCATCTCTGGACCGCCGACACCCAGACGCCGGCCAGTCGCCAGCAGTGGCGCACTACGCTGGACCAGATGATTGCCCTGCACCCGCAGCAGGTGATCCCGGGGCATTACCTCGGCACGCCGCCGGAGGGTGACCGCGCGGTGCACTTTACAAAAACCTACCTCCAGCAGTTTGAGCAGGCGCTGAAGACACATAAGGATTCCGCCGGGGTGATCAAGGCCATGGAGACGCAGTGGCCGGGGCTGGCGGAAACCAGCTCGCTGGAGCTTAGCGCCAAAGTTAACACCGGCGAGATGAAGTGGTAATGCCGGCGCTGCGCGAGGGAGACTGTTCTTAATCTGGCGCGCTAAGGTTGCTATTGCCCTGAAAATGGACCACCCTACCTGAGGCCGCATAAAAAACGTGCGGCCAACTTTGGGTTACATTTCATCCGGTCATCACCGGGTTTGCCCTTGAAACCAGAACAGGATAAAGGAGTCAGAATGAAATCGAACCATCAGGCACGTCATCTTCTCGGTCTGAACTACAAGCTTTCCCAGCAGAAAAAAGTGGTGCTGGAAGGCGATGAAGAAACCACCCTCAACCATATCCATGCTACCGGCCGCAAACGCCGCGGTGGTTAATTTTCAGCCTGAGTGATGATAAACAACACCGTCCTGTTGCCAGGATGGTGTTTTTTTATGGCAATTGACGGCTTGTTTACCCGCTTGAAGACCTTCTGCTCTATACTCTGCCCGCTGCTTTTCCACCCGCCCTTCGCTTATCGCCGCGCCGGGACTGTGGACACGATCAAGGAGTTAGTGCGATGCAATTTACCCATAAGAAAAACCGTTCCCTGTACATCCCCTACGCGGGCCCCGTTCTGCTTGAATTCCCTCTGCTCAACAAGGGCAGCGCCTTCAGTATGGAAGAGCGCAGCAGTTTCAACCTGCTTGGCCTGCTGCCGGAAGTGGTTGAAACCATCGAAGAGCAAGCGGAACGCGCCTGGATCCAGTATCAGGGATTCAAAACAGAAATCGACAAACACATTTACCTGCGTAATATCCAGGACACCAACGAGACCCTTTTCTATCGCCTGATTGGCAACCATCTCGAAGAGATGATGCCGGTTATCTATACCCCGACGGTGGGCGCCGCCTGCGAACGTTTCTCCGAGATTTACCGTCGCGCCCGCGGCGTCTTTATCTCCTACCAGAATCGCCATAACCTTGACGACATTCTGCAAAACGTCCCGAACCATAATGTCAAAGTGATTGTGGTGACCGATGGCGAGCGTATCCTCGGCCTCGGCGACCAGGGGATCGGCGGGATGGGGATCCCAATCGGTAAACTGTCGCTGTACACCACCTGCGGCGGCATCAGCCCGGCTTACACCCTGCCCATCGTGCTGGACGTCGGGACAAACAACCAGCAGCTGCTGGACGATCCGCTGTATATGGGCTGGCGTCATCCGCGTATTACCGACGACGAGTACTATCAGTTCGTTGACGACGTGATCCAGGCGATTAAAGCCCGCTGGCCGGACGTGCTGCTGCAGTTTGAAGACTTTGCGCAGAAGAACGCCATGCCGCTGCTCAACCGCTACCGCAATGAGATCTGCTCCTTTAACGACGATATTCAGGGCACCGCGGCGGTCACCGTCGGGACGCTGATCGCCGCCAGCCGCGGCGCCGGCAGCCAGCTGAGCGAACAGAAAATCGTCTTCCTCGGGGCGGGCTCCGCCGGCTGCGGCATCGCCGAGCAAATTATCGCCCAGATCGTCCGCGAAGGACTCAGTGAAGAAGAGGCCCGCCAGCGCGTATTTATGGTTGACCGCTTCGGCCTGTTAACCGACGGCATGCCTAATCTGCTGCCGTTCCAGAACAAGCTGGTGCAGAAGCGTGAACATCTGCAGGGCTGGGATACCACTAACGATGTCCTGTCCCTGCTGGACGTGGTGCGCAACGTGAAACCGAACATCCTGATCGGCGTTTCGGGTCAGCCGGGGCTGTTCACGGAAGAGATTATCCGCGAGATGCACAAGCATTGCCCGCGGCCGATCGTGATGCCGCTCTCCAACCCAACGTCACGGGTGGAAGCCACGCCGCAGAATATCCTGAGCTGGACCGACGGCGAGGCGCTGGTCGCCACCGGCAGCCCGTTTGCCCCGGTCACCGTGAAAGGCAAACAGTATCCCATCGCCCAGTGCAACAACTCCTATATCTTCCCGGGCATTGGTCTGGGGGTGATCGCCTCCGGCGCGTCGCGGGTCACCGACGAGATGCTGATGGCCGCCAGCGAAACCCTGGCGAAACACTCGCCGCTGGTGAACAACGGCGAAGGTCCGGTTCTGCCGGAGTTGAAGGATATCCAGACCGTCTCGCGGGCGATTGCCTTCGCGGTCGGTAAGGTGGCTCAGGAGCAGGGCGTGGCGGTGAAAACGTCCGCGGAAGCGCTGCTGCAGTCCATCAGCGATAATTTCTGGCTGCCGGAATATCGTAATTACCGCCGCACCTCGATTTAATCAAGCTCACCGGGTCGACATATCGGCCCGGTTTTTAATAACGTCAGAATAATATCTCCCGCCACAGAAACATCTTTTTCGCCCATATTCATTCATCGTAAAAATATAAAACGGATAGCATTTGCCGCGCGCCCTCCGCTGTGCAAAATAGTTGTTTCTCACCCCCTCACAATGGAATGTGAAATGCAAAAATTAACCCCTGGCGCGAATAAAGCGAATGCGATTCTGATCCGTATTGTCTTGTTTCTTATCGGCGGTATCGCCATCATCACCGGAATGTGCCTCTTCAGCGGCGATATGTGGATGCTCACCCCGCGGGCTGAACAGTATCAGCCCGCCACCGGCGATCTGGTGGATGTCGTCATCTATGAACCGAGTAAATTTTTCTTCGCCCTGCTCTACGTGTTTATTATTACCCTGGTCTGGCTGCTGGCGGTACGTAAAATCCCCTGGCGACCGATACAGCATCCTATATTACCGCTGATGGTACTGATTGCCGCCGGGATATTTATTTTCCTCTATCCGGAGGTTACCCCCGGACGAGATGCCAGTATTCAGTACGGTAAACACAACGTTTATTACACTGCCATTTTCTGGAGCAAAACGAATTCAGATCGACATGTCACTCAACCCTCTAAATATCAGATTTTTGTTGAAGCGAAAGATACTCGCTGGCTTATCGACAGAAACAATCTTCGCCGCGCCTGGCGCTGTGAAGTCAACCGGCATACCCAGTTTTACACCCTGTCATTCAATGAGGGCTGGTTTCCGAACGGCGATCCGCAGGTCATGGCCCGCCAGTGTACTCAGGTAAGCGATCTGAACGCGCTCAGTGAAACGGCAATCATGATTGCCCGCCCGATCGCCACCGTTCCTGTGGAGGAACCGTAAATGAGCCAGCAAAAAATCGTTCTGCAACCGATATTACGCCTCTGGCTGGGGCTGTTTAGCGGACTGTTGTTGGTGAGCGCCATCAGCGCCTTTCACGGTGAGTACTGGTATTTCGGCGATAAGCAGGCGTTTTACGCGGCGAAAGCGGGCGAGGTTTCGGTGCATGAACTCTATACGCCGGCAAAAATCCTCTTTGCTTTTATCGTCAGCACGATCCCGCCGCTGCTGTGGCTGCTGCTGGTTAACCGTCGGGCGCCGCGGCTGCTGACCCACATTCTCCCACCGGTGTTGCTCCTGCTGGCGGGACTGGTGTTTTTCTTCCTGAGACCCGACGTGATTCCGGGCGGGGAGACCCCTGTCTATCGCTACGGCGAGCGGGAGCGCTACTACCAGACGGTCCGCTGGCAGAAACCTGAGCCGGGCGCGTGGCGGGGTACCCGCTCTGAGTACAAAGTGTATATCGAATATCGCGATCCCAAGGGATATCGTGAAGCCGACAATATTAAAAACGCCTATACCTGTGAAACCCACCGGGAGTCGCGCTTTTTTACCTTAACGACCGAGGAAGATTGGTATCCGGATGCGTACCCGAATATTCTCGACGCCCCCTGCCAGGCGATAGAGGATCCCCAGGCGATGACGGAATATACCCGCGACCACGCCCGCTGGTTTCCCATCATGTTCTAGCAAACACATAAGCCCTCTGCGCCAACCCGGCTTCGTAGACAAAGGCGGCGCAGGCGAAAACTGGCGGGGCTCCCCTGCCAGTTTTGTCACTGGCGCGCTTTTCCTTTCCCCACTACACTGCTATCACCCATTCACTTACTGAATATAAAAGGAGGCCCCCCATGCTGTATTGTGAAATGTTTATTGTTTCACATGCCTTAGGCAATGGCGCCAGCTCAAGCGTTATCGGTATCGTGCTGCGATAACTTTGGCTTGAGCGAAGACCCTTCACAGAATCCCTTCTCTCCGGCTTACCGGGTTATCGTCAGCGAGTTTTGACGAGGCATTCCCATGCCTGTAACTCTTGAGTAAGTTGACTATGAGTACATTACTAACTGCCCATGCGCTCCACGTGGAGACTGCCTTCGGGCCGCTGTTTAATACCCTCTCCTTCACCCTGAAGAAAGGCGACCGCATCGGTCTCATCGGCCATAACGGTTGCGGCAAAAGCACCCTGCTGCAGGTGCTGGACGGCACCCTCGCGCCCACCTCGGGCAGCGTCTCACTCGCCGGTCAGTGTCTGATGGCCCGCGTTGAACAGCATCTGCCGGAGGCGCTGCGTTCGCAGTCGCTGCTGCAGGCGGTGCTGGACCTGTTACCCGCCGACGCGCGGGAAGCACAGCGCTGGCTGGCCGAACGCCTGCTGGCGCAGATGGGCTTCACGCCGGCGGTGATGGAGCAGCAAACCAGCACCCTGAGCGGCGGACAGCATACGCGCCTGCTGCTGGCCCGGGCGCTGATCCGCCAGCCTGACCTGCTGCTGCTGGATGAGCCCGGCAACCATCTCGATCTGCCCACCCTGCTGTGGCTGGAAAGCTTCTTGCAGACCTGGCAGGGGAGCTTCGTGCTGGTGTCACACGACAACGCTTTACTGGATGCTGTAACTAATACCAGCTGGATCCTCCGCGACCAGACGCTGCACAGCTTCGCCTTGCCCTGCAGCGCTGCCCGTCAGGCACTGCAGGAGCAGGATGAAAGCGCCGCGTTACGTCATAAGGCGGAGCAAAAAGAGATCGACCGGGTCAGCGCCAGCGCCCGGCGGCTGGCCACCTGGGGGCGGGTATATGACAACGAAGATCTCGCCCGCAAAGCCAAACAGATGGAGAAGCAGGTCTCCCGCCTGAAAGACGAGCAGACCGAGCTCAGCATCGGCCCGCCGTGGCGCCTGGTGTTGCAGGGGGACGCCCTGCCGGCGGACCGCCTGCTGGAGATGGACAGGCTGCCGGTGGCTCCCGCGCCGGGACTACCGGCCCTGTTCACCACCGGCGTGGCGCGACTGCGCAGCGGCGATCGCGTGGCCATCATGGGCCGCAACGGCGGCGGTAAATCGTCCTTGCTGCGCCTGCTGTGGCAGCAGATGAACGACGCATCGCCGCTTCCGGGGCTGCGTCTGCACCCCCGGCTTCACCCCGGGTACTACGACCAGACCCTGTCGCAGTTGCCGGACGAGGCCAGCCTGCTCGACGCCCTGATGCCGTTCGCCCCGTCGGCGGATACCCGTAAACGGGCGCTGATTGCCGCCGGGTTTGGCTGGGCGAGGCATGGACAGAAGGTCTGCACCCTCAGCGGCGGCGAGCGGTCGCGGCTGCTGTTCGTCGGTCTGTCGCTGGCGCGCTACAGCCTGCTGCTGCTGGATGAACCCACCAACCATCTGGATATGGAGGGCAAAGCGGCGCTGGCGCAGACGCTCCGCGACTATCCCGGCGGCGTGCTGCTGGTCAGTCATGACCGCCAGCTTATTAGCGAAAGCTGTAACCGCTTCTGGCTGATCGACAGCGCCGGGTTAACGGAGTGGCACAGTCTGGAGGAGGTCTATGCCCGTCTGCAGGCGCAGACCCCCACCCTGACGGCGGCCTCCTCACCCCAGGAGCCGTCACTCGCGGCTGATGATGAAGAGGCGCTGCTGACGCGCCTGATAGCCCTGGAGCAATGGCTGGCGGACGATATGGCCCGTAAGCCGAAACATCAAAAGCCCTCGCTGCAGACCCAGTGGCGAGAGGAGATCGCCCGGCTGCTTAACCAGCTGGCGTAATCTTCGCGCTCCCCGCCGGCTAAGGCACCACGCCCTTAGCCGGCGTTTCCTGGCCGGGTAAACTGCTGCTCGGTCATCATCTTTCCCCACTGGTCCCCCTGCCATTCGCGGGTTAACGTGAAGCCAAAGGACTCATACAGTTTGCGGGCCGCGTCCAGACCTTTAAACGTCCACAGCTGAACGGCGCTGAACTGACGACTGTCGCAGAAAGCCATCGCCTCACTGAGCAGCCGCCTGCCAATGCCGGTTCCCCGGCAGCTGTCATCGAGAATGAACCAGCGCAGATGCGCCTGCTGCTGGCCGAGATCCTCGCCATCGATCGCCACCGAACCGACAATCTTCCCCTCGCGCATCGCCAGCCAGATCTGGTTGACCGGCGAGGAAAGCCGGGTGGCGAATTCCGCGACGCCGCTGGCAACCTTGCCTTCAAAAAAAGCGCCGAAATCATGGTGCCGGGCGTAATACTCCCCGTGCATCTGGGCTATCCGGCCGATCGCCCCCGGCTGATAGCCGGTCACCAGCGAAATTTGCGGCGTCGTTTCCGCAAGCGCAGCATCCCGACACTGCGCCAGCGCCTGAGCATAGGCCGCCAGTCCGCTGGCGACGGTCCGCTGCTGCGTCTCATCGAGATGCGCTAACGCCTCCACCACCCGGCGGGTACCGTAGGCGTTAATCGTTGCCACCGTGTCGTGCCCTTTCGCGGTCAGCGCCAGCGATTTAGACCGCGCGTCCTCCGCGCAGGGGCGCTCCTCCAGCTCTCCGGCGGCCAGCAGACGGGCGACCATCCGGCTGACGCTCGATTTTTCCAGCCCGAGCAATGTGACCAGCTGCGCGGCGGTTATCGTCCCCCTGACCGACACCTCCAGTAGGGTATGCACCGCCGAGGGTGAATAGTGGGTGGCGGCCAGCGTGGTGTTCATAAAACCCAGCTCGCGCACCATTAATCGCGAGGCCGTTCGAATTTGTTGGATTAAAGGCGTGTCAGACATCGTGAGGCGTCCAGTGAAGTAAATAGTTGTATAATACAACCATCTACTTCAGGCCGCGTCAAGAGGATAAACTATCCAGCATGGCAAGGTAGCGTATCGGATGATGGCGTGCCGCGGGCGCCGGACTGCGCCCGCGATAAGTATTATTGCGGGTTCTTCGCCTTCCAGGCCTCCCAGGCCTCCCAGGCCGATTTGATCTCCTGCTTCGCGGCGGCGGCATCATTAAAACCGGCCAGCTCGACCTTTTTCCGCCCCTCTGGTAGTTCTTTGTAGACCCGGAAGAAGGCCTCCAGCCGCTGCTGCTCGATTTTCGGCAGATCGGTGATGGTCAGAATGTCGTCATAGGTCGGATCAATTTTACTGGCCGGGACGGCGATGATTTTGTCGTCTTTCTCACCGCCGTCTATCATCTTAAGGACGCCGATCGGCCGCAGCTTAATCAGCGTGCCCGGGGCCATCGGCGCGCGGGTGTAAAACACCACGTCCAGCGGGTCGCCATCCCCGGCCAGCGACTGGGTTAATGAACCGTAGTTCGCCGGGTAAGCCACCGGCATCGACTGAAAGCGGTCGGCGACGATAAACCCCGTTTTAGCGTCGGTTTCATACTTAATGATCCCGCCTGCCGGGATCTCGGTGACCGCGTAAAACTCTTCCGGATTGTTTTCCGGCTGCGGGAATTCCAGCACATTGTGAGCCTGCGCGGCGGCGGAGAAAAGCAGACCGGCGGTGAGGAGCGTTTTGACCAGATGCATTGTTGTATCACTCTGTTGTTATAAGAAATTGATGCGCAAAACAATAGAGTTGGGTGATGAAGAAAACATGACCATTCCGTGACACTATTATTACCTACCAAAATTAGAGGTATTGTCTGAATTTTGTGCTACAGCTGTAGCAAAAAACCACATCCTGTACTAAAGCGCCTTGTTTTTTTCTCCATAGCGTCTAATCCTTATTGGGTAATATTGCATTAATAAAATTAATCAATCCCCTCTCAAGGAGACAGGCATGAAAGCAGCTGTTGTTACTCACGACCATCAGGTTAACGTTACGGAAAAAACGCTGCGCCCGCTGGAATACGGCGAAGCGCTGTTGAAAATGGAATGCTGCGGCGTGTGTCATACTGACCTGCACGTGAAAAACGGCGATTTTGGCGATAAAACCGGCGTTATTCTCGGTCATGAAGGGATCGGGGTAGTACAAAAAGTCGGCCCTGGCGTCACCTCCCTGAAGCCGGGCGATCGCGCCAGCGTGGCGTGGTTCTTCGAAGGCTGCGGCCACTGCGATTACTGTAACAGCGGCAACGAGACGCTGTGCCGCTCGGTGAAAAACGCTGGCTATACCGTCGACGGCGGCATGGCGGAAGAGTGCATCGTCACCGCCAACTATGCGGTTAAAGTCCCGGACGGCCTCGACTCCGCCGCCGCCAGCAGCATTACCTGCGCTGGGGTCACCACCTACAAAGCCGTTAAGGTCTCCCACATCAAGCCGGGCCAGTGGATCGCTATCTACGGCCTCGGCGGGCTGGGCAACCTGGCGCTGCAGTATGCCAAGAATGTCTTTAACGCCAAAGTGATCGCTATCGACGTCAACGACGGCCAGCTGGAGCTGGCGGCGTCGATGGGCGCTGACCTGACCATCAACTCGCGCAATGAAGATGCGGCGAAAGTGATTCAGGAAAAAACCGGCGGCGCCCACGCTGCGGTGGTGACCGCGGTGGCCAAAGCGGCCTTTAACTCGGCGGTGGATGCCGTTCGCGCCGGCGGCCGCGTGGTGGCGGTAGGCCTGCCGCCAGAGGCGATGAGCCTCGATATTCCACGTCTGGTACTTGACGGCATCGAGGTGGTCGGCTCGCTGGTCGGCACTCGTCAGGATCTGGTGGAAGCGTTCCAGTTCGCCGCCGAAGGCAAAGTGGTGCCGAAAGTCACCCTGCGTCCGCTGGAAGATATCAATGCCATCTTCAAAGAGATGGAACAAGGTCAGATCCGCGGCCGTATGGTTATCGATCTGCGTAGCTAATCGCCAGCGCCTCTCCCGCCCGGGCGAGGCGCTTCTCCTTTCGCGCTTCCCCTCGCTTCCCCTCGCTTCCCGCCGCGTAAAGTAAATGCAATTTCCGCAAATGCTTAGCGCAATTCCTTGGTTCCTTTGTTTTTAGCCGCGCCCGATGATGGCAACACAATAGATAACAAAGGAATTCACCATGCATCGTCATTTTCGCCTGCCCGCGCTGGCCGCGCTGTTTCTCTCCGGCGCCTTTTCCGTCTGGGCCGCCGACACGCCGGTTAAAGGCGGTACCTTGATTTATCTGGAGCAGCAACCACACACCAATCTCTATCCACCCGCCGGTGGCTTTTATCCCAATGGCGGCATACTCAATCAGATCACCGACAAGCTGACCTGGCAGAACCCGAAAACGCTGGAGATTGAGCCGTGGATCGCCGAAAGCTGGACCAGCAATGCCGATAAAACCGAGTACACTTTCCACCTGCGAAAAGGGGTCACCTTCTCGGATGGCACGCCGCTGGACGCCGCCGCGGTCGCCAAAAACTTCGACACCTATGGGCTGGGGGATAAAGCCCATCGCCTGCCCGTCTCGGAGGTGATCAATAACTACCAGCGCAGCGAAGTGATCGACCCGCTGACGGTGAAATTCTACTTCAACAAGCCGTCGCCGGGCTTCCTGCAGGGGACCGCCACCATCGGCTCCGGCCTGGTCTCCCTCAGCACCCTGCAGCGCAATTTCGAGGAGCTGGGCGATGCCCGGCACATCATCGGCTCCGGTCCCTTCGTGGTGCAGGATGAAAAACCGGGCCGCGAGCTGACGCTGGTGGCGCGCAAGGATTATCAGTGGGGGCCGAAAAACATCGCCCAGCAGGGCCCCGCTAACCTCGACGGCATCACCTATATCGTGACCCCGGAAGACAGCGTGCGCATCGGCGCGCTGCTGGCGGGCCAGGCGGGCTTTATTCGCCAGGTGCAGGCCTACGATGAAAAGCAGGCGACCGATCAGGGATTTACGGTCTACGCCGCGCCTACCCGCGGGGTCAACGACAGCCTGAGCTTCCGCCCGGATAACCCACTGGTCGCCGACCTGCGGGTGCGCCAGGCCCTGCTCCATGCCACCAACGCCCGGCAGGTGGTGGAGACGCTGTTCTCCGCTAACTACCCGCAAGCCACCTCCGTGCTGGCCAGCTCCGCCGCCGGCTATGTCAATCTGAGCGATAAGCTCACCTTCGACCAGGCCAAAGCCCGGCAGTTGCTGGATGAGGCCGGCTGGAAACCCGCCGCCGACGGCATTCGCAGCAAAGACGGGCAGCGGCTGGCGCTGACGGTCTATGAGTCGCTCCCGCAGCCGCAGAATAAAGAAGTGCTGCAGCTGATCGCCCAGCAATGGCGCCAGGTGGGGGTAGCGTTAACGGTCAAAGCCGGGGACGCCGGCAGCCGGACGCTTGACAACCTCGACCCGCAGAAAACCCCGCTCACCGTCTCGGAAGTGGGCCGCGCCGACCCGGATGTAGTGAAAAGCATGTTCTTTCCTAACAACCGTGACGCGCTGCTGCAGAAAGGCGGCTCCAGCGATAAAGTGCAGCACTTCCGCGATGATAAACTGAACGACCTGCTGACCGGCATCTCCGCGGCGGTGGAGCCGCAGCAGCGCCTGCAGTTAACCGGCGATGCCCAGCGCTATCTGATCGATAACGCCTATGTGATCCCCATTTTCGAAGAGCCGCAGGTGTTCGCCGGCGCGCCGTGGGTGAAAGGCGTCAGCTTCGAAGCCGTCGGGCGTCCGTCGTTCTACGGCGCCTGGCTGGATAAACACTAAGAGGCCGGATATGAGCGCTTATCTTCTGCGACGGTTCGGCCAGGGGCTGCTGGTCCTGTGGGCGGCGTTTACCCTCACCTTTTTCCTGCTGCAGGTGCTGCCGGGGGATGCGGTGCTGATCAAGTTTCAGAACCCGGACCTCGGTCTGAGCCCGGCGCAAATCGCCGACATGCGGCTGGCCTACGGCGCCGACAGCCCGCTGTGGCGCCAGTACCTGCACACGCTGCTGGCGATGCTGCACGGCGACTTTGGCTATTCCCTGCAGGCGGGTCTGGCGGTCAGTAGCCTGATTGCCAGCAACCTGCCGGATACCTTAAGCCTCGCCCTGCCGGCGTTCCTGCTGGCCGTGATCCTGGCGTTTGCCCTCGCTTTCGCCTCACGTCTGCCGGGGCTGCGCTGGCTCAGCAACCTCCTGCAGTCGATGCCGGTGCTGTTTATCTCGCTGCCCACCTTCTGGCTGGGTATCGCCCTGATCCAGCTCTTTTCGTTTCAGCTGCGCTGGATCCCGGTGATCAACCCCGGTCCGCTGGAGGGGCTGATTTTACCGGTTATCGCCGTCGCGCTGCCCATCTCCGCCCCGCTGGCGCAGATCCTGATGCGCAGCATGGATCAGGTGGCGGTTCAGCCCTTCGTCACGGTCGCCCGCGCCAAGGGAATGAGCGAGACCGGCGTCCTCTGGCGCCATGTGATGGGTAACGCCCTGCTGCCGGCGCTGAATATAGCCGGGCTGCTGCTGGGCGAGCTGATTGCCGGGGCGCTGATCACCGAGACCGTCTTCGGCCGCAGCGGCCTCGGCCAGCTGACCCAGCAGGCGGTGAATAACCAGGATATCGCCGTGCTGCAGGCGGTGGTGATGATCTCAGCTCTCGGTTTCGTCCTGATCAACCTGCTGGTCGACCTGGTCATGCCGCGGCTGGATCCCCGACTCCAATTACCGACCGGAGGTGCGAAATGAGCCTGGTCGACTATGCCATCGCGGTTCGCCGCCGCCCGGAGTGGCGCAAAGTGCGTCTGCAGCCAGGCCTGTGGCTGGCGTGGGCGGTGATGATCACCGCCCTGTTAATGGCCCTTGCCCCACAGTGGTTTACCTCCGCTAACCCGCTGGAAGGGATCCCCGGCGCTCAGCGCCTGGCGCCGCAGGCGCACTACTGGCTGGGTACCGACCAGCTGGGCCGCGACCTGTGGACGCGGGTGGTTTACGGCGCGGTACATTCTCTGTCGGCGGCGCTGATCGCCGTCGCCATCGGTCTGGTGGTGGGCACCGCCCTTGGCACCCTCGCCGGGGCGCTGGCCGGCCGCGTGGAATCGACCATCATGCGCCTGGTGGATGTCCTGCTGGCTATCCCTTCCCTGCTGCTGCAGCTGACGGTGATCATTCTGCTGGGTTTTGGCACGGTGAATGCGGCGGTGGCGGTCGGCGTGGCGGCCATCGCCAGCTTCGCGCGCCTGGCGCGGGCGGAGGTGGTGCGCGTGCGCCACAGTGATTACGTCGAGGCGGCCCGGGGCAGCGGCGGCACCTTTCTCGCCATCTTCTGGCGTCATATCCTGCCCAACTCGCTCACCGCGGTACTCGCCTTCGCCACGCTGCAGTTTGGTCAGGCGATGCTGGCGCTGGCCACCCTCAGCTTCCTTGGCTACGGCACCCCGCCGCCGGTCCCGGAGTGGGGATTACTGATCGCCGAAGGTCGTAATTACCTGTCGACCGCCTGGTGGCTGACCACCTTCCCCGGCCTCGCCGTGGTCGCGGTGGTCCTGGCCGCCAATCGTCTTAGCCGCCAGTGGAATGGAGTACGCCCATGAACGTTCTCTCTGTTGAAGATCTGCGCATCAGCTACCGGTCGCGGGGCGAATGGCGCGAAGTGGTGCATAACGTCAGCTTTTCCATTCAGCGCGGCGAAATGCTGGCCTTCGTCGGTGAATCCGGCTCGGGGAAAACCACGACCGCGCAGGCCATTATCGGCCTGCTGGCGGATAACGCCCGCCGCGACGCCGGGCGGATTATCCTCAATGGCGAAGTGATCAGCGACTGGTCGGCAAAACGCCTGAACCGCCTGCGCGGGGTGAGCATCAGCCTGGTGCCGCAGGACCCCGGCAATTCGCTTAATCCGGTAAAAACCATTGGTCAGCAAGTGGAAGAGATCCTGCGGCTGCATCAGTCCCTTTCCGCCGCCGAACGCCGGCAGCAGGTCCTCAACCTGCTCGCTAAAGTCGGGCTCAGCCACCCGGAACAGCGTTTTGACCAGTACCCGCATCAGCTGTCGGGCGGGATGAAACAGCGGGTGCTGATCGCCATCGCCATCGCCCTGCAGCCGGATCTGATTATTGCCGACGAGCCCACCAGCGCCCTCGACGTTACGGTGCAAAAGCGCATTCTCGATCTGCTCGACATCCTGCGGCGCGAGTCGGGAACCGCCGTGCTGTTTGTCACTCACGATCTGGCGCTGGCCGCCGAACGCGCCGACCGGATCATGGTGTTTCGCCAGGGCGAGATTCAGGAACAGGGCGCCACCGAGGCGATTGCCCGGCGTCCCCAGCACCCTTACACCCGCCAGTTGCTCCACGATCTGCAGGACGCGCCGCTGAGGCTGACGGCGGATCGTCACCGTCCGCTGGCCACGCCGGCCATTCGCGTCGAAGGGATCAGCAAACGCTTCTCGCTGGGCAAACAGGCCCTGCAGGCGCTCGACAGCGTCAGCTTTGAGGTCAGACGCGGCAGCACCCATGCGCTGGTGGGCGAATCCGGCTCCGGGAAAACCACCCTGGCGCGGATCCTGCTGGGCTTCGAGCGCGCCGACGCCGGACAGGTGACCATCGACGGTATTGACGCCGGGCATCTCAGCCGCGAGGCGCAGCGTCAGCTGCGGCGCAAAATCCAGTTCGTCTACCAGAACCCCTTCGCTTCGCTCGACCCGCGCCAGACGCTGTTTGCGATTATCGAAGAGCCGTTAAAAAACTTTGAGCGCCTCAGCGCGGCGACGCGTCGCCAGCGGGTTGAAAGCGTCGCCGCCCGGGTAGCCCTGGCCCCGGAGCTACTGTCGCGGACGCCGCGGGAGCTTTCCGGCGGCCAGCGGCAGCGGGTGGCGATTGCCCGGGCGCTGATCCTCGAGCCGGCGATACTGGTTCTTGACGAAGCGACTTCGGCGCTCGATGTCACCGTTCAGGCGCAGATCCTCGCCCTGCTGCAGCAGCTACAGCAGCAGCTTGGTCTGAGCTACCTGTTCATTACCCACGATCTGGCGACGGTGAGGCGGATTGCCGACAGCGTCACGGTGCTGCGCGCCGGCCAGGTGGTGGAGCATGGCGACGTTGGGCGCCTGTTCGCCGCTCCGCAGCAGGCCTACACCCGCGAACTGATCGCCGCCATTCCCCAGGTATCCCCACGCCTGGCTCAGGCCCACATGGAGAACGCATAATGCCTAAACGCCTCGGCTTTTTTACCCGTCTGCTCGATCAGGGCTCCGCACAAACGCGCTACCGGCTGGCGGCCGAACAGATCCGCCACGCGGAGCGCGTCGGCTTCGACAGCGCATGGATTGCCCAGCACCATTTTCATGAACAGGAAGGCGGCCTGCCTTCCCCGCTGGTGTTCCTCGCCCACGTGGCGGCGCAGACTGACCGCATTCGCCTCGGCACAGCGATTATCACGTTGCCCATGGAGAATCCGCTGCGCGTCGCCGAAGACGCGGCGGTGCTGGATTTACTCACCGACGGGCGTCTGGAGGTGGGATTTGGTTCCGGCGGCACGCCAACGTCGTTTCTGCCCTTCGGCCTGACGAGCGAGCAGCGCGGGGCGGTGTTTGCCGACCATCTGCACCTGATCCACAGCGCCTGGCGCGGCGACACCCTCAGCCACCCGGACAACCGTCTCTATCCGCCCGCGCCGCAGCTGGCGGCGCGCATCTGGATCGCCACCTTCTCGGTGGAAGGCGCCATCCGCGCCGGTCAGGCGGGGCACAGGCTGATGCTGTCGCGCACGCAGCCCCGGCCGCCCGGTGAGCCGCGCCTGCCGCTGGACGCCATTCAGAACCCGATCGTCGACGCCTATCTGGCGGCGCTGCCGGACGGCGTTGCGCCGCGGATCCTCGCTTCGCGCACCGCCTTCGTCGCCGACAGTCACGCCCACGCCCTGCAGGTCGCCGAACCCGGCCTGCGCAAGCAGGCGGCACAGCACCGGGCTGCGGGTCATCTGATAGAAGGTGACAGTGTCACTGACTATCTGCAACAGCTGGATGCCCACGTGGGCGATCCTGAGCATGTTGTTGCCTCCCTGGCGCAGGACAGCGTGCTGGCCCGCGCCACCGATATTTCGTTCCAGGTGCACTCGGTGGAGCCTTCGCACCGGGATACGCTGCGTTCCATTGAGCTGATCGCTCAGCATATTGCCCCCCACATCAGATAAGGAGTCACCATGACGCTGAGTCAGGATATTCTGGCCGAACTGGCGGAGATCGCCGCCGGTTCCCCGCTCGACCAGGCGCGCGCAGTCCGCGATGCCGCTACCCGACATGCGCAGGGAAGTTATGAAGTGCTGTTCAGCCAGCAGGACGCCGACTTTCCCCTCGATGAACGCTTCGCGGTGGCGGCAAAGGTGGCGAAGCTCCATCAGGCGGACGCGCTGGCGGCGCACTATGCCGGCTTCGGCCTGGCCGATCCGACCACGGATCGTCTGGTTCCGGCGCTGGCCTTTGCCCGCCTGCTGACCTTCACCCCCGTCGAAGCGACACCCGGCGCGCTGCAGGCTCTGACAAACGCGGGCTGGAGCCTGCGGGGCATCGTCACCCTGGCGCAGCTGGTGGCCTTTGTCAGCTTCCAGAGCCGCCTGCTGCTGGGTCTGCGGGCGCTCAACCACCAGCCCATCGTCAGCGCCGATACGCCGGTGGTGGCCGGGTACTGGCACACCACCCCGCACGCGCAGAGCGGCAAAGCGGCCCCCGTGCGCTTCACCCGCGAGGAGCTGCACTGGGAACCCTGGCTGGCGGATAAACCGCTGGTGGAATTTAGCGCTGAAGAACAGGCGATTCTGGCCAAATATGGCCATAGCGATTCGCCCTACTTCCGCCTGCTGGCGCGCAACCAGCCGGTGCTGGAGCAGCGGACGCTGACCGATAAAGGTATTTTCTATACCCCGGGGGGATTGCCGCGCGCCGAACGTGAACTGGCCGCCACGGTGGCCAGTAAAATCAACGGCTGTATTTACTGCGCCTCGGTGCATGCCCGCAAAGCGGCGCAGCTGGCGAAGGACGAGACCGCCGTCGACACGCTGCTGGCGGTGACGCCGGGAGAGGATCTGCGCGGTGGGCAGTCGCCGCGCTGGCAGGCGGAAATCGACGCCGCCGCCGCGCTATCGGTGACGCCGCCCGCGCTGAATGCCAGCCATCTGGCAGCGCTTGATGAACAGGGCTTAGATACTCTGGCCCAGCTGGATCTGCTGCAGTCAGCGGTCTTTTTCGCCTGGGCCAACCGGCTGATGTTGACGCTCGGCGAGCCCTGGCGTGAGTAAGCGTCGTTAGCAAGCCTGTCGGCGCTGATGGCGGCCGTAGATGAGCAAGGCGCTCATCGCCAGAAACGACAGCGTGGCGGCGGGGAGCGCCACGCTGTTCCAGCCGAAGCCCTGGGCAATCATCATTCCGCCGCAGAAGGCGCCGATGGCGCTCCCGAGGTTAAAGGCGATCTGCCCCCCTGCCGCCCCCAGCATCTCGCCGCCTTTGGCGTTCTGCAGCAACAGGATCTGCAGCGGCGCCGACAGGGCAAACAGCCCGGCACAGCAGAAAAACGCCAGCGTCAGCGAAGCGATTTTATGCTCCCCGAAGGCAAAGATCAGCAGCAGCGTCACAGCGATCGCCCCGTCGGTGATGGCCGCGATGCGCAGCGGACTGTAGCGCCCGGAAATTTTGCCGCTGAACAGGTTGCCGACCACCATCCCCAGCCCCGCCAGCATCATAATCAGCATCATCCGGCTTTCGGCAAAGCCGGAAACGTTGAGCATAAAGGGCTTGATATAGCTGAACCACGCGAACACCCCGGCGTTGCCGAACATGGTGGCGGCAAAAATCAGCCACGGCGCCGGGGAAGCGAGGAAACGGAACTGCTCGCGCAGCCGGGTGGTGGCCCGATCATACAGCGTAGGGACCCAGCAGAAGATGGCCATAAACACCGCGACGTTAAACACCGCGATGAGCGCGAAGGTATAGCGCCAGCTAAAATGATGCCCAAGCCAGGTGCCCCCGGGAACGCCCACCAGGTTAGCCACCGTCATGCCGCCGATCATCCCCGCCACCGCGGCGGTCACCCTCCCCGGCGGCGCGATTTTCGACAGGATGATCGCCCCCACGCCGAAGAAAGCCCCGTGGGGAAACCCGGAAACCAGCCGGCCAAGCGCCAGCATGGCGTAGCTGCTGGAGAAGGTAAACAGGGTATTGCCGAGAATGCACAGGGCGGCGAGAAACAGCATCACCGATTTCAACGAAAACCGACTGGAGAGCAACGCCATGATCGGCGCGCCGATCACCACGCCGAAGGCATACCAGGCAATCATATTGCCGGCGGCGGGGATTGAAATCCCGACATCGCGCGCCATGTCCGGCAGCACGCCCATAATGCCAAATTCCGCCATGCCGAGTCCGAAAGTGCCCAGCGCCAGTGAAAAAATCGTTTTTTTCATACATCTTATAGGGGTATTGAGAGACGGCCGGCATTATTGACCATCCCGCCTCGCCACACCAGCTAAAAACGCCCGACGGCAGTATCCTCCATACAACGGCCTGATTCGTTCATGCGCTCGCCAGCGCCACCATGGCGGTCCTGCTGGCGGCAGAGGCGCCTGGCGGTGGATAATTCCCTGTAAAAATTGGTGGGCGCGCAGGGACACATTGTGGATTGATCTCAAGTTAACTTGAGGTTGTAAAGTCGAGACATCGTTCACCTCGGGAGAATCATCCATGCAAAATATTGATGTTGGCTTTACCCATGTCGCCTTTACCGTCCGCTGTCTGGCCAGCAGCATCGATTTTTATACCCGCTACACGGCGATGACCGTTATTCACCAGCGCGAACCCAACCTCCCCTCGGCGCGTAAAGTGGCGTGGCTCAGCGATCGCACCCGACCTTTCGCCCTGGTGCTGGTGCAAAGTGATGACCCTGCCGACACGCCGCTGGGTCCGTTCGGCCATCTCGGCGTCGCCTGCGCCACCCAGGCGGAGATCGATGAGAAGGTCGCCCAGGCGCGGCGGGAAGGCGTTCTGCGCCGGGAACCGGAGCAGCTGGGCGATCCTGTGGGCTATTTCGCTTTCTTTGCCGACCCGGACGGTAACACCCTGGAGCTGTCATGGGGGCAGCGGGTGGGGCTGGAAGTCATTGCCGCGGGGAACGTCAGCTAGCCCGTCCCGGGCGCGAATATTTTCCACCGCCACGCCAGTGAAGGATTACACTTCAAAGGGATACCTCGGCAAGACGGAGCATGGCGATGGGTAATAAGAAAAGCGGTCATCCTGTCGACGCGGCGGTGAAGATCGCCCCGCTCGACAATAAAGCGTACGAGAAGGCGCTGCGCAAGCTCCACGTTGAGCTGGTAAAACTGCAGCGCTGGGTGGTGCATAAAGGGCTGAAGGTGTGCATCGTCTTTGAAGGCCGGGACGGCGCCGGCAAAGGCGGCACGATTAAGGCGATCACCGAGCGCGTCAGTCCGCGGATTTTCCGGGTCGTCGCCTTACCCTCGCCCACCGAACGCGAGAAAAGTCAGCTCTATTTTCAGCGCTATATCAAGCACCTCCCGGCGGCTGGCGAAATCGTGATTTTCGATCGCAGCTGGTATAACCGCGCCGGCGTCGAACGGGTGATGGGCTTTTGTACCCCGGAGGAGGTGCAGAAGTTCCTCGACGGCGCGCCGATGGTGGAGCGCGGCATGGTCGAGTCGGGCATTATCCTGCTCAAGTACTGGCTGGAGGTCTCTCCGCAGGAGCAGGAGCGGCGCCTGCGGGATCGCATCGACGACGGGCGCAAGATCTGGAAGCTCTCGCCGATGGACATCAAGTCTTTCAACCGCTGGGATGAATATACCGCTGCCCGCGACGCCATGTTCGCCGCCACCGACACCGCCTGGGCGCCGTGGTTCGTCGCCCGCTCCGAAGATAAAAAGCGGGTGCGTCTGAATATCATCACCCACCTGCTGTCACAGATCCCCTACGAAGCCTTGCCAGTGGAGCATGTCACGCTGCCGAAGCGCAAAATGGGCAAAATGAAACAGACCAATTTCCCCTTCCGCTTTATTCCGGAGAAGTTCTGATTATTTCCCGCCGCGCTGGCTAACGCCAGCGCCGGGTTTATTACCATAACCATGAATATTTCATGCGGTTGCTTTCCTCTGGAAGTTGTCTCGCAAAATAAAAAACAAATCCGAACCAGGTATTTCTTTTCATCGCACACCGCGTGATAATCAGTTCGCCAACAACAAGGAGCAGATAATGAAACAGAATGCCGTTAACAAGTCACAGACTCGCGATCGTACAACAACGTTTAACCCGCAAAACCAGGCACTTACCATCGTCGATGCGGACAAACGCCGAAAAGACCAGGAATTCATTAAGGCACTGAATGAGTTCACTGCCCGTGCAGGGTTGTTGTCAGAGGATCCTTTTTTCGGAGGGATTTAATGGCGGCACAATTTGATATCTTTCGTAACCCATCATCGAGAACCAATGCGTTTCAACCTTATTTAATGGTAATCCAACATGATTATTTTAATGACCTTGGTACACGTTTAATTGTGCCGCTGAGCTATCATTCTCATTTGACCGGCCATTATCATGCTGCCGCCCCGGTTATTAATATGGAGTTTGAGAAACTGTTCATCAACACGCCGGCAATCACCAGCGTGGCAAAGCAAAGGCTGGATAAAAAATATTTTATCTGCAATTTGGCTAAAGAAAGAACGACCGTGATATCAGCGATGGACGCATTAATCACTAACACATAAACCCGCTCCAGCAAAACTGGAGCGGGCCTCCTGGCCAGACGGCTTACTTCATCCCTTCGCGACTCTCTTTGATCGCCTCCAGACGTTCGACATCGCGATACCAGCGCGGGTGATGTTTCTTCGCCCAACGGCGGCTGACCTTGCCTTCAATCATCCCCTTAATCGACCCCTTCACCCAGAACGCCATATACATATGGATAAGGATCGCGTGGATCAGAATAATGGCCGACGTCGCGTGAATTAACAGGCTGTAGCGAATCACCTGAATCGGGAAATAGTGGGCAAACCAGGGACGCCAGATAATCACGCCGGTCACCAGCAGCACAAAAATCATGCTCATGATGGTCCAGAACATCATCTTTTGCCCGGCGTTATATTTACCGACCCGCGCCACTTTATGCTCGTTGCCTTTCAGCACCTCCACAATGCCTTTCAGCCAGGGGATATCCTGTTTATCAGGGATGTTGTGATGGACAAAACGCACGAACATAAACATCAGGGCGATAAAAATCAGCACCCCGAAGAAGGGGTGCAGAATACGCCCCATCTGCGGGGTACCGAAGGTTTCCGTCAGCCACTGCAGGGTCGGGAAGAAAAACGAAATACCCGATAGCGCCACGAGGAAGAAAGCGATCACCACCGTCCAGTGACAGGCGCGATCGATAAAGGTCGTGCGCACTATCATCTTCGATTTACTCATCATGCTCCTCCTCGTCGTCGTCAACTTCCTTATTTGGCCCGATACCGATGTAGTGATAGATAAGCCCGGCAAAGGTAGCGATAAAGCCCGCCGCCGACAGCGGCTTCAGGATCCCTTTCCACAGCTCCACCGAGGTATCAATCTTCGGCGCAGCAGGCAGCTTGTGATAAAGCTCGGGCTGGTCGGCATGATGCAGGACGTACATCACATGGGTGCCGCCGACGCCCTGCGGGTTGTAAATCCCGGCCCTGGCATAGCCGCGTTTTTTCAGCTTAGCCACCCGCTCCTCGGCCACCTCCAGCATCTCTTTCTTCGTACCGAAGTGGATCGCGCCGGTCGGACAGGTTTTCACGCACGCCGGTTCCTGACCGACGCTGACCCGGTCCACGCACAGGGTGCATTTATAGACCCGGTTATCCTCTTTATTGAGACGCGGGACGTTAAACGGACAGCCGGCAATGCAGTAGCCGCAGCCGATGCAGTTTTCCTGCTGGAAATCGACGATGCCGTTGGCGTACTGAATAATCGCCCCGGCGGACGGGCAGGCCTTCAGGCAGCCCGGCTCTTCGCAGTGCATACAGCCATCCTTACGGATAAGCCACTCCAGTTTACCGTTCTGTTCGGTCTCGCTAAAGCGCATCACCGTCCAGGATTTCGCGCTGAGATCCGCCGGGTTGTCGTACACCCCGACGCAGTGCCCCACCTCATCGCGGATGTCGTTCCACTCGGAGCAGGCCACCTGGCAGGCTTTACAGCCCACGCAGGAGGAGACATCGATAAGCTTGGCGACTTCCGCCTTATGGTCCCGCGCGCGCGGCGCGGGCGTGATCGGGTTGGTCGCGGAGCGTTTAATAATGTCTTGTGTTTCCATCGCCATTGAATCGCTCCTTACGCTTTCTCGATGTTGACCAGAAACGCCTTGTACTCCGGCGTTTGCGAGTTGGAATCGCCGACGTTCGGCGTCAGGGTGTTGGCGATATAGCCTTTGCGAGCCACGCCTTCAAAACCCCAGTGCAGCGGGATCCCGACGGTCTCCACCAGCTGGCCGTTGACGTTGAGAGTTTGCAGACGGCGCGTCACCACCGCCACCGCGCGAATAAAGCCGCGCTGGCTGCTGACTTTTACCCGGTCGCCGTTGGCGATGCCTTTCGCTTTTGCCAGCCCTTCGCTGATTTCGACAAACTGTTCCGGCTGCGCGATGGAATTGAGCAGCGCATGCTTGGTCCAGGTATGGAAGTGTTCGGTCAGACGATAGGTGGTCCCGACGTACGGGAACTTATCCTTCTTACCTAAGCGAATGGCGTCCTCTTCATACACACGCACCACCGGGCTGGAGACCACCTTCGGGTGCAGCGGGTTAGTGCCAAGCGGGGTTTCCATCGGCTCGTAGTGTTCCGGGAACGGCCCTTCCGCCAGCTTATCCAGTGCGAACAGGCGACCCAGCCCCTCCTGCTGCATGATAAACGGCCCGGTGTTGCTCCCCGGCGGCGCGGTATTGAAGTCCGGAATATCATTCCCGACCCACTTGCTGCCGTTCCACTGGATCAGCATCCGCTTCGCATCCCACGGCTTGCCGTTGATGTCGGCTGACGCGCGGTTATAGAGCACCCGGCGATTGAGCGGCCACGCCCAGGCCCAGCCCAGCGTATTGCCCAGACCCGACGGGTCGGCGTTATCGCGGTTCGCCATCTGGTTGCCCTGCTCCGTCCAGCTGCCGCTGTAGATCCAGCAAGACGACGCGGTGGTGCCGTCATCGCGCAACAGCGCAAAGCTGTTCAGTAATTGGCCTTTCTTCGCCACCAGAGCACCGCTGGCGTCATACAGGTCCGCCAGCGCGTAGCCGTTGTTCTCTTTCGCCACCTCTTCTGATTCCGGACGATCCGGCTGCTTGTAGTGCCAGCCCATCTTCAGCAGCGGCTCAGCGCCTTTACCGCCTTCGGTGCGGTACAGTTCGCGCAGGCGATGGTAAATCCCGGCCAGGATTTCGCCATCGTTGCGCGCCTCGCCCGGCGCGTCCTGCCCTTTCCAGTGCCACTGCAGCCAGCGGCCAGAGTTAGCGATCGAACCGTCCTCTTCGGCAAAGCAGGTCGATGGCAGGCGGAAGACTTCCGTCTGAATCGTCGACGGGTCGACATCGTTCGACTCGCCGTGGTTTTGCCAGAAGGTCGAGGTTTCAGTCACCAGCGGGTCGATAACCACCATGTACTTCAGCTTGCTCAGGCTGCGAACCACCTTGTTTTTATCCGGGAACGACGCCACCGGGTTAAAGCCCTGGCAGATATAGCCGGTGACGTTGCCGTTATCCATCATGTTGAAGTACTTGATCACGTCGTAAGCCTGGTCCCACTTCGGTAACCACTCGAAGCCCCAGTCGTTCTCTTTTTGCGCCGCCTCGCCGTAGAAGGACTTCATCAGGCTGACAAAGAATTTCGGGTAGTTGCTCCAGTAGTTCACCTGGTCCGGCAGGGTCGCTTTTGGCGTGTTGGCCGTCAGATACGTCTGCAGATCCGGCTGCTTATCAGAAGGCAGCGTCAGGTAGCCCGGCAGGCTGGTGGACAGCAGGCCAAGGTCGGTCAGTCCCTGAATATTAGAGTGACCGCGCAGGGCATTCACGCCGCCGCCGGCCATGCCCATATTGCCGAGCAGCAGTTGGATCATCGCCATGGTGCGAATGTTTTGCGCGCCGACGGTGTGCTGCGTCCAGCCCAGGGCATACAGGAAAGTGGTGGTGCGATCGGCGGCGCTGGTTGAGGCCAGCACGTCGCACACCCTGAGGAAGTCCGCTTTCGGCGTACCGCAAATGTTTTCGACCACCTCCGGCGTGTAACGGGAAACGTGCTGCTTCAGCAGGTTCCACACGCAGCGCGGATGGCTGAGCGTCTCATCGCGTTTGGCGTAGCCGTTTTCATCGAACTGGTAGTTCCAGGACGATTTATCATACTGGCGTTTGTCCGCATCATAGCCGCTGAACAGCCCCTCTTCGAAGGCAAAATCATCCCGCACCAGCAGGCTGGCGTTGGTGTAGTGCTTCACGTACTCGGCATTGATTTTGTTATGTTCGATCAGGTACAGCAGGACCCCCGACAGGAAGGTAATGTCGGTACCGGAGCGAATCGGCGCATAGATATCCGCCACCGACGCCGTACGCGTAAAGCGCGGGTCGACAACGATAAGCGTGGCGTCGTTGTTGTTTTTCGCTTCCATCGCCCAGCGGAATCCCACCGGGTGGGCTTCCGCGGCGTTGCCGCCCATCACCACCACGACGTTCGCGTTTTTGATATCCACCCAGTGGTTGGTCATCGCACCGCGACCAAATGTTGGAGCAAGACTTGCTACCGTTGGTCCGTGTCAGACGCGCGCCTGGTTGTCTACCGCCAGCATGCCGAGCGAACGCACAAATTTTTGCGTCAGCATGCCGGTTTCATTACTTGCTGCCGAAGCGCACAGCATGCCGGTGGAAAGCCAGCGGTTAACCGTCACGCCCTGTTCGTTCTTTTCCATAAAGTTGGCGTCGCGGTCGGCTTTCATCAGCCGGGCGATGCGGCTGAAGGCTTCATCCCAGGAGAGTCGCTGCCATTTATCAGATCCCGGCGCGCGGTATTCCGGGTAGCGCAGGCGGTTGTCGCTGTGGACATAATCCAGCAGGCCGGCGCCTTTCGGGCATAACGCGCCGCGGCTCACCGGATGGTCCGGATCCCCTTCAATATGGTAAATCGCTTCTTTGGCGTTTTTCGCGCCGTCGCCGAGGCTATACATTAATAGCCCGCAGCCAACGGAGCAGTAAGTGCAGGTGTTGCGGATCTCTTTCGCACGCAGCAATTTGTAGTTGCGTGCCTGAGCCAGCGCCATTTTGGGGGCAAAGCCCAGGGCGGCAGCTGTGGTTCCGGCCATACCGCCTGCGCAGATCTTAAAGAACTTTCTGCGGCTGACGTCCATTGCATTCCTCCATGCAGGATGTTGATTCATCGCGCGGAGGAAACTAACAGCAAAATCCCGGGAAAATTTGCGTCAAATCAAGGAGCAAAACCAACGCCCCCTTAATCGCCAGCCGCGGCGGTTTTCACTAATCCCTAGGGGTTACCCATGGCGGAAAATTTCGCCCCGCGGCGGTAAAAAGATGATATATATGCCGGCTGCATTTGCGTAACCCTCAGGATAAGCATGGAGAAAAAGAGAGCCACGACCATCGGCTTCGCCGCCATTATTTTATGGAGCACCATGGTCGGATTGATTCGCGGCGTCAGCGAAGGACTGGGACCGGTCGGCGGCGCGGCGATGATTTACAGCCTCAGCGGCCTGCTGCTGATTTTTACCGTCGGTTTCCCTAACCTGCGCCAGATCCCGCGCCGCTATCTGCTGGCCGGCAGCGCGCTGTTCGTCAGCTATGAAATCTGCCTCGCGCTATCCCTGGGCTATGCCGCCAGCCGTCAGCAGGCCATTGAAGTGGGGATGGTCAATTACCTGTGGCCCAGCCTGACCATCCTGTTCGCCATCCTGTTTAATGGTCAGAAAAGCAGCTGGCTGGTGATCCCCGGTTTGCTTCTCGCCCTGCTTGGCGTCGGCTGGGTGTTGGGGGGTGAGCACGGCCTGCAGCTGGACGAGATTATCAGCAACGTCATCTCCAGCCCGCTCAGCTATCTGCTGGCCTTTATCGGCGCCTTTATCTGGGCGGCCTACTGCACGGTGACGGCCAAATATGCCCGCGGCAAAAATGCCATTACCCTGTTCGTCCTGTTAACCGCGCTGACGCTGTGGCTGAAGTTTCTCGCCACGCCGCAGCCGCCGATGGTCTTCAGCTGGCCGGTCAGCATCAAGCTGCTGACGGTAGCGGTGGCGCTCGGTCTGGCCTACGCCGCGTGGAACGTGGGGATCCTCCACGGCAACGTCAGCCTGCTGGCGGCGGCCTCCTACTTCACGCCGGTGCTCTCCTCCGCGCTGGCGGCGATCCTGCTTAGCGCCGCGCTATCGTGGCCCTTCTGGCAGGGGGCCGGGATGGTGTGTCTCGGCTCCCTGCTCTGCTGGTACGCGACCCGCCGTTAGCCGAGATCGCCACCCGCCACCGGGAGGGTGACGCCGGTGATATAGCTGGCCTCATCGCTGGCGAGGAACAGGATCGCGTTCGCCTGTTCCGCCAGCGTGCCGTAGCGGTGCATCAGGCTGCTGGCCACCGTCTGATCGACCACCTGCTGATACCATGCCTTCTCCTGCTCACCGGGCTGCTCGTCGTTACGCGGCGTCAGGCGCGGCGGCGCCTCCGTCCCGCCCGGCGCGACGGCATTGATGCGGATGCCGCTGCCGCTGTACTCCATGGCGATCGACCGGGTCAGCGCATTGACGCCGCCTTTCGCCGCCGAGTAAGGCACCCGGTTGACCCCCGCCGTCGCCACCGATGAGACGTTGACGATGCTGCCTTTGCCCTGCTTGAGCATCCAGGGCAGCGCCGCGCGGCAGCCCCACAGGGTGGGAAACAGCGAGCGGCGGATCTCTTTCTCAATCTGGTCCGGCTGGTATTCGGCAAACGGCCGCGCCCAGATGGTCCCCCCAACGTTATTGATAAGCACATCGATGCGGCCAAAATGCGCGACCCCGTCGGCAAATGCCTGCTCGGCGCTCGACCACTGTTCCAGGTCCGCCTCCAGCGCCAGCACCTGACTGCCGGACTGCGCCAGGGTCGCCGCCAGCTCGCGCACCCAGGGCGCGCGATCGATGAGCAGCAGAGCCGCGCCTTCCGCAGCCGCCTGCTCCGCAGTCTGGCGGCCAATGCCCTGGGCCGCGCCGGTGATGGCGACCACTTTATCGCGAAAACGCATACTACCTCCTTATGCCGCCGCGCTCTGGCTGGCGATAAATTTCTCGTACCAGAAGCCCGCCGGGGCGATCCCTCGCTCACGCAGCGCCGTGGCGACCGCGTTGACCATCGGCGGCGGGCCGCAAAGGTAGATATCGACCTCGCCATTATTCAGCATAGCGTCGTCAAGATGATCGGTGACAAAGCCGCGCTGCGGGCAGGCGCTGTTTTCCTCCGCCACCACCGGCAGCCAGCGAAAGTGGGTTAACTGCTGACGAAATGCCTCCAGCGCCTCGGTCTTCACCAGGTCGCCGTCGCGCGTGACGCCATACAGCAGGGTCACCGGGCGCGAGCTGTTCTGCGCCTGCAGAGTCTCGAGCATGGAGAGCAGCGGCGCCAGCCCGGTACCGCCGGCCAGCATCAGCAGCGGACGTTCGCCATGGCGCAGATAGAAGCTGCCCATCGGGCCGCTGAGGATCAGGCGATCGCCGGGCCGCGCCTGCCGGGTTAACCACTGGCTCATCATGCCGCCGGGCACGTTACGGATCAGGAAACGTCCTTCTGCCGAGCCTGGGCGGGAGCTGAAGGAATAAGCGCGAACGTGCGGCGTGCCTGGCACCTGGATGTTGACGTACTGCCCCGCCAGGAAGTCCAGCGGCTCATCGAGGGCGACCACCAGCTCGACGGCGGTATCGGACAGACAATTCACCTGCCGCACCTGCGCCCCGGTGTTCGTCAGGGCGGTTTTACACTGGGCGGCAGCCACTGGCACATCGATTACGCAGTCGCTGGTGGGCACCATCTGACAGGTCAGCACCTGGCGGGCCTGCGCTTCCGCGTCGCTTAGCGCTTCGTCGAGATACTCGTCGCCGAGAGCGTATTCCCCGCTGGCGCAGTGGCATTTGCAGGTGCCGCACACGCCGTCCGAGCAGTCCATCGGCAAATTCACCTTCTGCCGATAGGCGGCATCCAGGACTTTCTCTCCGGCATGGCATTGAATAAAGCGGGTAATACCGTCCTCAAAATTAAGAGCAATAGTGAAGGTCATAAGCGCCTCTTAAATGTGGTAAACGTCGATCACCTGACGGATATAATCGTTATTCAGGCGCACGGTTTTGCGCACGATCTGCGGTCTGCCGTCCTGCTCGGTCAGCGTGCAGCAGGTGGCGCCGAAAAAGGCGTCGGTGTGCTGATAGCGGTGGCTCCAGGTCACCCAGCTGTAACGCACCTCCAGCCCTTCATCGTTCTCCCCCAGCAGCTCGACGTTGCTGATGATATGGGTGGTTCGCGGCTCCGGCGTGCTGGCCCCGGAGCGCTCGGTTTTAATGCGGTAGACGCGATCCTCCAGCCCTTCGCGGTTGGGATAGTAGATCAGCGAAATCTCTTTTTGCGGATCGCGCGTCAGCTGGTCATCGTCGCCCCACGCCGGCATCCAGTAGACGACCTGCGGGCTGTAGCAGCTGAGCCATTCATCCCACTGACGATCATCCAGCAGACGGGCTTCGTAGTAGAGAAACTGGCGTACCTGTTCGAGGTTCAGCATCAGGCCACCTCCACGCGCTGGGTGATCGACTGGTCATAGCGTTGCTGCTCTTGTTCAATCGCCGCCAGCATCAGCGTCTGCCAGTGATGGTGATGGGCGATATACAGCGCCTCGTCCTCTGATTTCACGCCGCTTAAGCGCGGATGAAATCCGGCGTGCTGCGCATGCGCATCCGGACCGTCGACCCAGCGCAGCGCGCCGCGGCTGAGATCGCTCCACGCCAGGTTTTCGCCGAGATAGCCGCGCTGACAGGCGCTGAACTCTTCGAGGTCGTCCGGGGTCCCCATCCCGCTGACGTTAAAGAAATCCTCGTACTGGCGGATGCGCAGGGCCCGCGCCTGGTCGGATTCCCCCTTCGGCGCAAAGCACCAGATAGTGACTTCGGTTTTGTCCACCGCCAGCGGACGAATGACGCGGATCTGGGTGGAGAATTGATCCATCAGATAGACGTTGGGGTACAGGCACAGGTTGCGGGTTTCGTTGACCATCTGGTCGGCGCGGAGTTCGCCGAATTCCGCCTGCAGGCGCTCGCGGTGGGCATACACCGGGCGCACCTCCGGATTCAGCGCCCGGGTCCACAGCAGCATATGGCCGTTATCAAATCCGTAGCCGCCGCCGAGGCTTTTTGACCAGCCGTTGGCGTCCACCGCATGGGTGCCTTCCGCTTCATAATTGCGCCGCGACATGGTGGAGGCATAGTTCCAGTGCACCACGCTCACGTGGTAGCCATCAGCGCCGTTCTCTGCGCCCAGCTTCCAGTTGCCCTCGTACACATAGCTCGACGATCCCTTGAGCACCTCCAGCCCCTCCGGCGCCTGGTCGACGATCAGATCGATGATTTTGCAGGTTTCCCCGAGATAGGCTTCCAGCGGCTGCACGTCGGCATTGAGGCTACCGAATAAGAAACCGCGATAGGACTGAAAACGCGGCAGCTTTTGCAGGTCGTGCGATCCTTCCTGTTTGAAAGTGTCAGGATAGCCGCCGGTGCTTTCATCTTTGGCTTTTAATAGTTTGCCATTATTGCTGAAGGTCCAGCCGTGAAACGGACAGGTAAATGAGTTTTTATTCCCGGTTTTCCGTCGACATAACATGGCGCCGCGATGGGCGCAGCTGTTAATTAACGCATGCAGCTCGTTCTTTTTATCGCGGGTAATAATGACCGGCTGACGCCCCAGCGTCAGGGTATAATAATCCCCCGGCTCGGCTATTTGGCTTTCATGGGCGAGAAACGCCCAATTACCTTCAAAGATATGCTTCATTTCAAATTCAAACAGCTGCGGGTCGGTAAATATCGAACGGTGGCAGCGGTAAATATGGTTTTCACGATCGACAATTAAGGCGTTGTTAATTTTGTTTTTAAGCGCTGATAGCGTTTTTTGCATGAGTCAGTCCCTCCTGCAGTATTCAGGATGAAAGAAACCGGGTGAATTGTTTGCTTTCAGGTGCAATGTCTGGCCCGGGCAACCGCATGCCCGGGGCCGTTACAGCAGATTACGCTTTGGCGCGCAGGCGGGCGCCGCGCTGCTCTTCGTCGGCGCTGAGCGCTTTACACAGGGTGAAATCAAAACAGACCTCAGTGTGCTCTCCCTCAAGGTCGCGCTGCGCGATAGTCTCGCGGTCCGTCACTTTGATCGGGTCGGCAATCAGGCCGTCGCGGGTGGCAAAGGCAAAATCATCCCACAGGTATTTATCGCCGCTGAGGTTGATCTGGCTGGTGAGATGTTTATGCCCCGGCGCGGAGACGAAGAAGTGAATGTGCGCCGGACGGTTGCCATGGCGGCCTAACCGATCCAGCAGCTTCTGCGTCGGGCCATCCGGCGGACAGCCGTAGCCGGATGGCAGGATGCTGCGCACGCTGTAGCGGCCATCGGCGCCGGTGCGGATCCGCCGGCGCAGGTTGTATTCGCTCTGGCTCGGGTCGCAGAAGGAGTAATTGCCGAGGGTATTGGCGTGCCAGATATCGACAATGGCGTTGGCCACCGGCCGGCCCTCGGTATCGTTGACCTGGCCATGCAGCCACATCACTTCCCCGGCGTCGGCGCCATCATCCATCCGGGCGTGGCCGTCGGCCAGCGGCGCATTAGCCACATACAGCGGCCCTTCGATGGTGCGCGGGGTGCCGGTTTCCCGGCGCGCCGCCGCGTCAATGGCGTCCTGACGCAGGTCGAGGAAATGCTCCAGACCCAGTCCCGCCGCCAGCAGCGCCGCCTCCTGACGGCCGCCCAGCGCATGCAGATAGTTCACCGCATGCCAGAACTCTTCTTCGGTAACGTTATAGTCGTCGATCAGCGTACAGATATTCTCCAGCAGACGGTGAATAATGGCTTTAAAACGTTCGTTACCGCCAGGGACATGTAAACCCGCGCCTTCACGTAATAATTTCTGCACGGCTTCTTGTTGTACGAAAGCATTACTCATCATTATTCTCTCTTATCGTTGTAGGGTATTTCCCGGGTCACCCGGCATGAGGTCAGGTGTTATTATTATTAGCTATCGTCGTCACGAACAGACGAGGGATGACGGCACAGCGCCTCGACGCGAATATCCATAAAAGGATACAGCGGCAATCCCATTAATATTTGATGTAACTCTTCGGCATCGTTGACATCGAAAATACTGACATTGGCGTAAAGACCGGCGACGCGCCAGATATGTCGCCATTTGCCTTCCCGCTGTAATTGTTGTGAATAGGCTTTTTCGCGTTGCTTTATTTCCTCCGCTTCGGCGACGGGAAAGCCAAGCGGAATATTCACGGTCATCTCCACTTTAAATAGCATGTGTTTCTCCTGTTACCCGCTACGCCTGGCGGGTGTAAAAACGCAGTTTGTCTTCATCCAGCTCGACGCCAAGACCCGGGGTTTGCGGGAGCGCCACCTCGCCGTCGGCAAAGGAGAGCGGTACGCGGACGATATCGTCTTTCAGCAACAGCGGGCCGAACATCTCGGTGCCCCACTGCAGCGGCAGCGTCGACCAGGCGTGCAGCGAGGCAACAGTCCCCACGGTCCCCTCCAGCATGGTGCCGCCATACAGGCCAATCCCCGCCGCCTGGGCGACGCGAGCCAGCGCCAGTACGCTATTCGGTCCGCCGGCCTTGGCTATTTTCAGCGCGTAAGCGCCGGTAAAGCCCTGCTGCGCCAGTTGATAGCCATCGTAAGCGGTGGCTACCGCTTCGTCGGCGAGGATCGCGGTTTCAATATGCTGGCTCAACCGCACCAGCGCCGCGTTGTCGTGGGCGCTGACCGGCTGTTCGATGAGGTCGACGCCCATCGCCGCCAGCTCGCGGCAGCCTTTCGCGCCGGTCGCGGCGTCCCAGGCCTGGTTGACGTCGACGCGGATGCTGGCGCGATCCCCTAACGCTTCCACAATGGCGCGGGTATGGCGCAGGTCGGTAGCTAATTCGCGGGCGCCAATTTTCAGCTTGAATGCCCGATGGCGGCCCTCTGCTAACAATTTTTCCCCTTCGGCAATATCTTTTGCGGTATCGCCGCTGGCTAACGTCCACAGCACCGGCAAGGACGTTTGCAGCGCGCCGCCGAGCAGCGCCGACACCGGCAGGCCCAGCGCTTTGCCCTGCGCATCCAACAGCGCGGTTTCAATGGCGGACTTCGCAAAGGTGTTGCCTTTAATGGCGCTGTTCATGCGGGCGGTCAGCGCATTCAGGTTATCGGCCGGTTGCCCCAGCAGCAGCGGCGTCAGGTAATGCGTTATCGCCGACGAGATAGCCTCCGGGCTCTCGACGCCATAGCTCAAGCCGCCGATGGTGGTGGCCTCGCCAATGCCGCAGATGCCGTCGGAGCGAGTAAGGCGCACAATCACCAGCGTCTGACATCCCATGGTGGTCATCGACAATTTATGTGGCCGGATGGTTGGGACATCCACAATCCAGCTCTCAATACCTTCTACGGTGGCAGTCATTTTCGCTTCCTGATGAGATGTATAACTTTTTGTACCCACATCCATAACGGGGAGGGCTGTGCCATTGACAATAGGGTTCGGTCTGGCGGGTGGTCAACGGCGATAATCGAAATGTTGTGCGATTATCGGCACGTTTGTTAAAAGGCGGTTAATAATGTGATCGCGGTGGTAAAACCGGCACAATTCAGGACGGTGCGGTTTGCGCACGGTATAGTGATGCCCCGTGAGCTTTGCAATGCAACGGAGAGGGAATCCATGCGTGACCATACCCCCACCACCCTAAGCGCCAGGCAGGCCGAGCACGATCCCAACTTTATGCTGTCTCTGGCTCGCGGGCTGGAGGTGCTTAACGCCTTTACCCCGCAGCGTCAGCGGCTGACCATTTCCCAGTTAAGCCAGAAAACGCAAATTTCCCGCGCGGCGGTACGCCGCTGCCTGTATACCCTCGCCGCGCTGGGCATGGTCCATAGCCCGGATGGCCGCCATTATGAGCTCTTGCCCCGGGTGCTGGCGGTGGGCCATGCCTATCTCGCCGGCACTCCGCTGGCGAAAGTGGCGCAGACGGCGCTGGATAGCCTCGGCAAAGCCCTCGGCGAATCCTGTTCGGCGGCGACGCTCGATGGGGATAACGTGCTCTATATCGCCCGCGCCGCGGTGAATAATTTACTGAGCGTCGATCTCGGACGCGGCAGCCGTCTGCCGGCGTGGGCGACGTCGATGGGTCGGGTATTGCTCAGCGCGCTGCCGGAGGAGCAGCTGGAGGTGACACTGTCACGCGCCGTGCTCATTCGCTACACCCCACACACCCTGTGCGATATGGCCGGGCTACGCGCGGAGATTGATCGGGTGCGCATGCAGGGCTATGCCCTCGCCGACCGCCAGATAGAGGTGGGCCTGTGCTCGCTGGCGGTGCCGGTGCTGTCGCGTCATGGCCAGGTGGTGGCCGCGCTGAATGTCGGGGTGCCGGCCGCGACGGTCAGCGCCTCGGCGTTAAAAGAGAAGGCCCTCGCCCCGCTACGCCGCGCGGCGATGGACCTGTCGCTACAGCTATAGCGCCGACGGCGGCTTCGTCGCCGTGGCGAGGCTGCGCCAGATCCCGGCGGCCAGCAGCAGAAGCATGACCCCCGCTGTCGCCAGCACCAGGCTGTGCGCCTGGGTAAAGGCCGCCTTCGCCGCCGCCATTAGCGCCTCCGCCACCCCGGCGGGCAGCGCCTGGGTCAGGCTGACCGCCTCGCCGATCGATGACGACGCCTGCTGCGCCATCGTCTCATTCAGCCCGGACGGTAGCACAATGGTGGCGCTGTAGCTGCGGGTGAGGATCAGGCCGAACAGCGCAATGCCGAGTCCGGCGCCCAGCTCATAGGCCATGGTTTCGATCGCCCCGGCCGCCGCCGCTTTCTCCTTCGGCGCCGCCGCCATAATGGCGGAGCTGGAGGCCAGCAGCGCGCTGGCGACGCTAAAGCCCAGCAGCGTCATCAGCCCCCAGGCCAGCCAGTGTTGAGTGCTGAAATCGGTCAGCGCCAGGCCCAGAAAGCTGAAGGCGCTCAGCAACATCCCGCCGGTAGCCACCTCGCGCAGTCCGAGCTTCGACACCAGCATCCCGGCAATCGGCCCGCTAAAGCCGCTGGCCACCATCACCGGCAGCATAAACATCCCCGCCTCGAACGGCGTTTTCTGATGCACAAACTGCAGCTCCTGCGCCATCAGCAGCTCAAAACCCACCAGGGTAATCAGGGCCGTCATCGCCATCATCACCCCGCTTAAAATAATGCGATGGGTGAACAGGCGCATATCCACCATCGGCCGGGCCGCCGACAGCTGTTTGCGGATAAACCAGGTCAGCATCGCCGCCCCGCCGATCGCCACCAGCGCGGTAAGCCACAGCGCCAGCTGGCCCTTCAGGGCCGATTTGGCGCTAAACACCAGCATCAGGATCGCCGCAATCAAAATGAGCGCCTGCAGCAGGTTCAGCGGCTGGTCGCGGCGCGCGGGCTGGCGCGGCACCACTTTCGCGTTAATGGCGATAACCACCAGCACAATCGGCACGTTGATCAGGAACACCGATCCCCAGTAGAAATGCTCCAGCAGCATGCCGCCCACCAGCGGGCCAAAGGCCGCGCCGCCGGAGCCCACCGCCGCCCACAGCCCCAGCGCCATATTGCGCTGGCTGGCCTCGGCGAAGGTGCTGCGGATCCCGGCAAGCGTCGCCGGAACGATCATCGCCGCCCCCACCGCCAGCAGGGCGCGGGAGGCAATCAGCGTCAGGGCGGTCGGCGACAGCGCGGCGCACAGCGAGGCGATGCCAAAAATAGCGCTGCCGAGCAGCAGCAGACGTTTAAAGCCGATTTTATCGCCAAGGGCGCCCATCGGCAGCACCATCCCGGCCATCACCAATGAATAGATATCAATGATCCACAACAGCTCATTACCGCTGCTGCCCAGCGCGACGCTGAGGGTCGGCGCGGCCACATGCAACACCGTGGCGTCAATCGCCACCGGAATATAAACCAGCAAAATCGCCATCAGCGTCATCCATTGCCGTGACATAGCGTGTACCTCAAGTTAGAACTTGGACACATGTCCAGGATGACGATCCTGCCGGATTGTTGAACACATGTCCAACTTTTTGTTACACTCGGTTAAAGCCAGATATCAGCGGGGTTCTATGCACTATTTACAGCGGGATGAGCGACGGGAAGGAATTATGCAGGCCGCCATGCGCCTGGCGCTGCGCGGCGGCTTCAGCGCCATGACCGTCCGGCAGATCGCCCGCGAAGCGCAGGTGGCCGCCGGACAACTGCACCACCACTTCGCCTCCATTGGCGAGCTGAAGTCCCAGGTGTTCATCCGTCTTATCCGCGAGATGCTCGACATGCCGCTGGTGGCGGAGGATGCCAGCTGGCGCGAGCGGTTATTCTCGATGATCGGCAGCGAGGATGGCCGGCTGGAACCCTATATCCGCCTGTGGCGGGAGGGCCAGGTGCTGGCCGACAGCGACCCGGACATCAAAGCGGCCTACCTGCTGACCATGACCATGTGGCATGCCGAGACCGTGGCGATCGTGGAACAGGGTCTCGCCTGCGGAGAGTTTCACTCGAGCGAGCCGCCGGTGGATATCGCCTGGCGTTTTATCGCCCTGGTGTGCGGCCTCGACGGAATTTACGCCCTCGGCACCCAAACCCTGGACGAGACGGCGTTTAGCCGTTACGTCAATAAGATGATTACGCTGGAGTTATTTTAGTTAAATTTTACATTTAGTAACAATTAATCCCGCTACGCTCTCCACGTGCTCTCCGACAGCACGTTTTTTTTATCTACGCTTTTTAGATAACGCCAATTAAGAGTTATTCACCGTCACCTTGTATTCAGCTGTTGACCTTATTTATTTACTCCATTCCGGGCAATTAGAGGGCAATATGTCGGTACAAAATGAGAAAGATAATCATTACCTTTTGAAAAACTGGCGGCCAGAAAATAAGGCCTTCTGGGAAAACAAGGGTCAGGCCATTGCGAGAAGAAACCTCTGGATATCAGTCACCTGCTTACTACTTGCCTTCTGCGTATGGATGTTATTCAGCGCCGTGGCGGTCAACCTTAATAAGGTCGGTTTTCATTTCACTACCGACCAGCTTTTTTTATTAACCGCACTTCCTTCACTTTCCGGCGCGATATTACGGGTCCCCTACTCCTTTATGGTACCCCTCTTCGGTGGGCGCTACTGGACCGTATTAAGTACAGTGATCCTAATTGTGCCTTGTATTTGGTTAGGCGTGGCGATCCAGAATAGCGCTACTCCATTTTGGGTATTTATTGTTATTGCGCTGCTGTGCGGTTTTGCCGGGGCTAATTTTGCTTCCAGTATGGGAAATATCAGTTTCTTTTTTCCCAAAGCCAAACAGGGCAGCGCGCTGGGGGTCAACGGCGGCCTGGGCAATCTCGGGGTCAGCGTGATGCAGATGGTCGCCCCGGCGGTGATCTTCCTGCCGATCTTCACCTTCCTCGGCGTCCATGGCGTCACCCAGCCCGATGGCTCGACCATGGCCCTGAGTAATGCGGCGCTCGTCTGGGTACCCCTCCTGCTGTTTGCCACCGCTGCCGCCTGGTTCGGTATGAATGATATCGCCAGTTCGAAGGCCTCGATTCGCGATCAGCTTCCCGTACTCAAGCGCCCGCATATGTGGCTGTTGAGCCTGCTCTATCTGGCGACTTTTGGCTCATTTATCGGCTTCTCCGCCGGCTTCGCCATGCTGGCGAAAACCCAGTTTCCTGCGGTCGACATTCTCAAGCTGGCTTTCTTTGGACCGTTTATCGGCGCGCTGGCGCGCTCATTCGGCGGGATCATCTCCGACCGTCTGGGCGGTGTGCGGGTGACGCTGGTCAATTTCGTGCTGATGGCGCTCTTTACCGGTCTGCTGTTCCTCACCCTGCCGGGCAGCGGATCCGGTAGCTTCCTCGCCTTCTACGTGGTGTTTATGGGGCTGTTCTTAACCGCCGGGCTCGGCAGCGGCTCCACCTTCCAGATGATCGCCGTCATCTTCCGTCAGCTCACCATCGAGAGCGTGAGGCAGCGCGGCGGCAGCGAAGAAGAAGCGCAGCATGAAGCCGTAACCGATACCGCTGCCGCGCTGGGCTTTATCTCGGCAATTGGCGCCATCGGCGGCTTCTTTATCCCGAAAGCCTTCGGCACCTCGCTGGCGATGACCGGTTCGCCGGTCGGGGCGATGAAGGTCTTCTTCGTTTTTTACGTGGTTTGCGTATTGGTGACCTGGCTGGTCTACGGCCGACGTAAACCCGCTTAACCATAACGATTTATCTGCCGGATGGCGGCTTCCGCCTTATCCGGCGTACGCGTTCGTTCGCTCATCCGGCCGGGTGGCACGATGCCGGACATCATCGGAGCAGGAGAAATGTCATGAGTAAACTACTGGATCGCTTTCGCTACTTTAAGCAGAAAGGCGAAACCTTTGCCAACGGCCACGGTCAGGTCTACAACAACAACCGTGACTGGGAAGACAGCTACCGTCAACGCTGGCAGTTCGACAAAATTGTCCGCTCCACCCACGGCGTGAATTGCACCGGCTCCTGCAGCTGGAAAATTTATGTCAAAAACGGTCTGGTGACCTGGGAAACCCAGCAGACCGATTATCCGCGTACCCGCCCGGATCTGCCGAACCATGAACCACGCGGCTGCCCGCGAGGCGCCAGCTACTCCTGGTATCTCTATAGCGCCAACCGTCTGAAGTACCCGCTGGCGCGTAAACGGCTGATTGCGTTGTGGCGCGAAGCACTGGCGCAGTTTCCCGACCCGGTGCAGGCCTGGGATAGCATCATGCAGGATCCGGCCAAAACCACCAGCTATAAAGCGGCGCGCGGCAAAGGCGGCTTTGTCCGCTCCAGCTGGAAAGAGCTGAATCAGCTCATCGCCGCCGCCAACGTCTGGACCATCAAACACTACGGCCCGGACCGTGTCGCCGGGTTCTCTCCGATCCCGGCGATGTCGATGGTCTCCTACGCGGCGGGTACCCGCTATTTATCCCTTATCGGCGGCACCTGCCTCAGCTTCTACGACTGGTACTGCGATCTGCCCCCGGCCTCGCCAATGACCTGGGGCGAGCAGACCGACGTGCCGGAATCCGCCGACTGGTACAACGCCAGCTACATTATCGCCTGGGGCTCCAACGTGCCGCAGACCCGGACCCCGGATGCCCACTTCTTCACCGAAGTACGCTACAAAGGCACCAAAACCATCGCCATCACCCCGGACTATTCGGAAGTGGCCAAACTGTGCGACCACTGGCTGGCGCCGAAGCAAGGTACCGACAGCGCGCTGGCGATGGCCATGGGCCACGTCATCCTCAAAGCCTTCCACCTTGATAACCCGAGCGATTACTTTCTTAACTACTGCCGCACCTATACCGACATGCCGATGCTGGTGATGCTTGAGCCGCGCGACGATGGCAGCTATGTGCCAGGCCGCATGCTGCGCGCCTCCGACCTGCTGGATGGACTGGGCGAAACGAATAACCCGGAATGGAAAACCGTCGCCTGCAACGCCGACGGCGAACTGGTGGCGCCGAACGGTTCCATCGGCTTTCGCTGGGGCGAAAAAGGGAAATGGAATCTCGAACCGCTGGCTGACGGCAAAACGGTGGAGCTCACGCTGTCTCTGCTGAATATTCGCGACAGCGTGGCGTCAGTCGCCTTCCCCTACTTCGGCGGCAATGAAAACCCGCATTTCCGCAGCGTGCCGCAGGCACCGGTAACCCTTCATCCGCTCCCCGTGAAACAGCTGACGCTGGCCAGTGGCGAAAGCGGCCTGGTGGTCAGCGTATATGACCTGATTCTGGCTAACTACGGCCTGGACCGAGGGCTTGATGATGTCAATGCGGCGAAAGATTTCGCCGAGGTTAAAGCCTATACCCCGGCGTGGGCGGAGCAGATCACCGGCGTGCCGCGCCAACATATCGAACAAATCGCCCGCGAGTTCGCCGATACGGCGCATAAAACCCATGGCCGTTCGATGATTATCCTCGGCGCCGGGGTAAACCACTGGTACCACATGGATATGAACTACCGGGGGATGATTAACCTGCTGGTGTTCTGCGGCTGCGTCGGCCAGAGCGGCGGCGGTTGGTCGCACTATGTTGGTCAGGAGAAGCTGCGCCCGCAGACCGGCTGGCTGCCGCTGGCGTTCGCGCTGGACTGGAACCGTCCGCCGCGGCAAATGAACAGCACCTCCTATTTCTACAATCACGCCAGCCAGTGGCGCTATGAAAAACTGACCGCGCAGGAGCTGTTGTCGCCGCTGGCCGACGCCAGCAAATTTAGCGGCAGCCTTATCGACTTCAACGTCCGCGCGGAACGGATGGGCTGGTTGCCTTCTGCGCCACAGCTCAACGTCAACCCGCTGACCATCAAGCAGCAGGCCGAGGCCGCCGGGCTATCGCCTTCGGAGTTCACGGTGCGGTCGCTAAAATCCGGCGAGATCCGCTTTGCCGCCGAGCAGCCGGACAGCGGCAAAAACCATCCGCGGAACCTGTTTATCTGGCGCTCTAACCTGCTGGGATCGTCCGGTAAGGGGCATGAGTACATGTTGAAATACCTGCTCGGGACCGACAGCGGTATTCAGGGGGATGAACTGGGCGCCAGCGATGAGGTGAAACCTGAGGAAGTCGAGTGGCAGACGGCGGCTATCGAGGGCAAACTCGACCTGCTGGTGACGCTGGATTTCCGCATGTCGAGTACCTGTCTCTTTTCCGATATTGTTCTACCGACCGCCACCTGGTACGAAAAAGACGATATGAACACCTCGGATATGCATCCGTTTATCCACCCGCTTTCCGCCGCCGTCGACCCGGCGTGGGAGGCAAAGAGCGACTGGGAGATTTACAAAGATATCGCCAAATCCTTCTCGCAGGTCTGCGTCGGCCATCTCGGGAAAGAGACCGACGTGGTGCTGGTCCCGCTGCAGCATGACTCTCCGGCTGAGCTGGCGCAGCCGTTCGAGGTGCTTGACTGGCGCAAGGGCGAATGCGATCTGATCCCCGGGAAAACCGCTCCGTCGATTGCCCTGGTGGAGCGCGACTATCCCGCCACCTGGGAACGCTTCACCTCTCTCGGGCCGCTGCTCGATAAGCTTGGCAACGGCGGAAAAGGCATCTCGTGGAATACGCAAAGCGAAGTCGATTTCCTCGGCAAGCTTAACTACCTCAAACAGGACGGTCCGGCCAAAGGCCGGCCGCGGATCGACAGCGCCATTGACGCCTCCGAAGTTATTCTCAGCCTCGCGCCGGAAACCAACGGCCAGGTGGCGGTGAAAGCCTGGCAGGCGCTGGGAGAATTTACCGGTCGCGACCACACTCATCTGGCGCTGAATAAAGAGGATGAGAAGATCCGCTTCCGCGATATTCAGGCGCAGCCGCGCAAGATCATCTCCAGCCCAACGTGGTCCGGACTGGAAAGCGAGCACGTCTCCTACAACGCCGGTTATACCAATGTGCACGAACTGATCCCGTGGCGCACCCTCTCCGGGCGGCAACAGCTGTATCAGGACCATCCGTGGATGCGGGCTTTTGGCGAAAGCCTGGTGGCTTATCGCCCGCCCATTGATACCCGCAGCGTCAGCCAGATGAAGGCCGTGCCGCCGAACGGTTTTCCGGAGAAAGCGCTGAACTTCCTGACCCCGCACCAGAAATGGGGGATCCACTCCACATACAGCGAAAACCTGCTGATGCTGACGCTGTCGCGCGGCGGGCCGATCGTCTGGCTCAGTGAAACTGACGCCAGAGAGCTGGGCATTGAAGATAACGACTGGATTGAAGCGTTCAACGCCAACGGCGCCCTCACCGCCCGGGCGGTGGTGAGCCAGCGCGTGCCGCCGGGGATGACCATGATGTATCACGCTCAGGAGCGGATTATGAACATCCCGGGTTCGGAAGTGACCGGCCGCCGCGGCGGCATTCATAACTCCGTCACCCGCGTCTGCCCGAAGCCGACGCACATGATCGGCGGCTACGCCCAGCTGGCCTATGGCTTTAACTACTACGGCACCGTCGGCTCCAACCGCGACGAGTTCATCATGATCCGCAAAATGAAAAATATTGCCTGGCTGGATGACGAAGGTCGCGATCAGGTACAGGAGGCGAAAAAATGAAAATCCGTTCTCAGGTTGGAATGGTGCTGAATCTGGACAAATGCATCGGCTGTCACACCTGCTCGGTCACCTGTAAAAACGTCTGGAGCAGCCGGGAGGGCATGGAGTACGCGTGGTTCAATAATGTGGAAACCAAACCGGGCATTGGCTACCCAAAAAACTGGGAAGACCAGGAGCAGTGGCAAGGCGGCTGGATCCGCGGCATCAGCGGTAAACTGACGCCCCGCCTCGGCAATCGGGTTAGCGTGCTGTCGAAGATATTCGCCAACCCGGTGCTGCCGGCGATTGACGATTACTACGAACCTTTCACCTACGATTACCAGCATCTGCACAACGCGCCGGAGGGAAAATATCTGCCTACCGCCCGCCCACGCTCGCTGATCAGCGGCGAGCGGATGGATAAAATTGACTGGGGCCCGAACTGGGAGGAACTGCTCGGCGGCGAGTTCGAGAAACGCGCCCGCGACCGTAACTTCGAAGCCATGCAGAAAGAGATGTACGGCCAGTTCGAAAACACCTTTATGATGTACCTCCCGCGCCTGTGCGAGCACTGCCTCAACCCGAGCTGCGTGGCCACCTGCCCGAGCGGCGCCATCTACAAGCGTGAGGAAGATGGCATCGTGCTGATAGACCAGGACAAATGCCGCGGCTGGCGGATGTGCATCAGCGGCTGTCCATATAAAAAAATCTACTTTAACTGGAAGAGCGGTAAGTCGGAAAAATGCATCTTCTGCTATCCGCGCATTGAGTCCGGGCAGCCAACGGTGTGCTCCGAAACCTGCGTCGGGCGCATCCGCTATCTCGGCGTCTTGCTGTATGACGCCGACCGTATCGAAGAAGCTGCCAGCACCGAGCATGAAACCGACCTCTATGAGCGCCAGTGCGAGGTATTCCTTAATCCAAACGATCCGGCGGTCATCGAGGAAGCGTTAAAACAAGGCATCCCCCACAATGTCATTGAGGCGGCGCAGAAATCGCCGGTCTATAAGCTGGCGATGGACTGGAAACTGGCCCTGCCGCTGCATCCGGAGTATCGCACCCTGCCGATGGTCTGGTATGTGCCGCCCCTGTCGCCGATCCAGTCGGTTGCCGACGCCGGCGGCCTGCCGAACAACGGCGCCATCCTGCCGGCGGTGGAGAGCCTGCGCATTCCGGTCCAGTACCTGGCGAACCTGTTGAGCGCCGGGGATACCGGACCGGTATTGCGCGCGCTGAAACGGATGATGGCGATGCGCCACTACAAGCGCTCGCAAACCGTCGAGGGCGTGACCGATACCCGGGCAATTGAAGAGGTGGGACTCAGCGTTGAGCAGGTCGAAGAGATGTATCGCTATCTGGCGATCGCCAACTACGAAGACCGCTTCGTGATCCCCACCAGCCATCGCGAACTGGCGGAGGATGCCTTCCCGGAACGCAACGGCTGCGGCTTTACCTTCGGCGACGGCTGCCACGGGTCAGATACGAAATTCAACCTGTTTAACAGCCGGCGGATTGACGCCATCGACGTCAGCGGCGTGCGTAAGCATGGGGAGGGAGAGTGATGCGGATCCTGAAAGTGCTCGGTCTGCTGCTGGAGTATCCCGACGAGGTGCTGTGGGAGAACCGCGACGAAGCCCTGGCGCTGGTCAGCGCCGATATCCCTTCCCTGACGCCCTTTGTCGGGGAGCTGCTGGCGGCGCCGCTGTTGGATCGCCAGGCCGACTGGTGCGAGGTGTTCGAGCGAGGGCGCGCCACCTCGCTGCTGCTGTTTGAACATGTGCATGCTGAGTCCCGCGACCGTGGCCAGGCGATGGTGGACCTGATGAATCAGTATCAGCAGGCAGGTCTGCTGATCGATTGCCGTGAACTGCCCGACTATCTGCCGCTGTATCTGGAGTATCTCAGTATTTTACCCCTCGCCGACGCCCGCGAAGGGCTCCAGAATATCGCGCCGATTCTGGCGCTGATCGGCGGCCGCCTGAAGCAACGAGAATGCTCGTATTATCAACTATTTGACGCCCTGTTGGAACTGGCAATAAGCCCGCTCACCAGTGACAGTGTCACCAAACAGGTGGCGGGAGAAAAGCGCGACGATACCTCTCAGGCGCTGGACGAAGTGTGGGAAGAAGAGCAGGTGAAGTTTATTGAAGATAATGCGACCGCTTGCGACAGCTCGCCTATGCAAGCTTATCAACGACGCTTTAGCCAGGATGTGGCGCCGCTGTACGTCGACATCCGCGCCGGAGGCCCGAAATGATCCAGTATCTGAACGTCTTCTTTTACGATATCTACCCTTACCTTTGCGGCGCCGTGTTTCTGCTTGGCAGCTGGCTACGCTACGACTATGGGCAGTATACCTGGCGCGCGTCATCCAGCCAGATGCTGGATAAACGCGGGATGGTGCTATGGTCGAACTTGTTTCATATCGGCATTCTCGGCATTTTTTTCGGCCATCTCTTTGGCATGCTGACCCCGCACTGGGTCTACTCGTGGTTCCTGCCGATGTCGCAGAAGCAGCTGATGGCGATGATCCTCGGCGGCGTGTGTGGGGTGCTCACCCTGGTGGGCGGCATCGGCTTGCTGGCTCGCCGCCTGACCAACCCGCGCATTCGCGCCACCTCCACCACGGCAGATATTCTGATCCTGTGCATTTTGCTGATTCAGTGCGCGCTGGGGCTGACGACGATCCCCTTCTCCGCCCAGCATCCGGACGGCAGCGAAATGCTCAAGCTGGTGGACTGGGCGCAGGCGGTGGTCACCTTCCACGGCGGCGCCTCGGCGCATCTGGACGGCGTGGCCTGGATTTACCGCGTCCACCTGGTGCTGGGGATGACCATCTTCCTGATCTTCCCGTTCACCCGTCTGGTTCACGTCTGGAGCGCGCCGGTGGAATATTTCACCCGCCGCTACCAGGTGGTGCGCTCCCGACGCTGAGCGCTGGCGGCTGTTATCCTTCATCCTAACCGGTAGCCCGGACGCGGCCTTCGCGCGAGTCCGGGTAGTTATCGACCCGGCTCCAGCCGTTATGCCGGGTGGCGGCTGTCGCCTTACCCGGCCTAGAGGGCCCTCTCACAGGCTCATCCCCCGTAGGCCCGCGAAGCGCAGCGCCGCCGGGCAAGATATCAGGCACGGTACCTGTAATTTCGCCGGGCGGCGGCTGTCGCCTTACCCGGCCTACAGGCCCTCTCACAGGCTCATCCCCCGTAGGTCCGCGAAGCGCAGCGCCGCCGGGCAAGATATCAGGCTCAGTACCTGTAATTTCGCCGGGTGGCGGCTGTCGCCTTACCCGGCCTGCAGGGCCCTCTCACAGACTCATCCCCCGTAGGCCCGCGCAAGCGCAGCGCCGCCGGGCAAGATATCAGGCACGGTACCTGTAATTTCGCCGGGTGGCGGCTGTCGCCTTGCCCGG
>NZ_JAKKOM010000024.1:0-86558 GCF_021739525.1 Klebsiella sp. 2019SCSN059 | reverse complement strand
CCGTTGTTCCGTGTCAGTGGAGGCGCATTATAGGGAGTAATTCTGAGGTGACAAGGGGAAATGCAAAAAAACTTTTCGTTCGCTCGCTTTTCCATCAAGACGCTGTTTAAACGCCCTGTTTGCGGATCATTTGCGCGATTTCTCGGGCAAATCGGGAGACCTGTTGCCAGTCGGTATAGACCACTTCTTTACGGGTATCCGTTTCGCCCCCGGTCATTTTCATAATCAGGCGGATCATAAACCGATCGTACCAGCGGTAACGCGGGTAACGTAGCGCCCCGGCAAACACCGCGCAGCTCTGCGGCTGCCACGGCGAGTTGAGCAGAAACTTGCGCGTATAGCTGTTGGTCTGCGGCGTGCGCTTCTCGGGTTTGCGCGCAACCAGGTTCACCGAAAAGAATGCCCCCGGCAGCGCCTGCAATGCTGCAAGGTGCTTTTTCACAAAGCGGTCCACCGCCGGATGAAAGTGTCCGTAGCGAATCGACGCGCCAATCACCACGCGATCATAATGATGCCATTCCACGTCATCGGTACGGTTCAGATTCAGGGTGTCCGCATCGATACCCAGCTCTTTAAGCTCAGAGGCGAGAAACGAAGCGATTTCACGTGTCTGCCCGTCGCGGGTGGAAAAGAGAATTAAAGTTTTCACGAGCACTCCTGTTATTCGCGCCAGAAAGTGGGAGTAAAGAGCACCAGTAAGGTGAACACTTCCAGACGACCAAACAGCATATTAGCAATCAGGATCCATTTCGCGACCGGGTTCATGGTGGCAAAGTTGTCCGCGACGACGCCGAGCCCAGGCCCGAGGTTGTTCAATGTCGCCACCACGGAGGCGAAAGCGGAGAAGTCATCCACCCCGGTGGCGATAATAGCCAGCATACTAATGATAAAAACCAGCGCATAGGCGGAGAAGAATCCCCATACCGCTTCCAGAATACGTTCCGGCAGCGCGCGGTTACCTAATTTAATGCTATACACCGCATTCGGGTGAACCAGACGCTTAAGCTCACGGTTGCCCTGCTTGAACAGCAACAGGATACGGATAACCTTTAAGCCACCGCCCGTGGAGCCTGCGCAGCCGCCGATAAATGCAGAGCACAGCAGAAGCACCGGCAGGAACAGCGGCCAGCGCGCAATGCTATCGGTGGTGAATCCCGCGGTGGTCGCCATCGACACCACCTGGAAAAACGCCTGATTCAGCGTCGTCAGCACCGAGCCGTACACGTTATGAAGCCATAGCACCAGCGTACAGACGATGACCAGCGTCAACTGGACGCCAATGAACATTCGAAACTCAGGGTCGCGCCAGTACACCTTCAGGCTGCGTCCGCTCAACAACGAAAAATGCAGACCGTAGTTGCAGCCGGAGATCAGCAGGAAGATGGCAATGATGGAGTTGATCATCGGGCTGTTGAAATAGCCGACGCTGGCATCGTGAGTCGAGAAACCGCCGATGGCGATGGTGGCGAAGCTGTGCCCTATCGCATCGAAGGCCGGCATACCGGCAAACCAGAGCGCCAATGCGCAGGCGACCGTCAGTAACACATAGATGAGCCACAATGTCTTTGCCGTCTCGGCGATGCGCGGGCGCATCTTGTTATCCTTCAGCGGGCCGGGCATTTCCGCACGGTAGAGCTGCATCCCCCCGACGCCGAGGATAGGCAGAATCGCCACCGCCAGCACAATGATCCCCATACCGCCGAACCACTGCAGCATCTGCCGGTAAAAGAGGATAGCGTGCGGGAGCGAGTCCAGCCCCACCAGGGTGGTCGCCCCGGTCGTCGTCAGGCCGGAAAATGACTCGAAGAAGGCATCCGTCACCGTCAGGTTCGGCTGTTCGGCGAAAATGAAGGGCAAGGCCCCTACGCTACCCAGCACGGTCCAGAACAGCACCACGATCAGAAATCCTTCACGGGATTTCAGTTCACCCTTTTGCTTACGGTTCGGCCACCACAGCATGGAGCCGATCGCCAGAGCGACAAAAAAAGTTTGAGTGAAGGCCCGTCCCGCGCCATCGCGATATATCAGGGCCACTAATCCCGGGACGATCATCGTCCCCGAAAACAAGATGACCAGCAGTCCAACGATTCGGGTTATGGCGCGAAAATGCATCTCTGGCGCTTCCTTTGATAGGCAAAAAAACAGAGGGGATTATTCGTTAATCTTCAGCAATTGCAATGAACCGCGACTAAAATCAGCCAGTTTTGCTGAAAAAGCCGCCACTTCAGCCTGGGGAAGCGCCACGCGCAGCCGAACCGACGCCAGATATTCGCTTTCAACGACGTTGCCGGAAAATTGGGCGAGCAGCGCTTCGACGCCAGCCAGTTGCCCATATTCACATTGCAAAGTATATGCCGTTAACGGCGTCTTGCGCAGTGTCGTCAACTGCGCCAGCGCCTGATGAACACCGCCGCCATAGGCTTTCACCAGGCCGCCGGTGCCCAGCAGGATACCACCGTAGTAACGCACGACGACAGCGGTTATCTCGCCGACGCCGCTTCCCATCAGCTGCGCCAGCATCGGTTTACCCGCCGTTCCCGCCGGTTCGCCATCATCAGAAAACCCAAGCTGTTGCGAATCATCAGGCGGTCCGGCGACCCACGCCACGCAGTGGTGACGGGCATCGGGGTGATCCGCTCTGACGGACTCGACAAAGGCTTTCGCCGCCGCCACGCCATCGGTATGCGCCAACAGCGTGATAAAACGGCTCTTTTTGATCTCCTCAACGACGGAAACGGGCGCCGCCGGGATTAACCAGCTCTCCATTAGGCCAGCTTCAGATCGCGCGTCATGTTTTCGATACTGTTTTCGTGAACCACCACGTTATCTTCGATACGGATCCCGCCGAATGGCTTCATGGCGTCAATTTTTTGCCAGTTGAAGTGTTTGCTGAACGGGCCTTCACGCCACGGCGCCAGTAACGACTCGATAAAGTAGATGCCGGGTTCAATGGTCAACACCATACGCGGCTCGATAATACGGGTGCAGCGCAGATACGGGTATTTCGCTGGCGCCGCCAGATGCGTACCGGAGTCGTCTTGCATAAAGCCAGCAACATCATGCACCTGCAGACCCAGCGGATGACCAATCCCGTGCGGCATAAATGGCCCGGTCAGATCGTTTTCCACCATCGCCTCTTCGCTCATGTCAGTGACTAACTGGTGTTTACGCAGCAGCTTCGCAATACGCTGGTGGAACTGGATATGGTAATCGACATAGCGAGTCCCGGCTTTCATGGTGCTAATCAGCGCCAGCTGCTCGTCGTTAACGTCTTTAATCAGATGGGCGAAATCGTTATCGCCGTGTGCCGCCCAGGTCCGCGTCAGATCCGCAGCATAGCCGTTATATTCCGCACCGGCGTCGAGCAGGAAGCTGCGCATTTCCGCCGGAGCGCGGTGGTCCAGTTTGGTGTAGTGCAGGACAGAAGCATGCTCGTTCAGCGCCACGATGTTGCTGTAAGGCACGTCGGTATCGCGGTGACCGGTTGCGGTAAGATAGGCCTGATTGATATCGAATTCGCTCATCCCGGACTGAAAAGCTTCATAGGCCGCACGATGACCATTCACCGCCGACTTCTGCGCTTCACGCATACAGGCCAGCTCGTAATCGGTTTTGTAAGCCCGGTAGTAATGCAGATAATCGATAACCCCTTTCGGGTTGATCTTATCCGCGGCGATTCCCAGACCCAGCGCGCGCTCCGGCACCGGCCCGATATAACCAATATTTCCGCGAGCGGCAGGCAGTTGGCTGCCGATGCCATCGGCCTTCGGCAGCGCGACTACATCGACCTCTTCGGTCCAGAACGAGGTTGGCAGCGGCTCAACGTTATGCCAGTAATCAACCGGCAGATAGAACCACAGCTTCGGTTTATTCACACCGTCCACCAGCAACCAGCAGTTAGGCACCTGAGTCACCGGCACCCAGGCTTTGAACTGCGGATTGACCTTGAACGGGTACGGATGGTCATCAAGGAAGACGTTAACCAGCTCGCCGGAGTGAATCAGCAGAGCATCCATCTGAAAACGGGACAGGACGTCGCGGGTACGTTCTTGTAGGGTAACAATATGATTTTTATAGAGCGCGGCCAGGGATTCCATCTTTTGTCCTTTGCTTTTATGGGATCGTGATACTCCGCATCTTAGCACATCGACCTGCGTGCGGGTGATTTCCACCGGATGTGATCCGACCAGCAATTATTTAAAGAGTAATTTGCAATTCTTTAACATAAATTCCACACTCCGTTTCATCTGGTATGACCAGATCATATTGCTGGATTCAGGAGACTGACATGCTCTACAAAGGCGACACCCTGTACCTCGACTGGCTGGAAGATGGCATCGCCGAACTGGTGTTCGATGCCCCAGGTTCGGTCAACAAGCTTGATACCGCAACCGTAGCCAGCCTCGGTCATGCGCTGGACGTACTGGAAAAACAAAACGATCTCAAAGGCCTGATGCTGCGCTCTGAAAAAGCGGCGTTTATCGTCGGCGCGGATATTACGGAATTCCTCTCACTGTTCCTGGTCCCTGAGGAGCAGTTAAGCCAATGGCTGCATTTTGCTAACAGCGTCTTCAACCGTCTGGAAGATCTTCCGGTCCCCACTGTCTCCGCCGTCAACGGTTACGCGCTGGGCGGCGGTTGTGAATGCGTCCTGGCGACCGATTACCGCCTGGCGACGCCGGATCTGCGCATTGGTCTGCCGGAAACCAAACTCGGCATTATGCCAGGCTTCGGCGGCTCAGTCCGTTTGCCGCGCCTGCTCGGCGCCGACAGCGCGCTGGAGATCATTGCTGCCGGGAAAGATGTCGGTGCCGATCAAGCGCTGAAAATCGGCCTGGTGGATGGCGTAGTTGCTGCCGACAAACTGCGCGACGGCGCGCTGGCGATCCTGCGCCAGGCGATTCAGGGCGACCTGGACTGGAAAGCGAAACGGCAACCGAAGCTGGAGCCGCTGAAGCTCAGCAAAATTGAAGCGACGATGAGTTTCACCATCGCCAAAGGCATGGTCGCGCAAACCGCCGGGAAGCATTATCCGGCGCCGATCACCGCGGTGAAAACCATTGAAGCCGCCGCGCGTCTTGGTCGTGAAGAGGCCCTGGTGCTGGAAAATAAAAGCTTTGTCCCGCTGGCTCATACCAATGAGGCCCGCGCGCTGGTCGGTATCTTCCTCAACGACCAGTACGTCAAAGCGAAAGCGAAAAAACTGACCAAAGATGTCGAAACGCCGAAGCAGGCCGCCGTCCTGGGCGCGGGCATTATGGGCGGCGGCATCGCTTATCAGTCGGCGTGGAAAGGCGTGCCGGTCATCATGAAGGACATCAACGATAAATCGCTGACGCTCGGCATGACCGAAGCGGCGAAGCTACTGAATAAACAGCTGGAACGCGGCAAAATCGACGGTCTGAAGCTGGCCGGAGTAATAAGCACCATTCAGCCGACGCTGGAGTATAGCGGTTTTGATCGTGTGGACGTGGTCGTTGAAGCGGTGGTGGAAAACCCGAAAGTGAAGAAAGCGGTGCTGGCGGAAACGGAAGATAAAATCCGCCCGGATACCGTGCTGGCGTCCAACACCTCAACGATCCCCATCAGCGAGCTGGCCAGCGTTCTGCAGCGCCCGGAAAACTTCTGCGGCATGCACTTCTTTAATCCGGTGCATCGCATGCCGCTGGTAGAAGTGATCCGCGGCGAAAAAACCTCGGATAATACCATTGCCAAAGTCGTCGCCTGGGCCAGCAAAATGGGCAAGACGCCAATCGTGGTCAATGATTGTCCCGGTTTCTTCGTCAACCGCGTGCTGTTCCCCTACTTCGCCGGCTTCAGCCAGTTGCTGCGCGACGGGGCGGATTTCCGCAAAGTCGACAAAGTGATGGAGAAACAGTTTGGCTGGCCGATGGGCCCGGCCTATCTGCTGGACGTGGTCGGCATCGACACCGCGCACCATGCTCAGGCGGTCATGGCGGCGGGATTCCCGCAGCGGATGCAGAAAGATTATCGCGACGCCATCGACGCCCTGTTTGACGCCAACCGTTTCGGCCAGAAGAACGGCCTCGGCTTCTGGCGCTATAAAGACGACAGCAAAGGTAAGCCGAAGAAAGAAGAAGATGCCGCCGTCGACAGCCTGCTGGCCGACGTCAGCCAGCCGAAGCACGATTTCAGCGATGAAGAGATTATCGCCCGCATGATGATCCCGATGGTTAACGAAGTCGTCCGCTGCCTGGAAGAAGGCATTATCGCCAGCCCGGCGGAAGCGGATATGGCGCTGGTATACGGCCTCGGCTTCCCTCCGTTCCACGGCGGCGCCTTCCGCTGGCTGGATACCATCGGTAGCGCGAAGTATCTCGATATGGCGCAGCAGTACCAGCACCTTGGGCCGCTGTATGAAGTCCCTGCCGGTCTGCGTGACAAAGCGCGCCATAACGAAGCGTATTATCCCCAGGTAGAGCCAGCCCGTCCGGTTGGCGCTCTGAAAACGGCTTAAGGAGTCACAATGGAACAGGTTGTCATTGTCGATGCTATTCGCACCCCGATGGGCCGTTCAAAGGGCGGCGCATTTCGCCACGTGCGCGCGGAAGACCTCTCCGCGCACCTGATGCGTAGCCTGCTGTCGCGCAACCCGTCGCTTGAGGCAAGCGCGATAGACGATATCTACTGGGGCTGCGTACAGCAAACCCTCGAGCAGGGTTTTAACATCGCCCGTAACGCGGCGCTGCTGGCGGAGATCCCGCATTCGGTACCGGCAAACACGGTTAACCGTCTGTGCGGTTCTTCCATGCAGGCGCTGCACGATGCCGCACGCATGATCATGACCGGCGATGCCGGCGTTTGCCTGATTGGCGGCGTGGAGCACATGGGCCATGTGCCGATGAGCCACGGCGTCGATTTCCACCCGGGCCTGAGTCGCAACGTGGCGAAGGCGGCAGGGATGATGGGGCTGACCGCTGAAATGCTGGCGCGTCTGCACGGCATTAGCCGGGAAATGCAGGATCAGTTCGCCGCGCGCTCCCACGCCCGCGCCTGGGCTGCGACCCAGTCCGGCGCATTCAAAGCCGAGATTATCCCCACCGGCGGCCACGATGCCGATGGCGTACTGAAGTCCTTTAACTATGACGAAGTGATCCGCCCGGAAACCACCGTCGAGACGCTGTCTACCCTGAGGCCGGCGTTTGACCCGGTGACCGGTACGGTAACGGCAGGTACCTCTTCCGCCCTTTCCGATGGCGCGGCGGCGATGCTGCTGATGAGCGAAAGTCGCGCCCGCGAACTGGGGCTGAAGCCACGCGCCCGCGTCCGTTCGATGGCGGTGGTCGGCTGCGACCCGTCCATTATGGGCTATGGCCCGGTTCCCGCCTCGAAGCTGGCGCTGAAAAAAGCGGGCTTATCCACCAGCGATATCGACGTCTTTGAAATGAATGAGGCCTTTGCCGCGCAGATCCTGCCGTGCATTAAAGATCTGGGCCTGATGGAGCAGATCGATGAGAAGATCAACCTTAACGGCGGGGCGATCGCGCTCGGTCATCCGCTGGGTTGTTCCGGGGCGCGTATTAGCACCACGTTGATCAATCAGATGGAGCGTAAAGATGCCCAGTTCGGCCTCGCCACCATGTGCATTGGCCTGGGACAAGGGATCGCCACCGTGTTTGAGCGGGTGTAAATTTACAAAAGGGTATCTCACAGCCAATGGCGTCAGAACAAGGCGGCAAGCGAGCGAATCCCGATGAGCTTACTGAAGTAAGTGATTCGGGTGAGCGAGCGCAGCCGACGAAATTATGACGTCATTGGCGAAGAGAGACAGTTTAGTTGCCGTTCTTCCCGCCTGTCAGGGGCGGGTTTTTTATTTGCAGATATCAGATAAAAGCAAACGCGTCGCCAAACAGGCGATCTTCGCGCGCGCCGCGTTCATTGCAGAACAGGTCGCGAGCAATCTTGGCCATCTCAAAACGCCCGGCAATATAGATATCGTGATCGGCCAGGGTACCGTAATCCTGCAGCACCGCGGTCAGCACGGTGCCGGAACGCCCACGCCAGCCCTCTTCCGGCTGCTCAACCACCGGCTCAATGCGCAGATTCGGATGTTTGACGCTCAAGGCTTCCAGCTCAGCCAGATCGTACAGATGTTTGGTCTCGCGGCCGCCCCAGTAAATCGCGATATCGCGCTGAGGATTGCGTGACAGCGCGGTCAGCAGAATAGAACGCACATAAGAGAAGCCGGTGCCGCCGGCAATCAAAATCAGCGGGCGGTCTTCATCTTCACGCAGCCAGGCTTCGCCATGCGGGATATCAACCTCAATTTCGCGCTCTTTCAGGATGCGATCCATGACCGCCATCGCGTACAGATTGAGCTCCGAGGCGCCGATATGCAGTTCGATAAATTCCTGTTCCGCCGGCGTGGAGGCCATGGAGAATGGGCGTTTGTCGCGCTCATCCATTACCACCATCAGATACTGGCCAGCGCGGAAAGAGAATGCCGCTTCCGGTACTAATCGAACACGATACACGGTATCGGTAATCGCCTCCACCGAGGTCACTTTACAGCTTAAGGTTGTCATGCGTCCCCTCTGTCGGGTCTATAGAGCAAAACAGCGGCGTTAGCCCCGCTTACTGTTGTTTAAAGATGGCCAGATCATCCCAGATGGCGTCAATGCGCGCCGTGACGGCAGGATCTTTTTTGATTGGGCGGCCCCATTCACGCTGGGTTTCGCCAGGCCATTTATTGGTGGCATCCAGCCCCATTTTTGAACCCAGGCCGGAAACCGGCGAGGCAAAATCCAGATAATCAATTGGCGTATTCTCTACCAGTACCGTATCACGAGCCGGGTCCATACGGGTAGTGATCGCCCAAATCACATCGTTCCAGTCGCGAGCGTTGACATCGTCATCGCAGACAATCACGAATTTGGTATACATAAACTGGCGCAGGAACGACCAGACGCCCATCATCACGCGCTTGGCATGGCCTGCATACTGTTTTTTCATCGTCACCACCGCCAGGCGGTAGGAGCACCCTTCCGGCGGCAGATAGAAATCGACGATTTCCGGAAACTGTTTTTGCAGGATCGGGACGAAGACTTCATTCAGCGCCACGCCCAGCACCGCAGGCTCATCCGGCGGACGGCCGGTATAGGTCGAATGATAAATCGCGTCTTCACGTTGGGTAATATGGGTGACCGTAAACACCGGGAACTGGTCTACTTCATTGTAGTAGCCGGTATGGTCGCCATACGGACCTTCCGGCGCCATCTCCCCGGCCTCGATATAACCTTCCAGCACAATCTCTGCGCTGGCAGGCACTTCAAGATCGTTCGAGACGCATTTCACCACTTCGGTTTTGGTGCCGCGCAGCAGCCCGGCAAAGGCATATTCCGACAACGTATCCGGCACCGGGGTCACCGCGCCAAGAATGGTCGCTGGGTCGGCGCCGAGCGCCACAGAAACCGGGAAGCGTTCGCCCGGACGCGCCGCGCTCCACTCCTGGAAATCCAGTGCGCCGCCGCGATGAGACAGCCAGCGCATAATCAGTTTGTTTTTGCCAATCAGCTGCTGGCGATAAATCCCCAGGTTCTGCCGCTCTTTGTGCGGCCCGCGGGTCACCGTCAGCCCCCAGGTGATCAGCGGCGCGGCATCGTCCGGCCAGCAGGTCATAATCGGGATTTTCCTCAGGTCGACGTCATCGCCCTGGATGATTTTTTGCTGGCAGGGGGCGCCGCGCAGACGTTTGGTCGGCATATTCAGCACTTGCTTAAACTGCGGCAGCTTATCAAACAGATCGCGGAAACCTTTGGGCGGCTCAGGCTCTTTCAGAAAGGCTAACAGCTTACCCACCTCGCGCAGCGAACTGACGTCCTCCTGACCCATCCCCAGCGCCACGCGCCGCGGCGTGCCGAACAGGTTGCACAGCACCGGCATGGTATAGCCTTTCGGATTCTCAAACAGCAACGCCGGACCGCCAGCGCGCAGGGTGCGGTCGGCAATTTCGGTGATTTCCAGGTGGGGATCGACCGGCAGAGTGATACGTTTTAGTTCGCCCTGTTGTTCCAGGAGTGTCAGAAAGTCGCGAAGATCGTGATATTTCATGAAAGTGTTATTGACCTCTCTACAGGCGGCTAATTATACGGTGTTCAACGGCGAGATGCTGTAATTTTGTTAAATTAGCGTGAAAGAACGCTGAAATTTGGATTTCAATTATAATGGCTTTCGCGATTACACCAGCCATTTGTTATGCTTGCCGTTATTAGAAGTGGAATGAGTCATTATGCAAGCCTGGTACTTACTGTATTGCAAACGTGGGCAGCTACAACGAGCCCAGGAACATCTGGAACGTCAGTCAGTTAACTGCCTGATGCCGACGATTGCGCTGGAAAAAATCATTCGCGGTAAACGCACCATGGTCAGCGAACCGCTGTTTCCGAACTACCTGTTTATTGAGTTCGATCCAGAGGTGATTCATACCACCACCATCAGCGCCACACGCGGGGTTAACAACTTCGTGCGCTTTGGCGCCCTACCCGCTATCGTCCCCTCGGCGGTCATCCATCAGCTCTCTATCTATAAACCGGAAGGCATCACCGACCCGGAAACGCCGCATGAAGGCGATAGCGTACTGATCACCGACGGCGCGTTCGAAGGCTTACAGGCTATCTTTACCGAGCCGGACGGTGAAGCACGCTCTATGTTGCTGTTAAACCTGCTGAATAAGCAAGTCCTGCAGAGCGTAAAAAACACCGATTTCCAGAAAATCTAAGCGCCGATAACGTCGACGCCAAACAGCGCCCTGACGTTTGCGTCCGTTTGCGCCTCAAGCCACTGCGCCTCCTCGCCGCGCCAGGCCGCGACGCTGGCCAGGATATGCGGCAAATACGCGGGCTCGTTACGACGCGAGGCGGGTTTCGGCTTGAGGTCGCGCGGCAGCAGATAGGGCGCATCGGTCTCCAGCAGCAGACGTTCCGCCGGGATCGCCGGCAGTAGCTCTCGCAGCTCGAGCCCGCGCCGCTCATCGCATACCCAACCGGTAATGCCGATAAACAGCCCCAGATCCAGACATTCCTGCACCTCGCTGCGGCTGCCGGTAAAGCAGTGCAGCACCGCGCCCGGGATCTTCCCAAGCCAGGGTTTAAGTAGCGTCAGAAACCGGTCGTGGGCGTCGCGGCAGTGTAAAAACACCGGCATCGACAGCTCGGCGGCCAGCGCCAGTTGGGCGCTGAATGCCGCCTCCTGCTCCTGCGGCGTGGAGAAATTACGATTAAAATCCAGACCACATTCCCCTATCGCCACCACCTGCGGCTCGCGGGCAAGGACATAAATCGCCTCGGCGACCGCTGGCGTCCAGCTGCTGCCGTCATGGGGATGAACCCCCGCCGTGGACCAGCAGCCGGCGTAATGGCTCGCCATTCTCTGCGCCTGCTGGCTCTCCGGCAAATTTGTGCCGGTCAGCAGCATGCCGTGGACACCCGCCGACCGGGCGCGCGCCACCACCTCATCATGGTCGCGGGCAAACTGCGAACTGGTCAGATTAACGCCGATATCAAACATGATCGCTCCATATGACAACCGCCCTGACGGGCGGTTGGCGGTATTACTCTTCTCTGTGCTCAGCGGCTTCAGCTTCGGCCGCGGCATCGTCATCGCGCGTCAGACGCTTCCCGGTGTAGAAGCGGGCAAAGAACACCCCGACTTCAAACAGACAGTACATCGGAATGGCCAGCAGCGTCTGCGAGAACACGTCCGGCGGCGTCAGCAGCATGCCCACCACGAAGGCGCCCACCAGCACATACGGCCGTTTTTTGCGCAGCTCTTCCGGCGTAGTGACGCCCATCCAGCAGAGCAGCACAATGGCGACCGGCACCTCAAAAGAGACCCCGAACGCCATAAACAGCGCCATCACGAAGTCGAGATAGCTGCGGATATCGGTCGAGACCAGCACCCCCTCCGGGGCAGCATGGGTCAGAAAGCCGAACGCCAGCGGAAACACGACAAAATACGCGAAAGCCATGCCGATATAGAACAGCAGCGTGCTGGAGACCAGCAAGGGCACCACCAGCCGGCGCTCGTGCTTATACAGCGCCGGCGCGACGAAGGCCCATACCTGATACAGAATAATCGGCACCGACAGGATCACCGACACCATAAAGGTCAGCTTTATCGGCGTAAAGAAAGGTGAAGCGACATCGGTGGCGATCATCGTCGCGCCTACCGGCATCTTGCTGATAAGCGGGGCCGAGACCAGCTGATAAATATCATTGGCGAAATAGACCAGCGCCAGGAAGATCACCAGGATAGCAATGATGCTGTTGAGCAGACGCTTGCGCAGCTCAATCAGATGCGAAATTAGCGGTTGTGTATCGTCTACGCCCATGTTTACGGTTTATCACTCGATGCGGGGGAAGAATGGGGGGCAGCCGCCGTAGCGGATGTTTTCTCTGCCGGTGAAGCGGGTTGCTCGTCGGCCACAGGCTCTGGCGCATGAGCCGGAGCGCTGGCCTGATGTTCGGCCGTCGCCGGCGTGACGTCCTGCCGCTGCGCTTCGCTGCCTTTCACCACCGGATTATGGATGGTATTCGCTTCGTCGCTGGCCTTTTCCGGATCGTGGGCGCTATAGGAGCGCTTCATCGACTCCGCGGCCTCGCGCAGCTCGTCCATAGAGGCTTTCAGCTCCGGCGTCAGGTTATTCAGGCTGGCCTTTTCCACCTTCTTGAGGCTCTCCTGGAACTCCTGCAGTTTTAGCTCCTGAGCCAGCTCATTCTGCACCGTGGTCGCCAGCGACCGTAGCGTACGGATCCAGCCAACCACCGTTTTAACCGCGACGGGAAGCCGCTGTGGCCCCAGAACAATGAGGCCAATTACAAACACCAGCAGTAGTTCACTAAAACCAATATCGAACACGAGTTACACCTGCTCTTTGTCGTGGCGTTTTGTCTCGTCTTTTTTTGCATCATCCTGTTTGTCGGCGATAGTTTTCGCCGTGAAATCTGCGTCTGGCGCCGACTTTTCGGGTTTGTCATCATCACTCATGGCTTTTTTAAAGCCTTTGATGGATGCCCCTAAGTCTGACCCCAGTGAGCTCAGCTTCTTCGTCCCGAATAGCAGAACTACGATGACGACAACAATTAATAACTGCCAAATACTGATACCACCCATACACGTTCCCCTATGACAGATGATGAATTATGTGGACGCATTATACACGCTATCCTGCCAGCCGCCTCGCCGTCAGGCCACCGGCATGATTTTGCGCAAATAAGCCTGCGTCATGAAGTGGCGAACCGATCAGCGAGTTTTTCGCCAGCCAATCAGCCAGGTCACGACACCGCCGGCCATCAGCCAGCCGGGCATCATTCCCCACTCAGGGCGATGGATAAAGAGCAGCGTACCACTGAGCAATAAAACCGCGCCTATACCAAACAGATAACGGGATTGGCCCTGGCGCACATGACGCACATGCATATCCCGCACGATAGTATCGACGCTGGTCTGCAGCTGTTTGCTCTGCTGCAGGCTCTGATACACCAGCTCAGGTATTTCAGGCATTCTTTCGATCCAGAACGGCGCTTTGTCTTTAAACGCGCGCACCAGCGCCGGAATACCGACCTGATCTTTGATCCACGACTCAAGGAAAGGCTTCGCCGTTTTCCACAAGTCTAACTGAGGATAGAGCTGCCGGCCTACCCCTTCTACGTAAAGTAATGTCTTCTGTAGCAAAACAAGCTGCGGCTGGACTTCCATATTGAAGCGCCGCGCGGTGTTGAACAGATTAAGCAGCACGTGGCCGAAGGAGATCTCCGCCAGCGGCTTCTCAAAGATGGGCTCGCAGACCGTGCGGATCGCGAACTCAAACTCTTCGACATTAGTGTCCGGCGGAACCCAACCGGAGTCGACGTGCAGCTCGGCAACCTTACGATAATCGCGGTTGAAAAAGGCGATAAAGTTTTCCGCCAGATAGCGCTTATCTTCTTTGTTCAGCGAGCCGACAATGCCGCAATCGATACCGATATACTGCGGATCTTCCGGGTGCTCGTAGCTGACGAATATGTTGCCAGGGTGCATATCAGCATGGAAAAAACTGTCGCGGAACACCTGGGTGAAGAAGACCTGCACGCCCCGCTCCGCCAGCAGCTGCAGGTTGGTTCCCTGAGCCTCCAGCGCCTCGACGTCGGACACCGGAATGCCGTAGATGCGCTCCATCACCATCATGCTTTCGCTGCAGTAGTCGGGGTACACTTCCGGCACATACAGCATCGGGCTGTCTTCGAAATTACGCCGCAGCTGAATGGCGTTAGCGGATTCCCGCAGCAGGTTCAGCTCGTCCAGCAGCGTTTTTTCATACTCACGAACCACCTCCTGCGGGCGCAGACGGCGGCCGTCAGGCAGCAGACGCGGCACCCAGCGCGCCAGGCGGTAGATGAGCTTCATGTCCGCTTTAATGATCGGCAAAATATCCGGACGGATAACCTTGATCACCACCTCTTTGCCGTTCTCTTTCAGACGCGCGGTATGCACCTGGGCGATAGACGCCGAGGCTAACGGCTCAACGGAGAAATCATCAAACCAGGCCTCCACCGGCAGGCCACCCATCGCTTTCTCTATCTGCTGCTGCGCGAGCTTCCCGTCAAAGGGCGCCACGCGGTCCTGCAACAGCGCCAGCTGATCGGCAATATGCGGCGGAAAGAGATCCCGCCGTGTGGACAGCATCTGGCCGAATTTAATCCACACCGGCCCCAGCTCCTGAAGCGCCAGCCGCAGACGGGCGCCAAGGGGTTGATCCTGATGGCGGTTTGGCATCCAGAACAGCATCCGCCGCCAGATACGCAGCGGCAGCGTGATCCGCATTTTGGGGATGAGCTCATCGAGCCCGTAGCTCAAAAAGGTGTGGACGATGAAATACAGGCGCCGTAGTTCTCCTGGCGTCATTTGCCCTCCAGCGTTTCCAGCCGTTTTTCCAGTGCGGCCAGCGCGCGTTCAATAGCCGTCGTCTCTTCAGCAAACCAGGCCAGCTCCAGCGGCCCCGGCGCCAGGCGCCACTCTTCAGTGATCGCTTCCGCGACATAGCGCTGCTGGCGCTGCGCCCCTTTCAGTAAAAACTGAGCGCCGCCGCGGAGAACTTTACCGACGCCTTCGGCCACGATGTCGCCGGTGTAAGGCGCCAGCAGTTCAGCGGGATCGAACTCCGCCAGATCGCACAGGGTGACCATGTTCTGCACCACCTGCAGATCGCCCTGCACTTCCAGCTCGCCGCTGCGGATAAGCGCCGTGAGCTGCTGACGGTTGCGCAGTTTTGGCAGTACGCTGAGCCGGGTAATCACGGTGCAGTCGGCCTCTCCCTCCCAGGCGCTCAGGACATCAACCTGGCGTTCGCTGAACACCAGCACCACGGGCGTGGAGAAGTCCTGCAGCTGTACCCGCAATACCTTGCCCAGCAGGCGCTGGCGGGCGGGTTTTAGCGCTTTGTCGCGCCAGAGGAAAGTATTCAGCGCCGTTTCAATGCCAGCGGTCACCAGGGGTGTGAAAGGCATAGCGTCCCTCCTGTCAGAACTTGTAACCGCGATGCAAAGCAACGATACCTGCCGTCAGGTTGTAGTAGTCCACGCTTTCGAAGCCTGCATCCTGCATCATCCCTTTCAGGGATTCCTGGTCCGGATGCATACGGATCGACTCCGCCAGGTAGCGATAGCTGTCGCCGTCTTTTGCCACCAGCTCGCCCACCTTCGGCAGGATATGGAAGGAGTAAGCGTCGTAGGCTTTGCTCAGCGGTTCAATAATGGGTTTAGAAAACTCCAGCACCAGCAGACGTCCGCCCGGCTTCAGCACGCGGTACATCGAACGCAGCGCTTTTTCTTTGTCGGTCACGTTACGCAGACCGAAAGAGATGGTGATGCAGTCAAAGGTATTATCAGCAAACGGCAGGGCTTCCGCGTTGGCCTGAACATACTCAACGTTACCCACGATGCCGATATTGCGCAGCTTTTCGCGGCCCATTTTGAGCATTGAATCATTGATATCAGCAAGCATAACGCGGCCGGTTTCCCCTACCAGACGGGAAAACTTAGCCGTCAAATCACCGGTACCCCCCGCCAGATCTAGCACAGTCTGCCCGCGACGTACACCGCTGCAGTCGATGGTGAAACGCTTCCACAAACGATGGATACCAAACGACATTAAGTCATTCATCACATCATACTTTGCGGCGACAGAATGGAATACATGCGCCACCATGTCTGCTTTCTGCTCTTTAGCGACCGTCTGAAAGCCAAAGTGCGTCGTTTCTTGTGAATCCTCAACCATCTTTATGCCTGCTTGCTTTTCAAGAAAATGTTCACTGAGTGTATCAGACTCAGCGCATTTCCCATACGTTTCAGCGTGGCGGAGCCGCCTCCCGGCTGCGCACCGCCTCGGCAGAGTCGGGCGAAAATGCGTCATTTTCCGGCAGGTTATCCTCCTCTTCGAGACGATATTGATCGTCCTGAGCAGTGGCTTGTTCGACTAAATCAGGATTAATCCCGCGCTTGACCTCCACGCCCAACCCGCGAAAAGCCTCCACCTGAGCCAGCAGATTACCGCGCCCGGAAGCGAGCTTTTTCATCGCCTGGCGATAGTTCTCTTGCGCTTTATCCAGACTCTGGCCGATAGCGGACATATCGTCCACAAACAGGCGCATTTTGTCGTAAAGGCGCCCCGCCCGCTCGGCGATCTTCTGCGCGTTGCGGCTCTGGTGCTCATAACGCCACAGATTGGCGATGGTGCGCAGGGCCACCAGCAGCGTCGTCGGGCTGACCAGCATAATATTATTTTGCAGCGCCTCGCTGATGAGCTCGGGTTGACGATCAATGGCCAGCAGAAATGCCGGCTCGACGGGAATAAACATCAGCACATAGTCGAGGGAGCGCAGGCCCGGCAGTTGCTGATAATCCTTGCGTCCCAGCAGGCGAATATGATTACGCACCGAGGCAAGGTGCTCCTGCAGCGCGACTTCGCGGGTGTAGTCGTCCTCGGCGTTGAAATAGCGCTCATAGGCGACAAGGGTCATTTTGGCGTCGATAACCACGTCTTTACCCTGCGGCAGGCGCACGATGACGTCCGGTTGCATCCGCGAGCGGTTGTCGGTCTCGATGCTGACCTGGGTCTGGTACTCATAGCCTTCCCGCAGGCCGGAGGCTTCCAGCACGCGGGTGAGAACCACTTCCCCCCAGTTGCCCTGAGTTTTGTTATCGCCCTTCAGCGCTTTGGTCAGGTTCAGCGCCTCCTGCGCCATCTGCGCGTTCAGCTGCTGCAGGTTGCGGATCTCATGCGCCAGGGTGTGCCTTTCCCGCGCCTCCTGGCCGAAGCTCTCCTGCACCTGGCGGCGGAACCCGTCCAGCTGTTCGCGCAGCGGGGTCAGCAGGCCATGCAGGCTCTGGCGATTTTGCTCATCGACGCGTCGGTTGCTGTGTTCGAAAATGCGGTTGGCGAGGTTTTCAAACTGCTCGCTCAGGCGCTGCTCGCTGTTCACCATCTGGCGGATCTTATCTTCCGCATGCAGCTGGGTGGATTCGAGCCGGGTGGTAACCTCCCGCAGATCGGCCTCCAGCGAGGTATTGATATCCCGCAGGCTGCGCAGCTCGTTGTTCAGCAGCTCGCACTCTTCACGCCAGTGGGCTTCCTGTACCAGCTGCTGACGGGCGGCGCTCAGCTCAATATCCAGCTCTCGCCGCTCCTCGATAAGATCGGCCCGAATTTGATCGGCGCGCGCTTTGGTCGCCAGCCAGCCGACGATTAATCCAGCAGCCAGTGCGATAACCGCGCTGATAATAATGGAGAGATCCACGACGCCCCCTGCGATAACCTGATGACACAAAATAGAATTGTGCTGTACAAACGTCCAGTTTAAAAGGAATTTCCTGCGAGAGGCGACGCAAAAAAAAGGCCGGAGGATCCGGCCTGACAGGGAAAGCGTTGAATTACAGCAGACGGCGCGCCGCTTCCACGACGATTTTCACCGCATGGCTTTCGGTTTGCTTCATGGTTTCGGCGTTAGGGATCTCTTGCTGGGTACGGTTAACGATAACCCCGGCCACCATCCCGGCGCGCAGACCCTGGCTGGCGCACATGGTCAGCAGCGTAGCGGATTCCATTTCATAGTTCATCACGCCCATCGCCTGCCACTCTTCCATGGAGCCTTTGAAGCGGCTCACTACGCGGCCGGAGAAGGTGTCGTAACGCTCCTGTCCCGGGTAGAAGGTATCCGAGGAAGCAGTCACGCCGATATGGGTGGTGGCGCCAATGGATTTCGCTGCTTCCACCAGCGCGGTGGTGCAGGCGAAATCTGCGACGGCCGGGAATTCCATCGGCGCGAAGTGCAGGCTGGCGCCGTCCAGACGAACGGAAGCGGTAGTCACCAGCACATCGCCAACGTTGATGTGCGGCTGAATGGCGCCGGTGGTGCCAATGCGCAGGAAGGTACGCACGCCAAGCTGCGCCAGCTCTTCCACAGCGATAGACGTAGACGGGCCGCCGATGCCGGTGGAGCAGACGATCACCGGTTTGCCGTCCAGTTCCGCGCGCCAGGAGGTAAATTCGCGGTGAGATGCCAGCTTAACCGGCTTATCCATCAGCGCGGCGATCTTTTCCACACGCTCCGGATCGCCAGGGACGATAGCCAGCGTAGCCCCTTGTAAATCGTTCTTGGTGAGGCCGAGATGAAAAACATCAGACTTGGACATAAAAAACTCCTCTGTGGGTCGAATTATCAGCAGAAGCAAAACGGTACTGTACAGAAGCCCCTGGCAACATTTTGTGATGTTAGTCACCAAGAACAATAATGATTGCAGTTGTTTTTCAGTAAATAGTGATAAACATCACATTAACAAGTTATATTCATCGTCACTGAACAAAAGATAGCCGCTTTCAGGCACTGTGCTTTATTACCGCCCGAACTAAAGGTAAAGGGTCTATAGTTACTGATGCGCTAATAAATAAGGGTACGGAGAATACCATGACCACCACCAAGCAACCTGGATTCGCACCTGCAGCCTCGCCGCATGCCGCAACCGCCGTTCATACGCCGGAAGAGCATATTGTCGCCGGAGAGACCTCTATTCCCTCTCAGGGGGAAAACATGCCGGCTTACCATGCCCGCCCGAAAAACGCCGATGGCCCATTGCCGATCGTCATCGTGGTGCAGGAAATCTTCGGCGTGCATGAGCATATTCGCGATCTTTGTCGTCGCCTGGCGCAGGAAGGCTATCTGGCTATCGCGCCTGAATTGTACTTCCGTCAGGGCGATCCGAATGAGTATCACGATATCCCGACCCTGTTTAAAGAGCTGGTTACGAAGGTGCCGGACGCGCAGGTGCTGGCGGATCTCGACCACGTCGCCAGCTGGGCGGCGCGCCATGGCGGCGATGCCCATCGTCTGCTGATCACCGGCTTCTGCTGGGGCGGACGTATCACCTGGCTATATGCTGCCCATAACCCGCAGTTGAAGGCGGCGGTAGCCTGGTACGGCAAACTGGTAGGAGAAAAATCGCTGAATTCGCCAAAACACCCGGTGGATATCGCCGTCGATCTCAACGCCCCGGTACTCGGCCTGTACGGCGCTAAAGACGCCAGCATTCCACAGGACACCGTCGAAACCATGCGCCAGGCGCTGCGGGCGGCCAACGCCACGGCGGAAATCGTGGTCTATCCTGAAGCCGATCACGCCTTTAACGCCGACTATCGCGCCAGCTATCACGAAGAGTCAGCCAAAGACGGCTGGCAGCGGATGCTCGACTGGTTTGCTCAATATGGCGGTAAAAAAGGGTAATCGTCCGAAGCAGGAAAAAAAGGAGGCAAATGCCTCCTTTTTGATTTTTCGGGTGACGATCAGGCAGATTGACGCAGGTTACGCGCCGCTTGCACCATATTCGCCAGCGCGGCGCGAGTCTCCGGCCAGCCCCGGGTTTTCAGGCCGCAGTCCGGGTTAACCCACAGCCGCTCCGCCGGGATACGCTGCGCGGCTTTTTCCAGCAGCGCTTCGATCCACTCCACGCTCGGTACGTTTGGCGAGTGAATATCATATACCCCCGGCCCGATTTCATTGGGATACTCGAACACTTCGAACGACTCCAGCAGTTCCATGTCTGAACGCGAGGTTTCAATGGTGATCACGTCGGCGTCCAGCGCGGCGATGGAGTCCATGATGTCGTTGAACTCACAATAGCACATGTGGGTATGGATCTGAGTGTCGTCTTTGGCCACCGCGGCGTTAAGGCGGAAGGCTTCCACACCCCACTGCAGATAGGCATCCCAATCGCTGCGCTTCAGCGGTAACCCTTCGCGCAAAGCAGGCTCATCAATCTGGATGATGCCGATACCGGCCGCTTGCAGATCCGCCACTTCATCACGCAGGGCCAGCGCAATCTGTTTCGCGATGGTTTCACGGCTGACGTCTTCCCGCGGGAAGGACCAGCACAGAATCGTCACCGGTCCAGTGAGCATCCCTTTCACCGGCTTGTCGGTCAGCGACTGCGCGTACTTCGCCCATTCGACGGTGATCGCCTGTGGACGGCTGACGTCGCCGATCACCACCGGCGGCTTCACGCAGCGGGAGCCATAGCTCTGCACCCAGCCGTTTTGCGTGAAGATGAAACCGTCCAGATGCTCACCGAAGTATTCCACCATATCGTTCCGCTCGGCTTCCCCGTGCACCAGTACGTCTAATCCTAACCGCTCCTGCTCGACGATCGCCTGCTTAATATGTTCCGCAATGCCGGTACGATAATGACTGGCGTCCAGATTGCCCTTTTTGAAGTCCAGGCGCAGGCCGCGGATCTCGGTCGTCTGCGGGAATGACCCGATAGTGGTGGTCGGCCACGCCGGCAGGTTAAAGCGTTGACGCTGCGCCTGAGCGCGAACCTCATAGGGGCTGGCGCGCTGGCTGTCCTGAGCGGTGATCGCCGCCAGCCGTTTTTCCACCGCCGGGTTATGTACGCGCGTCGAATGGCGACGGGCATGGACTGGCGCGCTCCACTCGGTAATCGCCGCAGTATCGCCGCTGTTCAGCGCATCGCGCAGCAGCGCCAGCTCACCGCATTTTTGCAGCGCGAAGGCAAACCAGCTCTTCACTTCCGCATCAAGGCGCGTCTCCACGCTCAGGTCGATCGGGCTGTGCAACAGAGAGCAGGATGTCGCGACCCACAGCTCGCGCTTACCGACGAGGTTTTTAATTTGCGCATATTTTTCGGCGAGATCGGCGCGCCAGACGTTACGCCCGTTGATCAGGCCGGCGGACAGCAGCCAGTCGGCAGGCAGACAATTATGCAGTTCGGCGACATCATCTTTACCGTGGACCAGATCGACGTGCAGCCCCTGGACCGGCAGCGCAGCAATGGTCGCGAGATTGTCGCTAACGCCTTCAAAATAGGTGGTCAGCAGCAGTTTGACCTGGCCCTGCAGGGCGTCATAAGCCGGTTTAAAGGCCGCCAGCCACGCTGGCGGCAGCTCCAGCACCAGCGCCGGTTCATCAATCTGCACCCACTCAATGCCGCGCTTCGCCAGTTCGGCCAGCACCTGCTGATAAACCGGCAGGATGTCATTCAGCAGGCTCAGACGGTCAAACGGTTCGCCTTTCACTTTGCCCAGCCACAGATAGGTCACCGGCCCCAGCAGCACGGGCTTGATCTTGTGGCCCAGCGCCAGCGCTTCGTCCACTTCATCCAGCAGTTGGGTCCAGGTCAGTTTGAACTGCTGGCCCTTCACGAACTCTGGCACCATGTAGTGATAGTTGGTGTTGAACCACTTGGTCATTTCCGCAGCGGCCGCTGGCTCGCCGGTGGGAGCGCGGCCGCGGCCAATGCGGAACAGGGTATCGATATCGACAGAGCCGTCTTTGTTCTGATGACGAGCCGGCACGTTGCCAAGCAGCAGGCTGGTGGTCAGAACATGGTCGTACCAGGCGAAATCGCCCACCGGCAGCAGGTCAATACCGGCCTGCTTCTGCTGCTCCCAGTGACGGGCGCGCAGTTCCCGGCCTACCGCCAGCAGCTCCTCGCGAGTGGCATTGCCCGCCCAGTAGCTCTCTTGCGCTTTTTTCAGCTCGCGGCGCAGGCCAACGCGAGGGAAACCGAGGGTGTGGTTAATAATTGTCATTTTTTGAGCCTCATAATTGCAATCCGAAAGATTTCGGATTTAGGGAAGGCGGCAAACTTGCTCATCCCCAGGAGCTTACTGAAGTCAGTGACTGGGGTGAGGAAGTGCAGCCAACGCACCATAAATTCGAAAGATAAAGTATTTAGCCATCCAGATGTTTACACATCCATAATTGGCAGTTACTGTATATTCCTCAAGCGCAAATTGCTCATGGCGAAGTGAAGGACTTTCATGATCGAAATTAAACATCTGAAAACGCTGCAAGCGTTGCGGAACAGCGGTTCACTGGCGGGCGCAGCGGCTGCCCTGCATCAGACCCAGTCCGCCTTGTCTCACCAGTTCAGCGATCTGGAACAGCGCCTCGGCTTTCGTCTCTTTGTGCGTAAGAGCCAGCCGCTGCGTTTTACTCCTCAAGGGGAGATCCTCTTACAGCTGGCCAACCAGGTGCTGCCGCAGATCGCTCGCGCCCTGCAGGACTGTAACGAACCACAACAGACCCGGCTGCGGCTGGCTATCGAATGCCACAGCTGTATTCAGTGGCTCACGCCGGCGCTGGAGAATTTCCGCGCCCGCTGGCCGCACGTGGAAGTCGACTTCCATTCCGGCGTCACCTTCGACCCGCAGCCCGCGCTGCAGCAGGGCGAACTGGATCTGGTCATGACATCTGATATCCTGCCGCGCAGCGGTCTGCACTACTCGCCAATGTTTGATTATGAGGTGCGCCTGGTGCTGGCGCCTGAGCACCCGTTAGCCATGAAGACGCTGATTACGCCGGAGGATCTGGCCACAGAAACGCTGCTGATTTATCCCGTGCAGCGCGGACGCCTCGACATCTGGCGTCATTTCCTGCAGCCGGCCGGCATTAGTCCCCAGCTGAAAAGCGTCGATAACACGCTGTTGCTGATCCAGATGGTGGCTGCCCGGATGGGTATCGCCGCGCTGCCGCACTGGGTGGTGGAAAGTTTTGAACGCCAGGGTCTGGTGGTGACCAAAACCCTGGGCGAGGGATTATGGAGCCGGCTGTACGCGGCCGTTCGCGATGGCGAACAGCGTCAACCGGTCACCGAAGCGTTTATTCGCTCTGCGCGGAACCACGCGTGCGATCATCTGCCGTTTGTCCGGAGTGCGGAGCGACCCAGCGTCGATGGACCCACAGCGAGGCCAGGATCACCAACGCTCCGCTAATAAAGCTCGGCCAGTGCGGCTGCTCCTGCCAGATGGCAAGGTTAACCAACAGCCCGGCGGGGACATGGACGTTATTCATGATCCCCAGCGTGCCGGCATCCACCTGAGTGGCGCCATAGTTCCACATAAAGTAGCCCAGCCCGGAAGCCACGACGCCAAGCCACACCAGCACGCTCCACTGCAGCCTGGTGGTCGGCAGCTTCTGTGGGTTGCCCAGCATAAACCATGCCGCCACCGCCACGATAAAGGCCCCGACATAGAACCAGGCAAAGGCATTGTGCTGCGGCATCGGTCGCACCTCCATCAGGCGCTTGTAACCCACCATCCCGATGGCGAAGCAGAGGTTTGACAACTGCACCAGTAACAGCCCGGTCCAGAAATGATCGCTGACTTTGTCGTAACGGATAATCGCCGCCCCCAGCACCGCCAGCGCGGCGCTCAGCAGATAGCCCCAGCGTAGTTTACGTCCGCTGAGCAAATCGTAGATCAGCGTGATGTATAACGGGGTAAACACGGTAAACAGCAGGAATTCCGAGACCGTCAGATAGAGATAGGCGCGAAAGGCCAGCAGGTACATGATGCCAAGCTGCATCGCGCCCACCAGCATATAGAGCACGATCGTGCGCGGAGACTGGCCGCGCGTCCGCAGGAAAGGCAGGAACACCAGCGCCGCCAGGCCCACGCGCATCAGCACCGAAAAATAGCTGTCGACGCTACCGGCCAGGTACTCGCCAATCAGGCTGAAAGAAAAGGCCCACAGGATAGTGGTGATAATTAACAGCGCCACAATGGTCGTCTCGTTGGATAAAGAACAGGCATTGTAGCGAAGAGTCAGGTTGACGACTGGACAGTTATTCGCCAGTCGTCAATCTTTGTCAGTCGAGGTACAGCTTACGCAGATAGTGCGGGACCGCATCGTCGGCGTTGCTGCCGATCACTTCCAGCTCCGGATGCAGATCCTTCAGCCGCTGGTGGGCGTTGGCCATAATGCAGCCTTTACCGGCCATCGACAGCATCTCGGCGTCGTTCATGCCGTCGCCGAAAGCGATGCAATCGGACAGACTGTAGCCGAGCATTTTCGCCACCGCCTCCAGCGCATGCCCCTTCGATACCCCGCCCGCCATCACCTCCAGGCAGGTTAAGGTGGAGAAGCTGACGTTCACGCGATCGCCCCAGCGGGCGTTCATCGCCTGCTCAAGCGGCAGTAAATGTTCGTGATCCTCACAGGTAAAGAACACCTTGCTGATCCCCTGCGGATCCAGTTCGCCCGGCTCATACAGCTTGTAGTTAAACACCGCCTCTTTGAAAAAGCGCATCTCTTCCGGGCGATGGCGGTTCATATACCACTCATCTTCCCGATAGACGTTAGTGACAATTTTCGGGTCGTTGCGCACGATTTCAAACAGGTCGGCGGCAATATCGCGGTCGAGGTTATGGGCGAAAATTTGCTGGCCATCGCTATCGTGAACGCGGGCGCCGTTAGAGGTGATCATGTACGACCGGATGCCGAGATTATCGCGGATCTGCCCGACGTCGATGTAGTGTCGGCCGGTGGCGAAGACGAAATTGATCCCACGGGCGGTAAGCAGCTTCAGCGTCTCTTTGGCATACGGGGTCAGGAAATGATCGGGGGAAAGCAGCGTGCCGTCTAAATCAGACGCAACAACCTGGTACATAAAAAAGTTAACCTCTAAGCAGGGCGACGAGCGTTATCGTCGGATTAAGTATGTCGATTGAAAAACTCGACGATGGCATTGAGCGCGACTGAGCGCATAGCGTCCTTTTCAAAAAGGATCTCATGGTATGCCCCTTCAATGACGAGCGGCTTTCCGCCCTCACAGGGATGGCCGGCGGCGGCCCGTAATTCACAATAGCGGTCGTGCATCAGATTATCGACCACCCGCTCCTCTTCCGCCTGCAGCAGCAGCGTCGGGGCCGTATCTTTCTCCACATTCGCCAGCACTTCGTCACCGGCCAGCATGCCTTCGCGCACCCAGTGCCAGGTCGGGCCGCCGACCTGCAGTCGCGGCTCGTCGGCATAGAAGCGCAGGTTACGACGATAGCGTTGTCGACTGTGCGTCAGCACGTTAACGGCAAAAGGCAGCGCCCGCCAGCGTCCGGTGCCGATGGCATACTCTTCGCGAATGCGCTGATGGCCCTCAGCCCAGTCGAGAATATGCCGCACCATCCAGTCCGGCAGCCGAATGATAATCCCGAACATCGGCGCGCAGAGCGCAATGGCATCGCAATGCGCCTGGTAGCGTTGCAGAAAAAGCGTGGCAATCGCCCCGCCCATAGAGTGAGCGAGGATAAACCGTTTTCGCCAGTGGCCCGGGACCACCTGCTGCTGCCAGAGCGCAGCCAAGTCATCAACATAATCGCTGAAGTTAACCACGTGCCCGCGGTGGGTATCAGAGAGCAGACGACCCGAGCGTCCCTGGCCGCGATGATCAATGATCATTACGTCAAAGCCGCTGTGAAAGAGATCGTAGGCCACTTCAGCATACTTCACGTAGCTTTCAATGCGCCCGGGGCAAATCAGCACCAGCCGATCGTTATTTTGCGCGCAAAAGCGAACAAAGCGTACAGGTACATCATCGACGCCTTTAAATTCAGCCTCTTCGCGCTGTCGCCAGAAATCCGTCAGCGGCCCCATGCTAAAGGCCGCAAACGCGTTTTCTCGTGTTTCCCAGTCCTTTTTCTGCCCAAACATCGGGTTTACACCCCTGTTAACCGCTGAAAATCGTTTTTTTGCCGTGTATCACACAATGCTGACACAATAGCGTATTGTGGCATAAAAACAGACAATCAGGGAGTTTCTCATGACCATTGAGTGGTGGTTCGCCTACCTGCTGACATCAATCATTCTCAGCCTGTCCCCGGGTTCCGGAGCGATTAATACCATGACCACCTCCATTAACCACGGTTACCGCGGCGCGGCGGCGTCGATTGCCGGTTTGCAGACCGGGCTGGCCATTCATATCGTGCTGGTCGGCGTCGGCCTCGGCACTCTCTTCTCTCGCTCGGTGCTGGCCTTTGAGGTGCTGAAATGGGCCGGCGCAGCCTACCTGATCTGGCTGGGTATCCAGCAATGGCGCGCGGCAGGGGCCATCGACCTGAATACGCTGGCGAAGGCGCAGACCCGCGGCAAACTGTTCCAGCGGGCGGTGTTCGTGAATCTCACCAATCCTAAAAGCATCGTTTTTCTGGCCGCCCTGTTTCCACAGTTTATCCTGCCCCACCAGCCCCAGGTGATGCAGTATCTCGTTCTGGGCGTCACCACCATCGTCGTCGATATCATTGTGATGATTGGCTACGCAACCCTCGCACAGCGCATTTCAGCATGGATTAAGGGGCCAAAGCAGATGAAGGCGCTGAACAAAGTCTTTGGTTCACTGTTTATGCTGGTTGGGGCGCTGCTTGCCTCCGCCCGTCACGCCTGAATGATGGAATCTCGCTCGCAAAGAGAGGTTCGCCTGGCTGGCGAAGCCATCTCTCTGCGCGAGCCGGCGCGCAAAGCGGGAAATTAATCTTTTTGCCCGCTGTCGACGCTGAGCCCGCCGTGCCAGGATGCCGCCAGAGACGTGATTCACGGATGAACGGCGATGGCAGAAACGGCGACCCCACATGATGCGGTATTTAAAACTTTTCTGTCGCGGGCAGAGACAGCGCGCGATTTTATCGAGATCCACCTGCCACCGTCGTTAACAGCGATCTGCAAACTGGATACCTTCTTGAAGACGATCTCAGGCCCTACTACAGCGATATTCTCTATTCGCTGGAAACCACCCGCGGTAAAGGGTATGTCCATGTTCTGATCGAGCACCAGAGCGCCCCCGATAAACTGATGGCCTTTCGCTTAATGCGCTATGCCGTCGCCGCCATGCAGCGCCATCTGGAGAGCGGCCATAAAACGCTGCCTCTGGTTATTCCGGTCCTCTTCTATCAGGGACGACGCAGCCCCTATCCCTGGTCTATGAGCTGGCTGGATAATTTCGCCGATCCCGAGACCGCCCGCCAGCTCTATAGCGGGGCGTTTCCGCTGGTCGATATCACGGTGATCCCCGACGACGACATTATGCAGCACCGCAGCATGGCGGCCCTGACGCTGGTGCAAAAACACATCCGCCAGCGCGATATGGCGCAATTGCTGGATAAGTTGACCCAACTCTTAATGCTGGAGCAGATGAGCGGACAACAAATCACCGTATTGGTAAACTATATGGCTCAGGCAGGGGATGCCGAGGATACTCGGGCACTCTTATACGGGCTGGCACAGCGCGTGCCGCAGCATGGAGGATTACTGATGACGCTGGCGGAAACATGGCTCGCAGAAGGTATGGAAAAAGGCATCAGGAAAGGCGTACAGCAAGGCATAAAGGAAGGTATAAAGGAAGGCAAACATCAGGCCTTGCTGCAGGTTGCCGAAGCGATGCGCAAACGCGGGATCGATGACGAAGCGATTATGGAAATGACCGGTCTGTCTGAAGACGAGCTGCAGCGGCTTCGCTATTGACACTTTCTCCACCCGGATATAGCCGGGTGGAGCATCGCGCCAGGTTAACGCGAGATAATCAGATGGATGCCGAAGCCCGCAAACAGCGTGCCGGCGATACCGTCGATCCACTTCGCCATCCGCTGATAGCCGCGGCGCATCCCCGGCAGGGCGAACAGGCTGGCAACCACCAAAAACCAGGCTAGCGTCTCCATGATAATCAGCAGAAAAATGCCCCAGCGCGCGCCGGCGCCAACGCTGTCACCGACGAACAGCGAGAACACCGAGCCGAAGTAGATAATCGCTTTCGGGTTCGCCAGATTGGTCAGCAATCCCTTCAGGAAGCTGCGTCCGCTGTGGGCCAGTTCAACCTGCGGTTCTGCCGGGGACACCGCCTCTTTTTTCAACGCGCCGCGCAACATCTGATAGCCCATCCAGCACAGGTACAAGCCACCGCCGATCATAATGATGTTGTGCAGCCATGCCATTCTGGCGAGGATCAGGTTCAGGCCGAGCAGCGCAACCCCCGCCCAGATCATTACGCCGCAGGTGATCCCCAGTACGCCCATCATCGCCTCTCTGCGCGAGCGGCTGATGGCCGTTTGTGAGACAAAGAAAAAATCCGGCCCCGGGCTCATTAGCGCAATGATATGCACCAGCGCCACGGTGAGGAAAAGCATCAGCATAGTTAACTCGCAGGAAAATAATGAAGAGGATAACTATTCTGGCACTTTTATAGCCAGCTGACTACTCATCGTCGCCATCGACATGCGACCGGATCAGCGCCATAAACGGCTTGCCGAAACGCTCGAGTTTACGTGTCCCTACGCCGTTGACGCTGAGCATTTCTCCAGCGGTTAGCGGCGACTGCTCCGCCATCTCAATCAGCGTCGCGTCGTTGAAGACCACGTACGGGGGAATGTTTTCTTCATCGGCAATCGCTTTACGTAACTTGCGCAGCTTGGCAAACAACTTACGATCGTAATTACCGCCGAAGGATTTCTGCATCGCCTTCGGCTTCAGCGCCACGATACGCGGTACGGCAAGCTGCAGCGGAACGTCGCCGCGCAGCACCGGGCGTGCGGCTTCGGTCAGCTGCAGCGCGGAGTGCTGAGCGATATTCTGCGTCACCAGCCCAAGGTGAATCAGTTGGCGGATCACGCTCACCCAGTGCTCGTGACTCTGTTCCCGGCCGATGCCGTATACCGGGAGCTTATCGTGGCCCATCTCGCGGATGCGCTGATTGTTGGCGCCACGCAGGACTTCCACCACGTAACCCATCCCGAAGCGCTGGTTGACCCGATAAATAGTGGAGAGCGCCTTGCGGGCGTCCATTAAGCCATCATACTGCTTCGGCGGATCAAGACAGATATCGCAGTTACCGCACGGCTCCTGACGTCCTTCGCCAAAGTAGTTCAGCAGCACCAGACGACGACAGGTCTGGGCTTCAGCAAACGCCCCCATCGCGTTCAGCTTATGCCGTTCGATATCCTGCAGCGGTCCGGCGGGCTTCTCTTCCAGACAGCGGCGCAGCCACGCCATGTCCGCCGGATCGTAAAACAGCATCGCTTCCGCCGGCAGGCCGTCACGCCCGGCGCGGCCGGTCTCCTGATAGTAGGATTCAATATTGCGCGGGATATCAAAATGCACCACAAAGCGGACGTTCGGCTTGTTGATGCCCATCCCAAAGGCCACTGTCGCCACCACAATCTGCAGATCGTCGCGCTGGAATTTCTCCTGCACGTCGGCGCGCACGTCGTTTTCCAGGCCGGCATGGTAAGCCGCCGCGCTGATGCCGCGGCTCTGCAGACGCGCGGCGGTATCTTCCACTTTCGAACGGCTGTTGCAGTAGATAATGCCCGATTTGCCTCGCTGATCCTGGACGTAGCGCATCAGCTGGTCGAGCGGCTTGAATTTCTCCATCAGCATATAGCGGATGTTCGGCCGGTCGAAGCTGCTGACCTGAATCAGCGGATCGTTAAGTCCCAGCAGACGGACGATATCGCGGCGGGTGGTGTCATCGGCGGTGGCGGTCAACGCCATAAACGGGATCTGCGGCATCCGCTGACGCAGCTGGCCCAGCGCGGCATATTCCGGGCGGAAGTCATGGCCCCACTGGGATATGCAGTGCGCTTCGTCCACCGCCAGCATCGCCAGATTCCAGTTCGCCAGATGCTCAAGGAAGTTGTCGAGCATCAACCGTTCCGGGGCGATATACAGCAGACGAACCTGCCCGCTGCGGCAGCCGGCCATCACGTCCTGCTGCTGTTCGCGGCTTTGCGTCGAGTTCAAACAGGCCGCCGCCACGCCGTTGGCCAGCAGCTGATCGACCTGATCTTTCATCAGCGAGATCAGCGGCGAGACCACGACCGTCAGGCCGCCCATGACCAGCGCCGGTACCTGATAACACAGCGACTTGCCGCCACCGGTCGGCATAACCACCAGGCAGTCACGGCCCTCGAGCGCCGTCTCGATAATCGTCTCCTGGCCAGGACGGAACTGCTGGTAGCCGAAGGTCTCTTGTAAAACCTGCTTAGCCAGCGATTCCTGATTTAATACTTCCGCCTGTGCCACGTTGACCCCATTTGCCTGAAAAGAAAACAGGCGCTATTTTCAGCGCCTGCGAGCCAGAGTGCAACGATTAAAACAGATCGTTAAGCATTAGCCCGACGCCGACGCGCGTTTGATTAAAGTTGTAGTCGATAAGCGATTCGCCGTAGCCGCTGTAGATCTGGGTGTAAGCGCGAACATGTTTGGTGATGGGATAGCTCACCCCAAGTTCCGCCCCGCCGTAGCCAGTATTCCAGTTGTATTGCCCCTGCGCGCTAAGTATCGCCTCGCCCAGCTGGTAGCCCACCTTCAGGCGGTAATAACCCATATATTTGGTGATGTCTGGGTTATCATCGGTGCTGCCCACCACATACCAGGGTTTCACTTCCACCAGCCAGTTGCCATTTTGCGCCATCAGGCGGGCATAAAGCCGGTTCCAGCTGCGTGAGGTGGGATCGGAACGGCCATTCGAGTCGTGGTTATATCCCATTTCGATATCGCGCAACGTCCAGCCGGCAAACTGATAGTCGGTCGCAAAGCCAAGAAACAGCTGGGGTTCGTAGTTGGTTTCGCGAAACGGCGCCGACTCTTTGCTGTTGGAGAGCTGCCACCAGGATTTCTGGGTATAGGACGCGCCGAGCAGCGAATTATCCCCCAGGATGCCGCGCCACAGCGGGAAGGCGAGGCTCAGCTGAAATTTCACTTCATCTTTACGGGCATTTTCGGCCCAGTCATAGCTGCGAATCGCCTCTTTATTGAGATCGCTGGTCCACGTGTAGAGCAGATAGTTGCTTTCATAAGGGTAGAGCAGAAAAGGATTATCATGATCCTGTAGCAGGTTGGCGATAATACTGCCGCGCACTGCTGGTTTGTCGTGTACCGACGCATCCTGCGCCATAACACCAGCCGGTAGCGCGCACAGCGCCGCCAGGCAGGCCAAAGAGATACGCATGCTGGTCTCCTGATAAATAGTTTTTATTTTTGTTTAACCTGAAGACATTCTACCTGTTTATTAATCCCCTGCCCCCTAATCCACTCCGAAAGTGGAAATCAATATTTTAGAAGCATAAAATCAACATTTTATTAACGAATGGAACCGGTGTTATGTCCGAACTTACTGCCGAAGCAGCTCTGAAACTGGTGGGGGAGATTTTCGTCTATCACATGCCGTTTAACCGCGCCCTCGGCCTCGAACTGGAGCGCTATGAAAAAGCGTTTGCCCAGCTCAGCTTTAATAATCAGCCGATGATGGTCGGCAACTGGGCGCAAAGCATTCTGCATGGCGGAGTGATCGCCTCCGCGCTGGACGTCGCCGCAGGGCTGGTCTGCGTTGGCAGCACCCTTACCCGCCATGACACTATCAACGAAGAAGAGCTGCGCCAGCGGCTTTCCCGCATGGGAACCATCGACCTGCGCGTGGACTACCTGCGTCCGGGCCGCGGCGAACGTTTTACCGCGACCAGCACCCTGCTGCGCGCCGGCAATAAAGTGGCGGTAGCCCGTGTGGAACTGCATAACGAAGCGCAGGTATATATTGCCAGCGCAACAGCGACCTATATGGTGGGTTGATTGGCCAAAATCGAGTAACATCACTCTCTTTGGCAATGGATTTTACCGATGGATGCGAAACAGACGCGGTTGGGGATTATTCTGGCCCTCGCCGCCTACTTTATCTGGGGTATCGCGCCGGCGTACTTCAAACTTATCTACTATGTTCCCGCCGATGAAATTCTGACCCATCGCGTGATCTGGTCTTTCTTCTTCATGGTGGCGCTCATCAGCGTCAGCCGCCAGTGGCCGCAGGTGAAAAAGCTGCTGAAGACGCCGCGCAAGATCTTCCTGCTGGCGCTCTCTGCAGTGCTGGTCGGCGGCAACTGGCTGCTGTTCATCTGGGCGGTGAATAACCACCATATGCTGGAAGCCAGTCTCGGCTACTTTATCAACCCGCTGGTGAATATTCTGTTAGGGATGATTTTCCTTGGCGAACGTTTCCGTCGCCTGCAGTGGCTGGCGATGATCCTCGCCTTTTGCGGTGTACTGGTGCAGCTCTGGACCTTTGGTTCGCTGCCGATTATCGGCCTTGGGCTGGCCTTCAGCTTTGCCTTTTATGGTCTGGTGCGCAAGAAAATCGCTGTCGATGCGCAGACCGGCATGCTGGTGGAAACGCTGTGGCTGTTGCCGGTGGCGGCGATTTGGCTGTTCGGCATCACCGACAGCCCCACCAGCCATATGGGGCAGAACCCCTGGTCGCTCAATCTGCTGCTGATGGCGGCGGGCGTGGTGACCACCATCCCTCTGCTGTGCTTCACCGGGGCGGCAACGCGTCTGCGGCTCTCCACGCTGGGCTTTTTCCAGTACATCGGCCCAACGCTGATGTTCCTGCTGGCGGTGACGTTCTACGGCGAAGTGCCGGGCAAGGATAAAATGGTCACCTTTGGCTTTATCTGGGTGGCGCTGGCGATATTCGTGATGGATGCGGTGTATACGCAAAGACGGGGGCGTCGGAGCCAGTAGATTGCCGGATAGCGTCTATGCCCTATCCGGCTTACAAAAGTCCAGCACCCAGGCCGGATAAGCGAAGCGCATCCGGCACAACAACTACAGCCAGTTTTTACGCTTGAAGTAGAGATACGGCGCCAGGCCGGCCAGCATCATAAAGACGATCGCCCCCGGGTAGCCGAAGCTCCAGTGCAGCTCAGGCATAAATTCAAAGTTCATTCCGTAGCTGGAGGCCACCAGAGTTGGCGGCAGGAACACCACCGACACCACCGAGAAGATCTTAATGATGCGGTTCTGTTCGATATTGATAAAGCCCATCGCCGCCTGCATCAGGAAGTTCACCTTCTGGAACAGCGATTCGTTGTGCGGCAGCAGGGATTCGATATCGCGCAGGATCTCCCGCGCCTGCTCCAGCTGGCCCGCCGGCAGGCGCGCCTTACGCACGAGGAAGTTCAGCGCGCGCTGGGTATCCATCAAACAGAGGCGGACCTTCCAGCCGATATCTTCCAGTTCCGCCAGCGTCGACAGCGCTTCGTCGTACTCATCGCCCTGGTGGCCTTCCATAATCACGCGGCTCAGCTTTTCCAGGTCGCTGTAGATGTTTTCTATCTCATCCGCCAGCTGTTCGATTTTGGTCTCGAACAGATCTAACAACAGCTCGTAAGCGTTGCCGTCCACCAGCGTCTGGTTACGCACGCGCATGCGGTAGAGGCGAAAAGCCGGCAGTTCACGCTCGCGCAGCGTAAACAGGCGCCCTTCGCGGATAGTAAACGCCACGGTAGAGTTACCCGCGTGATCGTCGGCATCTTCGAAAAAGAAGAAGGAGTGGATATGTAACCCGTCTTCATCTTCAAAGAAACGTGCGGAGGCTTCGATATCTTCCAGTTCAGGGCGCGTCGCCAGGTTCTGACCCAGTTCCGTCTGCACGCGGCTTCGCTCATCATCGTCAGGCTCGACCAGATCGACCCACACCGAGCTGGCGAGGTGCTTGATCTCATCGGCTTCCAGGCGCGTTAAACGATTGTTTTCCAGTTGAAATGCGCTCAGCATGACCGGGACTCCCAATGCAAAAAAATTATCGGACAGTTCGGTGGGCACACAGAAACAAATTGGGTTTCAGACCATTAAGCCTGACTCAGCGCGACGGGAATGGGGCAGGTCGCTGACAACCGCTAAGGCTATCAGCATAAGAGGATAGCCTTAGGAGTTGTTCCTGAATGACAGGAAGTTGAGCCAGCATCTACTGGGTGTGTCCAAGGCGAATGTCCTCTTAGCGTAATCGTGCGCGCATGTTACGCCAGCGCAAAATCGGCGTCAACACGCAACGGAACGCGAAAGCGCAAAACAGGCGCCTTAACGTATAAAGGTAGCAGAATATTACAAAATAATGATATTTTTCTTAAAGTTACACTTCCTCGAGCCGGGCGTAAGCCGCTACCAGCCATTTGATCCCCTGACCCTGAAAAGCCACCTGCAGCCGGCTGTGCTCGCCGCTGCCTTCGAGGTTGACGATGGTGCCTTCGCCGAACTTCGGATGTCGTACGCGCTGGCCTAATTTGTAGCCGGTATCGCTCTCGGCAATCGGCGCGCCCAGTCGCTGATGGTTTACCGGGCGGCTTACCGTGGCCCGCAGACGCACCTCTTCTACGCACTCCTGCGGCAGTTCTCCAATAAACCGCGACGGGCGATGGTAAACCTCTTTGCCGTACAGACGGCGGGTTTCCGCGTAGGTCAGCGTCAGCTTCTGCATGGCGCGCGTCACGCCAACGTAGGCCAGACGACGCTCTTCTTCCAGGCGGCCGCCTTCATCAAGGGCCATCTGGCTTGGGAACATCCCCTCTTCGACGCCGACGATGAACACCTGCGGGAACTCCAGCCCTTTCGCCGAGTGCAGGGTCATCAGCTGAACCGCGTCCTGCCAGGTGTCCGCCTGCCCTTCGCCCGCTTCCAGCGCGGCGTGGGAGAGGAACGCCTGCAGCGGCATCAGATCTTCATCTTCTTCGTTGTAGCTGAACTGGCGCGTCGCCGTCACCAGCTCCTCTAAGTTTTCAATACGGGTCTGGCCCTTCTCGCCTTTCTCCTGCTCGTACATCGCGCGCAGCCCGGAGTCTTTAATCACCCGATCGGTCTGGACGTGCAGCGGCATATCGGTGGTCTCCTGCGCCAGCGCGTCAATCAGCTCCATAAAGCGCTGCAAGGCGCTGGCGGCGCGACCGGCCAGCGCTTTATCTTTCAGCAGCTCGCGGCTGGCCTGCCACAGCGTCAGCTGACGATCGCGCGACGTCTGGCGCACCACGTCCAGCGTGCGGTCGCCGATGCCGCGGGTCGGCGTATTGACTACGCGCTCAAACGCCGCATCGTCGTTACGGTTGGCGATCAGACGCAGGTACGAGAGCGCATCTTTGATTTCCTGGCGCTCGAAGAAGCGCATGCCGCCATAGATGCGGTACGGCATGCTGGCCTGCAGAAGCGCCTCTTCCAGCACGCGCGACTGGGCGTTGCTGCGATAGAGGATGGCGCACTGCTCCAGCGCCCCGCCGTTCTCCTGCCAGGTTTTTATCCGGTTCACCACGAAGCGTGCTTCGTCGAGATCGTTGAAAGCGCAGTACAGCGAGATCGGCTCGCCGTCGGCGCCGTCGGTCCAAAGCTTCTTGCCCAGGCGACCGTTGTTGTTTTCAATCAGGGCGTTGGCGGCGCTGAGGATGTTGCTGGTCGAGCGATAGTTCTGCTCAAGGCGGATGGTTTCCGCACCGGGAAAATCGTTAAGGAAGCGCTGAATGTTCTCGACCTGCGCGCCGCGCCAGCCGTAAATCGACTGATCGTCATCGCCGACGATCATCACCTTGCCGGTATCGCCCGCCAGCAGGCGGATCCAGGCGTATTGAATGTTGTTGGTATCCTGGAATTCGTCGACGAGGATATTGGTGAAACGCTCGCGGTAGTGCTGGAGAATATGCGGCTTATTCAGCCACAGCTCGTGGGCGCGCAGCAGCAGTTCGGCGAAGTCCACCAGCCCGGCGCGATCGCAGGCTTCCTGATAGGCCTGATAGACCTTCTGCCAGGTCTGCTCGACCGGGTTGCCGTAGCTCTGAATATGATGCGGACGCAGCCCTTCATCTTTCTGGCTGTTGATGTACCACATCGCCTGACGCGGCGGCCACTGCTTCTCATCGAGGTTCATCGCCTTAATCAGACGCTTCAGCAGGCGCAACTGGTCTTCGCTATCAAGGATTTGGAAATCCTGCGGCAGGTTGGCGTCCAGATGGTGCGCGCGCAGCAGGCGGTGGGCCAGGCCGTGGAAGGTGCCCACCCACATGCCGCCCTGGGTGGTGCCCATCAGCTGGCCGATACGATGGCGCATCTCTGCCGCCGCTTTGTTGGTAAAGGTCACCGCCATAATAGAATACGGCGAGCAGTTCTCCACGCTCAGCAGCCAGGCGATACGGTGCACCAGAACGCGCGTCTTACCACTGCCCGCCCCTGCCAGCACCAGCATGTTGGTGCGCGAGGCCGCTACGGCTTCACGCTGTTTGTCATTGAGGCTGTCGAGCAGGTAAGAAACGTCCATTGGCACCGCCGGAAGAGAAGGGGTTCCACGAACCCCTGTTAATATATACAGAGTGACTGGTGATTATATCAGCGAGGTCAGAGATGCCAACCGTGAAATTTCAATATGCGGCAGCAGGCGGCTGTCCGCGGTGTGCATCAGGTCCGCGCCTTGCGGTTTGATCCAGCATGCCTGCATGCCACAGCGCAGCGATCCGGCGACGTCAGTGGTCAGGTCATCGCCGACGTGCAGAATATGCCCGAGCGGTAAGTTCAGGCGCTCCGCCGCCAGATGGTACATGTCGGCAAACGGCTTGGAGCGGCCATCCGGCCCGGCGCGCAGCACAAAGCGGAAATAGTCGCTCAGGCCGAACAACTCTGGTCGGGCGTTGCCGTTGGTAATCGCCACCAGCGGCCACTTCTCCGCCAGCTTCGCCAGCGTATCGTGGGTCTCCTGCGGGACATCGACGCGGCTGCGCCAGCGGGCGAAGTGTTCCATCGCCGCATCGGCCCCCGCTTTCGCCGCGTCGGCGGAGAGGCCGGCGTTACGCATGCCTAACTCCAGCGCACGGTGGCGCCAGACGGTCACGTCGTGATAGATCTCAGGCTCGGATGCCAGCAGCGTCTGGCGCAACTGATTAAGCTCATGGGCGTCGAACTGGCTGAGCGACGGATGGTAGCTGCGCACAAAAGCCAGCGACTCGTGCATCGTCCGGTCAATTACCGGGCGGTTATCATAAAGGGTATCGTCCAGGTCAAACGTCAGCGCGGAAATCTGGCCCAGAGGTCGGTAAAAACGCATTATTTCCCCCGTTTTGCGCGCGGATGCGCGGCATCGTACACCGAGGCAAGGTGTTGAAAGTCGAGATGGGTATAAATTTGGGTGGTGGAGAGGTTAGCATGCCCCAACAGCTCCTGCACACCGCGCAGATCGCCGCTGGACTCCAGCATATGAGTGGCAAAGGAGTGGCGAAGCTTGTGCGGATGCACATGGCTGTTCAGCCCCTGCTTAATGCCCCACTCGGCGAACCGCTTCTGTACGTTGCGCGCCGAAATGCGCTTGCCCAGTTTCGACAAAAACAGCGCGTCGTCGTCGGTACCGAACAGGCCGCGTAAATCCAGCCAGTGCTCAATCCACATCACGGCGTTGCGACCGATCGGCAAACGGCGCTCTTTGCTGCCTTTGCCCATCACCCAGACCTCGCCGCTTTCGAGATCGAGATGTTTGATATCAAGGTTGACCAGCTCGGACAAACGCAGCCCCGCGCCGTACATCACCTCCAGCATCGCCCGGTCGCGCACCGCCAGCGGATCGTTGAGATCGATATCCAGCAGCCGATTGACGTCATCGACATCGATATTTTTCGGCAGGTGACGGGGAATTTTCGGCGCGGCGATCCCTTTCGCCGGGTTGGCGCTGAGCTCGCCCTGGCCGACCAGCCAGTCGAAGAAACTGCGCAGCGCCGACAGGCGAAGCGCCAGGCTCGCCGGGCCTAACCCCGCGCGGCGACTGCGCACCGCAAAGCTTCGCACCTGAGCGGCATCGCACTGCGACCAGCTTTTCAGACCCGCCTCATCCGCCAGGGCGATCAGCGCGTCCAGCTGTCGCTGGTAATTCAGTAACGTGATCGGGCTGAGCTGGCGTTCAACGCCCAGGTGGCGCAGAAAGCGGGAGACGGCGGAGAAGAGAGGAGAATCGGTCATGCGCGTTCAATCCAGCGCTCCAGCAGGCCGGGCAGCATCTGGGCAATCTCCTGCAGCAGCTGCGTCCCCTGTCCTGGCTGATAATGCTGCGCATCGCGGCTGCTAAAGAGCATCACGCCGGGGGCATTATCGCCGCCCAGCAGCGACATCGCCACTGACCCAATGGCTTTCGCCTCCGGCAGCACCACCAGCAGCTCCGGACCGTTGAGCGACCCAAGGTAGTGGCGCGCCTGGCCCAGACGTTGAATACGGATCGGCTCAAACGCCTGCCGGCTTAACGCCAGATGGGTAAACTTCGAAGGCGCGCCGAGGCGCCAGCTGTCAGGGAACAGGCGCACCGTGGCGCCCGCCAGCCCCAGCTCGCGCGCCCAGCGGTGAAGGCGGTTGAGCATATCGTCGAGGCTCTCCGCCGCCGCCAGCCGCGTTTGCAGCTGCAGCAGGCGCTGGAACAGGCTTTCATTGGCGACCGCCTGCTCCATCAGCAGCGACATATTCTCTTCCAGCACATGAATATGGTTACGCGCCCGCATCATATGCCACTCCACCAGCGAAATCGTACCGCGTACCGGATGCGGGACGCGGAGGTGTTCGACCTGGGCGGCATTACGAATAAAAAATTCAGGATGTTGCAACAGATAGTCCACCACGGCGCGATCGTTCAAAGCGCTGGCGACCTCCTGTTGTTCTTCCCCGATTGGTTTCATAAATGAATAAATCCATCATAGACATGGGCCGCCGGGCCGGTCATAAACAGCGGCTGGCCCGGGCCTTTCCAGGCGATATCAAGACGACCGCCGGGTAATTCCACACGTACCGTTTCAGCGAGCAGCCCCTGCTGGATCCCCACCGCCACCGCGGCGCAGGCGCCGCTGCCGCAGGCCTGAGTTTCCCCGGCGCCGCGTTCGTAGACGCGCAGACGGATATGGGACCGGCCGACCACCTGCATAAAACCGATATTGGCGCGCTCCGGAAAACGCTCATGGCTTTCCATTACCGGGCCGAGGGTTTCCACCGCCGCCGTATCCACATCATCCACCTGAATAACGCAGTGCGGGTTCCCCATGGATACCACGCCGCACAATACTGTCTGCTCGGCGGCACGCATGATATAGGTCTTTTCCGCTTTGTTGGCGCGGAACGGCACCTGGGAGGGCTCGAAGTTGGGCTCGCCCATGTTCACCCGCACCAGATCGTCTTCCGTTACGCTTAATACCATACGGCCGTTGGCCGTACTCACGCGGATGTCACGTTTATTGGTCAGGCCTTTCAGCCGGACGAAGCGTGCGAAACAGCGCGCGCCGTTGCCGCACTGCGACACTTCGCTGCCGTCAGCATTAAAGATCCGGTAATGGAAATCCAGATCCGGATCGTAGGGCGGCTCCACCACTAACAGCTGATCGAACCCGACGCCAAGGTGGCGATCCGCCAGGCGGCGAATCAGCTCCGGCGAGAAAAAAACATTCTGCGTTACCGCGTCAACGACCATAAAATCGTTGCCAAGGCCATGCATTTTAGAGAACTGCATCATCTACTCCAGTTGCGCGGAACAGAACGTTATCATTAGTAATTGACCTGGCTCGGACCACCGGTATCGCCACGATCGTTACGATCCGGCGTTGAGCTCTGAATGCCCGGGTTAACCGGTTTGGTCGGCGGCGGCGCAGTTTTGTCAGCCGGCGGGAAATAGAGAGGCCCTTTCAGACCGCAGCCGGTCAGGCTGAAGATCGCAAACAAAACGGCAAGCGTAGGAAAAACGTTTTTCATTGATAGTTGCCCGTGATTCATTCTTTCTGCTTTCTATCATCGCAGGAGAAGGCGTAAAAGCAAGCCTTTAGCATCTGACTGCGCGCGCTTTTGTTTCGCGCTATACTGCCGCCAATCTCAAAAATGCGGGACAGAATCATGAATGACAGTGAATTTCATCGCCTTGCCGACAGCCTGTGGATGACCATCGAAGAACGCCTGGACGACTGGGACGGCGATAGCGACATCGACTGCGAAATCAACGGCGGCGTGCTGACCATCAGCTTTGAAAACGGCAGCAAAATCATTATTAACCGTCAGGAGCCGCTGCACCAGGTATGGCTGGCCGCCAAACAGGGCGGCTACCATTTCGATCTCAAAGGCGACGAGTGGATCTGCGATCGCAGCGGCGAGACCTTCTGGGATCTGCTGGAGCAGGCGGCAAGTCAGCAGGCCGGTGAGACGGTGAGATTCCGTTAATGACGTGTTTCCCGGATGGCGGCGCATCGCGCCTTATCCGGGCTACCCGACGTCTTAGAACCGTAGCCCTGCTAAGCGCAGCGCAAGCAGGGAATATCTCCGGATAGCGGCTCACGACTTATCCGGGCCAAATCTACGAGTAGCGCTGCTGCAGAACCGGCGAGGCGGTAACGTCCTGGCTGGTGGGTATCGCGGCGGCAATCGCCTGAGTGCGGAAAGGGATCACCTGGGTGCGCCCATCCACCTCGACAATCTGATAGAACTGCGGCAGGTTGAAGTTGATAAAGCTGGAGCCGTAGGTAAAACGATCGTGCGATGACGAATAGAAGCGGCTGACGTCGCGCACCAGCTCCTCTTTGCTGCCCTCGCAGTGGTGATACACCTCAGCGCGGTTGCTCTCATCGAGAATATAGATGTTAAAGCCGCTGTCGTTGTTATCCGCATCTTCAAAGAAGAACTGAATAATCCCTTCGCTGGCGAAGCCGTCCACAACCGCCGGCAGCTTAACGTGATTGGTTTCCACCTGCACCGACAGGCCGTGAAGCTTGTTGTGCGAGATAGCGCCGTAGAATTCAATGGCGTTTTCCAGCTTCTGCACCGAAACATTGAGACGCTCGAAGAACAGCCCCCAGGTCTGGCCGGAGACGCGCAGCGCTTTAAAGCGCCCGGTATCCTGGCGGGTACTGGAGAGACGCAGTTCGATGCACTCGGAGATCATCTGCTGTACGCGGGTACGGATCAGGCCGCGCAGATGTTGGCTATAGCAGAACACCTCCACGCTGTCCGGCGGCGCGGCGTCCTGATGCATTTTACCGAGGATCGTTTTCAGCGCTTCGATCATCGCCTGCTCGCCGTTGAAATGCAGGGTACGCACTTCGTTCCACGAGTTGCGATACAGCAGGTCGACGCTGCCGATCAGGCATTTTTGCTCTTCGCCGAAGCTGAAAACATCAAGCTTACGGAAATCAAAGTGCACCACCTGATTGCGGAAGGCCGCCGTCGGGTCATATTCGAGGTTGACGATAATCGCCAGGTGGCGAATTTCGCATGGGCTGTATAGCGCTTTTGGCGTCGGCGCCGGCAGGCGCAGTGGGAAGTGGTGCGACACGTCGGCCACCATCTCCTGCAGCTTCGCCAGATCGACGATGCCGTTGCCCTTAATAAACAGGCGGGTGCGTGAGGTCAGCAGGCCGTTAAACCAGGCCCAGGCCACCAGCTTATTAAGATAACGGTTATATTCCAGCGGCTGATGGCTGATGATCGATTCCATATCCGGCGCGCGGTTGTACAGATACCAACCGGTACGGTTGGCGCGACCCGGCGGCACGTGGATAAAGGTCAGATTCGGTTCCGACAGGTCCGGCGATATTTGCGGGTTCACCAGCGTCACTTTGCCCGGCAGCGCTTCAAAAGCCGCATACAGCTTACGCGTCAGCACGCCAATATCCTGCGGACTGGCGGAGACGCTGAGGTTATTGCGCCGCGCGAAGCGGATCAGATTACGATAGCTCTGCATCATCGCATCGAGCAGTTCGTTGTGCGCCTTGCGCACTTCATCAATTTTCCAGTTCGCGCGGTTGTCGAGCATCATCAGACGCTTTTCATCCCAGCCCCACGCGTTGACCAGCTGGCTGACGACTTCGCGACGCCAGCCGACGCAGGCGCGTTCGCGGCTGAGTTTTTCACACACTTTCAGATAGAAGCAGCGGCGCACCAGGTCGAGACGGGTTTCATCTTCGATGGCCTGCAGGTAGGTGGTGACGCGCTCCAGCATCATGCAGTACGGGTCGAGGCCGAAGGAGACGATCTCGCCATCGTGCAGGCGCTGTTTGATATCTTTCGCCAGCAGGCGGTTATTGGGGTATTCCCAGGAATAGGCTTCCAGCAGCAGCGTTTTCAGCACCGCTTTATAGGGGGAGTCGATACTCTTATACAGCTGCCACAGGCTGGCGCCGAAGTACTCTTCCGCCGACAGCGAGCTGAGGCCGCCGAGATCGAGCCACTCGTTTGGCGTCAGCACGCCCTGGGCATACAGCCCCATGACGTAATCGTCGTAATGCTCTTCTTCATCGCACGGCACCATATTCCACAGAATACGCTTGCCGGCGAGACGGACCGCGGTGCGGTAGAACTCATCGAGCAGTAAAATATGCTGGGTCGAACCGCAGTCTTCGCCGCCGAGGCTGCCGCTTTCGTTATGGCGGAAGCGGTTTTCGTCGATCAGGAAGAAGCTGACTTCCACACCGAGCGAGGCCGCCCAGCTCTCAAGCAGGCTGCATTTTCGCTGCAGCAGCTGGCGCTCTTCGCTATCCAGCCAGGCCTGGTGACATACCCAGATGTCCAGATCGGAAGAACAGCTCTGGCCGACGGAGGAGGTACTGCCCATCGAGTAGACGCCGGTGATCGGCAGCTCGCCTTTCGGCGGCTCCTGGGTCTGCATGCCGCGATGCAGTTCCAGTTCTTCAAGATAGTGGCGTTGGGTTTCATCAGGCGTGTAGAGGCAAATGCCACGGGGAACGTTACCGTCAAGGTAACCCGGCATCAGCGGGTGATGATAATGTAATAACGTTGGCAGTAGACTGTAAACCTGCTGGAAAGCGGGTCCCATGGCAGCAAGCGCGCGATCCACGCGCAGTTGGTTGATGGCATCCAGTCTCTGTTTCAGTGTCTCAATATAGAGGTACAAGACATATCGCCTGATGTTCAAAAACCCGAGGTACAATAGTACGGAGGATTTCAGTATTTCAACAAAAACCGTCACCATTCGTCGTCGGTGTGGTTGTGAAGAGCAGCGGACAGACAAATGGTTTAAAACGTGATCAATTTAACACCTTGCTCATTGACCGTAAAGAAAGATGCGCTACATACAAGTGTAGCACCGTTTATTACCTGTAAATTCCTCACTACGCCTCCGGCAACCGCCCACGCGCATGAAAGGTTAAAAAAGAGTGGGCCGGAGCTATCTCCCACATAAACCGTGAAAACTAACATCCGTAAGACAACAATGTTAGGATGGTTAGTGGTCGACAATGACGGTAACAAGCATGTTAGACAAAGTTTTGAAAATTGCCACACGGCAAAGCCCGCTTGCGCTATGGCAGGCGCAATATGTTAAAGCGCGCCTGGAACAAGCGCATCCCGGACTGAAGGTCGAGCTGGTGCCGATGGTCACTCGCGGGGATGTCATCCTTGATACTCCCCTGGCAAAGGTGGGTGGCAAGGGCTTATTTGTGAAAGAGTTAGAGCTTGCCATGCTCGAAGGGCGCGCCGATATCGCCGTTCATTCGATGAAAGATGTGCCGGTGGAATTCCCGGAGGGGCTGGGGCTGGTGACTATCTGCGAGCGCGACGATCCGCGCGACGCGTTTGTCTCCAATCGCTATGCCTCGATTGATGAACTCCCGGCCGGCAGCGTCGTTGGCACGTCAAGTTTACGCCGTCAGTGCCAGCTGGCCGCCACCCGTCCGGATCTGGTGATCCGCTCTCTGCGCGGTAACGTCGGTACCCGACTGAGTAAGCTGGATAACGGCGAGTATGACGCCATCATCCTCGCCGCCGCCGGCCTGAAGCGCCTGCAGCTCGAGGCGCGAATTCGCCAGCCGCTGTCGCCTGAGCAATCTCTGCCGGCGGTCGGCCAGGGCGCGGTGGGCATCGAATGCCGTCTCGACGATGCATGGACCCAGGGGCTGTTAGCGCCTCTCAACCATACGGAAACGGCAGTGCGCGTTCGCGCCGAGCGGGCGATGAACACGCGTCTCGAAGGCGGCTGTCAGGTGCCGATTGGTAGCTATGCGGAACTGAAAGACGGTGAATTGTGGCTGCGGGCGCTGGTTGGCGCCCCGGATGGTTCGCAGATGGTACGCGGCGAACGGCGCGGGCCAGCAGAGCAGGCCGAAGCGCTTGGCATCTCGCTGGCGGAAGAGCTCCTGGATAACGGTGCCCGCGATATTCTCGCGGCAGTTTATGATGGAGAAGCCCCACGATGAGCATCCTGGTCACTCGTCCACTACCGCAAGGAGAAGCGCTGGTCAGCCGTCTGCGGGCCATGGGACGCGTGGCCTGGAGCTTTCCGCTGATAGAATTTACGCCCGGTCGGGAGCTTCCCGCGCTGGGCGACGCGCTTGCCCGCCTGGGGCCTGACGATCTGCTGTTCGCGCTGTCCCAGCATGCGGTGGAGTTCGCCCATGCCCGTCTGCAGCAACAGGGTATGCCCTGGCCCACTTCCCCGCGTTATTTTGCCATTGGCCGCACGACGGCGCTGGCCCTGCATACGGTCAGCGGGCAGCACATCCATTACCCGTTAGATCGGGAAATTAGCGAAGTCTTGCTACAATTACCTGAATTACAAAACATTGCCGGGAAGAATGCGCTGATCTTACGCGGCAATGGTGGGCGGGAACTCTTAGGCGCGACGCTGACCGAGCGCGGCGCCAGGGTCACATTTTGTGAATGTTATCAACGTAGTGCAAAGCATTACGATGGCGCAGAAGAAGCGATGCGCTGGCAATCTCGCGGGGTCACCACGCTGGTGGTCACCAGCGGCGAGATGCTGCAGCAGCTATGGTCGTTAATACCGCAATGGTATCGCGAACGGTGGCTCCTGCACTGCCGCGTTGTCGTTGTCAGCGAACGTCTGGCCCTTCAGGCCCGGGAGCTGGGCTGGCAGGAGATTCAGGTTGCCGATAGCGCCGACAACGATGCGCTGCTACGCGCATTACAATAACTCTCAACATTGGAAGCCATAATGACGGAACAACAAAATCAATCCGCCGTGGTTGAAGAGACCAGGGAGGCCGTGGAGACCACACCACAGCCAGAGAACACTGATAAGAAGAAGGCTGGCAACAAAACCAGCCTGGCGCTCAGCGCGATCGCTATCGCCATTGCGATAGCCGCCGGTATCGGCCTGTATGGCCTGAACAAACAGCAGGCCTCGCGTCAAAACGAAACCACCTCTGAATTATCAAGCCAGGTCGCGGCGCTGCAAAAAGCGCAGGAGAGCCAAAAAAGCGAACTGGAAGGCATTATCAAACAGCAGGCCGAGCAGCTAAACGAAGCCAAACATCAGCAGGAGACGCTGGCCAAACAGCTGGACGAAGTCCAGCAAAAAGTGGCGGTCATTTCCGGTAGCGACGCCAAAACCTGGCTGCTGGCCCAGGCCGACTTCCTCGTCAAGCTGGCGGGACGTAAGCTGTGGAGCGATCAGGATGTCACCACCGCCGCCGCGCTGCTGAAAAGCGCCGACGCCAGCCTCGCCGACATGAATGACCCAAGCCTGATCGGCGCCCGCCGGGCGATCACCGACGATATCGCCACCCTCTCCGCGGTAAACCAGGTCGACTACGACGGCATGATCCTCAAGGTTAATCAGCTGGCGAACCAAATCGATAACCTGCGGCTGGCGGATAATAACGATGACGATTCGCCGATGGATTCTGATAGCGATGAGCTCTCCAGCTCCATCAGCGAATGGCGCGTCAATCTGCAGAAAAGCTGGCAGAATTTTATGGACAGTTTTATCACCGTGCGCCGCCGCGATGAAACGGCGGTCCCGCTGCTGGCGCCGAATCAGGATATCTATCTGCGGGAAAATATTCGCTCTCGCTTGCTGGTCGCCGCGCAGGCAGTGCCGCGCCATCAGGAAGAGACCTGGAAACAGTCGCTGGATAACGTCTCGACCTGGGTACGCGCCTATTACGATACCGATGACGCCACCACTAAAGCCTTCCTTGAAGAGGTGGATAAGCTCAGTCAGCAAAGCATTACCATGACGGTGCCGGAAACGCTGCAGAGCCAGGCGTTGCTGGAAAAACTGATGCAGACCCGGGTGCGTAATCTGATGGCGCAGCCTGCCGTTTCCGCAGGCGGCGCGCCCTCGCCTGCACCTGCTGCACCGGCCGCCCCCGCTGCGCCGCAAGGAGAGTAACGCATGCTGAAAATTCTTTTACTCTTCGCACTGTTGATCGCCGGGATCGTGCTTGGCCCGATGATCGCCGGGCATCAGGGCTACGTCCTGATCCAGACCGATAATTACAATATCGAGACCAGCGTGACCGGGCTGGTGATCATCCTGATCCTCGCCATGGTGGTGCTGTTCGCCATTGAATGGCTGCTGCGCCGTATTTTCCGCACCGGGGCGCATACGCGCGGCTGGTTTGTCGGCCGTAAACGCCGTCGCGCGCGTAAGCAAACCGAGCAGGCGCTGCTTAAGCTGGCGGAAGGCGATTACCAGCAGGTTGAGAAGCTGATGGCGAAAAACGCCGATCACGCCGAACAGCCGGTGGTGAACTATCTGCTGGCGGCGGAAGCGGCCCAGCAGCGCGGCGATGAAGCGCGGGCTAACCAGCATCTGGAGCGCGCCACCGACCTGGCGGGCGATGACCTGATCCCGGTGGAAATCACCCGCGTTCGCCTGCAGCTGGCGCGCAATGAAAATCACGCCGCGCGTCATGGCATCGATAAGCTACTGGAAATCACCCCGCGTCATCCGGAAGTGCTGCGCCTCGCCGAACAGGCTTATACCCGTACCGGCGCCTGGCAGTCGCTGCTGGATATCATTCCGTCGATGGCGAAAGCTAACGTCGGCGATGAAGAGCACCGCGCCGCGCTGGAACAGCTGGCATGGGTTGGCCTGATGGACAAAGCGCTGGCCGACGGCGGCAGCGAGGGGCTGCGCGAATGGTGGCGCAACCAGAGCCGTAAAACGCGGGCGCTGGTGCCGCTGCAGGTGGCGATGGCCGAGCGCCTCATCGAGAGCGACGATCACGATACCGCGCAGCAAATTATTATTGATGGTCTGAAGAAACAGTATGACGACCGTCTGGTGATGCCGATCCCGCGCCTGAAGACCAATAACCCGGAACAGCTGGAGAAAGTACTGCGCCAGCAGATCAAAGCCGTTGGCGATCGTCCGCTGCTGTGGAGCACCCTGGGCCAGTCGCTGATGCGGCACGGCGAATGGCAGGAGGCCAGCATCGCCTTCCGCGCCGCGCTTAAGCAGCGTCCGGATGCCTTTGATTACGCCTGGCTGGCGGATGCTCTGGATCGTCTCCATCAACCGGAGGAAGCGGCTACCATGCGCCGCGATGGTCTGCTGCTGACGCTGCAGAATAACCCTCAGCAATAACCTCACCTGGCTGTCGCCTCCTGCGGGGCGATAGCCCTTCTCCCCCGCCTTCCCGTTGACGCTCCCCCTGAAAGAAAAAAACGCCTGCGCTGAAATCAGGGCAGGCGTTAAAACAGGTCTGTTTGACAACAAATTGGGTGCTTCACTCAACGTAATGTCCATGGTGTTTGATGAGGCATAAATGCGACATCTGTCAGTGGACGATAAGCACCGTAAGAACGGCTCTGCATCATTCCGGAGTTTATGAGGCACAAAGGCGAACATAAGAGATGGAATGAGCATCTACCCGATTATTATCGCACAGGATCCAGGGAAATTGCATCTACCACAGTGATGAATTGAGAGTTTTCCTGACGCGTATTCTTAAGCAAAGAGAAGATTTTTTATCAGCAATATCAGGGGAATAAGTCATGGCAGGAAGTCACAGAAAACAAAAAACCCCGCCGAAGCGGGGTTCAAAATTGGTCGGCGAGAGAGGATTCGAACCTCCGACCCACTGGTCCCAAACCAGTTGCGCTACCAAGCTGCGCTACTCGCCGAAATACTGCTTTTTGAATTTTTAGTTCAATTCGTTAAAGTCGTGGTGCGAGGGGGGGGACTTGAACCCCCACGTCCGTAAGAACACTAACACCTGAAGCTAGCGCGTCTACCAATTCCGCCACCTTCGCAAATTCACAACTCTATCAAATAATGGGGTGGCTAATGGGATTCGAACCCACGACAACTGGAATCACAATCCAGGGCTCTACCAACTGAGCTATAGCCACCACTGCAAACCTTTTACGCGGTATTAAAACCACCGCAGCTCCAGCACCGGGTTAATGGTGCGCCCGACAGGATTCGAACCTGAGACCTCTGCCTCCGGAGGGCAGCGCTCTATCCAGCTGAGCTACGGGCGCTTAGCGCCGTTGCGGGGTCGGATAATACGGACTTCCTCCCCCGCTGTCTAGTGCCTTTTAAAAGAAAATTATCGTTTGCTCATGCTTTGTTCGTTTTGGCGCTTATTCAGCCGTATTATTGACTTGCCCCTGCCTTCCAAGGCCAAACACCTTATAAATCAGGGTAACGGCAGCAAGGAAAATAATGCCGACAAAGAGCGACATCCGGGTTTCATCATTCAGCCCCATCCCGATCAGCACACAGATCAGGAAAGCCATGGTGAAATAGTTGGCCCACGGAAACAGCAGCGAACGGAACGGATGGCTGGCTATCGCTGCCCGATGTACGCGACGGAAACGCAGCTGACTAATCAGGATCACAAACCAGGGCACCATCCCCGGCAGGACGCTGGCGCTATAGACATAGACAAACACCCGTTGCGGATTAGGAATGATGTAATTCAGGCAGGAGCCTACCAGCAGGATCAGAATAGACAGCGCCACGCCGACGGCCGGAACGCCGTTGCGCGATACCTTACCGATCGCCGCCGGCAGCTGACGGTTCTTCGCCAGGGCGTACAGCATACGTCCGCAGCTGTACATCCCGCTGTTGCAGCCGGAAAGCGCCGCCGTCAGCACCACAAAGTTGATAATCCCCGCCGCGGCGGTAATACCGATTTTGGCAAACGTCAGTACGAACGGGCTGCCGTTGGAGCCGATTTGATCCCATGGGAAGATGGTGACAATAACGAAAATCGCACCGACGTAGAAAATCAGGATCCGCCACAGCACTTTGCCCACCGCGCTGCGCAGTGTGACCTGCGGATTTTTCGCTTCACCAGCGGTAATGCCGATGAGCTCCACGCCCTGATAGGACGCGACCACGATACACAGCGCCGTCAGGAAGCCCTTCCAGCCGCCGGCAAAGAAGCCGCCATGTTCGGTCAGGTTGCCAAAACCGATGGAGTGGCCGCCGTTGCCAAAGCCGAAGAAAATGACGCCCAGGCCCACGACGATCATCACGATAATGGTGGTCACTTTAATCATGGCGAACCAGAACTCGATTTCACCGTACAGCCGGACCGCCGCGAGGTTAGCCAGCGCCACCAGCCCCACGGCAATTAACGCCGGGATCCACTGCGCCATCTCCGGGAACCAGAACTGCACATAGACGCCGATGGCGGTAATCTCAGAGATGCCCACCGCCATCCACATAAACCAGTACGACCAGGCGGTCAGGTAGCCGAAGAAGGGGCTCATATAGCGATGCGCATACACCGCGAAGGAGCCGGTGACGGGCTCAAGGAACAGCATTTCGCCCATTGAGCGCATAATGAAAAAGACGAACAGGCCAGCGATAATGTACGCCAGCAGCACGGAAGGCCCAGCCCACTTCAGGGTACTGGCCGCCCCCATAAACAACCCCACGCCAATCGTCCCCCCAAGGGCGATCAGTTCAATATGCCGGGCCTCCAGTCCACGCTGGAGCTCCGCTTTTTTCTCAGTCATATATCCTCTTGTGTTTGCCGTATTCCGGGTACTCCCGGTTATTGTTATTAACTGAACTCATAGCCTTGCCGACGCGCAGGTCTCCCCCCGCGCGTATGAAGCCTGCGAATGGTTAATGAATTTTATGGAAATGGCAAATAAAGTATCAGGCGAGTAAAGACATTAAACAGAAAATGGACACAAACTCGCCAGAATGCAGAGGAATATTAGAGTTTATTGGTGTAATGCCAACGTAAATATCGTAGCAGCCGGGCCTGCCTTTTAATCCGGCTCGGCTGGGAAACCAGGCGGTAAAACCACTCCAGCCCCAGATCCTGCCAGAACTTCGGCGCCCGATGAACGTGCCCGGTGAAAACATCGTAAGTGCCGCCGACGCCCATATACAGCGCGTGCGGGTACAGGCGCCGACAGTCGCGCATAAAGATCTCCTGACGCGGGGACCCCATGGCGACGGTGACGATTTTCGCCCCGCTGTCGCGAATGCGTTCGAACAATGCCTGCCGTTGCTCAGGCGCAAAATAGCCGTCCTGGCTGCCGACGATATTCACCTGCCAGCGCTGGCGCAGGCTGGACGCCGTCTGCGCCAGGACTTCAGGTTTACCGCCGACCAAAAACACCGGAGTGCCTTCAGCGCCGGCGCGCTGCATTAACGCTTCCCAGAGATCGGCTCCCGCCACGCGGGACACCTGGGCCTGCGGATATTTTTTACGCAGCGAACGTACCACGCTGATGCCATCCGCATATTTAAACTCCGCCGCCTCAATCAGCGCCCGCACCTCGGGGTTATCCTCTACGGCCAGCATTTTCTCGGCATTAATCGCCACCAGCGTCCCCTCCCGGAGAACGCCGTCGGCATACAAATAATCCAGAGCGTGCTGCATATCGCGCCAGCCTATGAGCTGCAGCCCTCTTAACAGGTACAACGGCGCGGAAATGGTCCCAGTCATGTCCATCCTTCTCAGACTTGCGGTTGCGAAAGCGGTTTTACGCGCTTATGAATCAGTCCCACGCTATCCAGGAACCAGTACAGCAGTTTCGCCGCCAGCAAGCAGATACCAAAGATCACGAGGAAAAACACCACGCGGGAGCCGAACGAATCCAGCCCCTCGCGCGCCAGCACTATCATGTTGAAGATAGCGCCGAAACAGAAACTATGCAGGATTGCCGCTTTATAGCGATTGCTCTCCCGGTTGCCGAGCTCATACAGCCAGTCGAACCATTTAATAATCAACCCGACCGCCACAGCGCCCAGCGGCACAAACCAGACGCCGCCCATCACCACCAGCGAGCCAATCAGCGTCGGCGAAATCGCCAGCCCCGAATGGTTGTTTAACACTTCCCAGGTGAAGTAGTTGGCGGTATTGAGCACCATCGTCGGACGACCGTGCCACATCCAGCTGGGGATAAAGACGTAGAAGTCGCGGATCATCGGCGCCAGCCCCTGGAAATCGATCTTGTCATAGTTTTGCAGCAGCAGCGCCAGGTTCTCCCACGGCGAGAAGGTATCGCGTGTGAGATAGAGGAAGGTATAAAACGCTTCGTCGCCGCTGACGTTCATCCCGTAGCGCTTCAGCGCCAGCCAGAACATGCCGACGATGCCCAGCACGCCCGCCGCAGCCAGCATCCACAAGCTGATCCAGCCGCGAGTAATGCCGATAAACAGGAAGATGGCGAAGGCGATGATGATATTGGCGCGAGTCCCGCCGACGATAGCGTAGGTCAGCAGACCAAAGGCCACGGTGCTGACGAGGAAGAAAATCCACGCCTTATAATCCTGGCGCAGGAAATAGACCACCAGCATCGCCGGGATAAAGAAGTAGAAGAAGCGCTTCAACGCCACGCCGGAGACTTCAGCAGAGAAAATCTGGCTGTAGGAGTTGAGCTTAAACAGCAGGAAACCATTGTGGGCGAAGAAGATGCCGACGCACAGCAGCGCCAGCCCCATCAGTATGCCCCACGCCAGATGGGTTTCCACCCGGTTCATGGTAAACAGCGGCCGACGCGTAACCTCACGCGATGCCGGACGCAGCCGCGTTTTATAGGTCACGTAGTAGATCGCGTAGAAGCACACCGCGATCAGCAGCGTCTGCAGCAAAATCTCCGGCGGCGCCACGCTGACGTCAAAGCGGAACACCAGAATACTGGTCAGCGGGAAACCGAAGAAAAAGGTCAGCAGAAACAGCAACGAGAAAAAGACGTTGAAGTTGAAGCGTACCCGACGGAACTCAAACCAGGTGGCGGTGGCGATAAACAGCGTCGACAGCAGCCAGACCACCAGCAGCCCGCTAAATTGCATTAACGTCATGCCTGCCCCTCCGCCGCTAACCGTAGCGCCCGCTGCCAGCCCGTCAGATAGTTCGGCCGGAAGAAAGCGATACCCGACTTATCCACGCTCGCCAGCTGGCGCTGCGCTTCGCGCACCACGCTGACGTCCAGCGCATCGCTGGTGAACAGCACCGGCACATGCTGCTCGGTCATATCCTGCCAGAACGGGTTTTCGCGGTTGAGCACGCAGGGAATGCCCGCCTGAATCAACAGGCACAGGGTGCCGATCCCCTGCTGACGCGCAAACAGGAAATAGCCCAGATCGCAGCGGCGCAGCAGCGCCAGATAATCATGAAACTCAAGCTTCTCGCTGAGGATCTGCAGATGCTCGCGACTAAACAGCGCCGCCCCCGCCTCACGAACCTCATTGATATAGGCCTCGATATTCGCCGGATAGCCCATCGGCACGATGACGTTTACCGTATCGCCAAACTGCTGATGGATAGCCTTCAGCGCGGCAATATGTTCATTGCTGCGATCCCCGGAGTTGCCCACCAGAATGGTCAGCGTGTCGCCGCGCGGCGCGTTTTCGGCCAGGGTATTCAGCGCCGGATCCATACGGGTCGGGAAGTAGAGCAGTTCGCCCGGAACGCGCGGATGGCGGTTAGCGAACCAGCTAAGATCGCCGCGGGTGGCGAAAACGCGCCCTACCCGCCCCTGCGCCAGGCGGCGCAGCGGATAGAACAGGCGGAACTTCAGGCTGGTCGCGTTTTCATACAGATCCGCCCCCCAGATATGCCAGTTAAACTGCGATGGGCGAATACCGCCGCTCAACAGCGCCAGCCACAGGCCGGTATTGAACTGGCCGTGGAAGAAAAAGCGCTGCTGACGGTTGGCTTTGGCTTGCGCAATCACCGCCTGCGCCAGCGACTTCTTCCCCGGATAGCAGGTGATGTCCAGCGCCGGATACCCATCACGCACGCTGGCCTCATCACCGACGACCATAAATCTCCTGGCCTGCGGATCGGCGGCCAGTTCGTCGTTAAAGAACCGCAGTACGGTCTGGTTATGATGCGGGATATCCGATCCCAGTACATGTATCAGTGCTGTCATGCCCGTTTACGCCAGAGTAAAAACACGCCACTACAAAGGGCGAAATAAACAATATAAGTGGCCATATACGCCTGCGCCGCGCCAACCGCGCCGTGCGCCGGTATAAGCCAGTGTGAGAATGCGGTCAGCAGCGTGAACTGGCTGATTTCCGTCAGAATATAAAAACGCAGCGACGCTTTAGCGATCACCAGATAGCCATAGACGTAGGCGCCTACTTTTAAAACGTCGCCCACCAGCTGCCAGGCGAACAGGTCACGCATCGCGGTAAAGCGATCGGAAAACAGCAGCCAGATGGCAAAATCGCGCAGCAGCCAGACCGTCAGGCTCGCCGCCGCCACTGCCGGCAGGACGAATTTCAGCGACTTGACTATCTCGCGGGTGATATCCGTTTTGGCGCTCAGCCGCGACAGCGTCGGCAGGAGATAGACGCTGAACGAGGCGGTAATAAACTGCAGATAGGCATCGGAGATACTGCTCACCCCCTGCCAGATACCGACCGCCTCCCAGCCATAATGCGCCGCCAGCAGATTACGCATCATCACATAAGCCACCGGCAGGGTCACTGAGGTTATCAGCGCCATCAGGGTAAATTTCGATAGCTGTCCCGCCAGACCGTTATCCCAGCGCGGACGCAGGGCGCTCAGCGGAATATTACCCCGCCGCCAGAGCATGATGCCCGCCGGGATCACCACCAGCGCCGGCACTAACGCCAGCCCCAGCAGCGCCCCCTGGTAACCACCGAAGTAGTAACAGGCATAATAGGCCGCCACGCCAATCAGGCTGCCGGCAATCAGCGAGAAGGCGTTTCCCGCCGCATCGCGAAAGCCTTTCATCAGCGCCAGCAGGAAGTTCGCCCAGGCGATCCCCATCTGCACCAGCGCCACCAGCCGTACCAGATTCTGATAATGAGTATGACCGAACAGCCCCTGGCTTATCGGCGCCGCCGCCAGTAAAAACACCAGCGCCAGCAGCGTGGAAAAGCCAAGCACCATCGCCGACGAGGTGCCCACCACCTGCTTCAGGCGCGGGGGATCGTCGTGATGCTGAGCCACCAGCTTCGTGACGCCGTTAAATATCCCGGCCCCGGCCAGCACGCCGAGCACGGTGACCAGTTGCCGGAAGTTACCGGCCTGACCAACGCCCGCGGGCCCAAACGAGACGGCCAGCAGCTTGACGACCAACAGCCCGGCGCCGATTTTGACCAGCGTCGAGGCCGCCGTCCACAATGAGGCTTTTGCTAACGACATATCAGGAGAAGTAGCTCAGCAGCGAGTTAATCACCGTCCGCTGGTTCACCACAGACAGATTGTAAAACAGCGGCAGGCGCACCAGGCGCTCGCTCTCCTGGGTGGTATAGCGGTCTTCACCGCGGAATTCGCCGAAGTGTTCGCCTGCCGGACAGCTGTGCAGGGGAATGTAATGGAATACCGCGAGGATCTCCGCCTCTTTCAGCCAGGCGATAAGCCTGCTGCGATCCTCGATATCGCGCAGCTTAATGTAGAACATGTGCGCGTTTTGCCCGCAGTCAGCCGGGACCGTCGGCAGTTCAATACGTCCCGCGCGGGCCAGCGGCAGCAGCGCGTCATAGTAATTCTGCCACAGCGCCAGACGCTGCTGGTTGATGCGCTCCGCCGCTTCCAGCTGCGCCCACAGATAGGCGGCCTGCAGGTCGGACATCAGATAGCTGGAGCCAATGTCCCGCCAGGTATATTTATCCACCAGGCCACGAAAGAACTGGCTGCGGTTGGTGCCTTTTTCGCGAATGATCTCCGCACGTTCCACCAGCGTGCGATCGTTGATCAGCGTCGCCCCGCCCTCACCGCCGGCGGTGTAGTTTTTAGTTTCATGGAAGCTGAAGCAGCCGATATGGCCGATGGTGCCCAGCGCGCGCCCCTTGTAGGTGGACATCACCCCCTGCGCGGCGTCTTCCACCACGAACAGGTTGTACTTGTCGGCGATGGCCATGATGGTATCCATCTCGCAGGCTACGCCGGCATAGTGCACCGGGACGATCGCCCGGGTTTTATCGGTGATAGCGGCTTCGATTAACGTTTCATCGATATTCATCGTATCGCGACGGATATCGACGAAGACGATTTTCGCCCCGCGCAGCACAAAGGCATTGGCGGTGGAGACAAAGGTATAGCTGGGCATAATCACTTCGTCGCCCGGCTGGATATCCAGCAGCAGCGCGGCCATCTCCAGCGAAGCCGTGCAGGAAGGGGTTAGCAGGGCTTTTGCCGTGCCAAAACGCTGCTCCATCCACTGCTGGCAGCGGCGCGTAAAGCCGCCGTCGCCGCACAGCTTGCCGCTGTTCATCGCAGACTGCATGTAATCAAGCTCGGTTCCAACCACCGGCGGCGCGTTAAATGGGATCATGGGGTCACCTGTATAGCCAGTAGGCGGTGCTTTCCACATTAGCACCGCTGAGAATATAACGTTTAAGCGCGGCGGTGTTGCCCATCTGGGTCGCCACCCGCAGTGTAGAAAGTCCGCGCGAAGCGGCCCAGTACCGCGCCGCCTGCATCAGCTGCGCCCCGGCGCCGCGTCCGGCCAGCAGGCCGATACGCGCCTCGGTGGCATTGAGCTGGCGCAGAGAGACAAAGGCGCGAATATCGCCCTCTGGATGGCGGTAAATCAGGCACTGATGATCGAAGGTGCCGCGCACCGCATTTTCAATCCACTGGGCATAGAAGCGGCCGCTGGCGTCGGCAGCATACCAGGGCGCGCGAAAGCGGCTCATCGCAAAGGCCTGCGCCGCCTGCTCGCGCAGTGGCGCAATATCCGCCTCCACGGCGACGTCGGCGCCCGCATCCGCAGGGTTGCCCACCGGTAGCGCCAGATCGACCTCGCCTTCCACCAGCTGAAAACCCAGCTGCTGCAGCGCGTCGAGCCGGACGGTGTCGCTGGCGGCTACCTTCGCCTGCACTCGCGACCACCCCGCCAGCGCCTCAGGCGTCAGCCGCGGCGCATGCTCGTCAAAGTGAACGACGGCGCTGTTAACGGCAAAGAAGCGGTTCTCCCACTCCAGGGGATCAATACTGGCGCGGACGGGCACGGAGCAGATCCAGCAGATATTGGCCGTAGCCGGTTTTTTCCAACCGCTTCGCCGCGTGTTTGACGCCGTCGTCGTCCAGCCAGCCGTTGCGCCAGCCGATCTCTTCCAGACAGGCGATTTTGAAGCCCTGACGCTTCTCGACGGTCTGCACGAACATGCTGGCCTCGATCAGGCTATCGTGGGTGCCGGTATCCAGCCACGCAAAGCCGCGTCCAAGCAGTTCGACGGTCAGTGCGCCATCTTCAAGGTACATCTGGTTGATGGAGGTGATTTCCAGTTCGCCGCGCTCGGATGGCTTGACCCGTTTGGCGTACTCCGCCACCTTGCCATCGTAGAAATAGAGACCGGTGACCGCCCAGTTCGACTTCGGCTGCTTCGGCTTCTCTTCCAGCGACAGCGCGCGAAAGTTGTCATCAAACTCCACCACGCCAAAGCGCTCAGGATCCATCACCTGATAGCCAAAAATCGTCGCCCCTTCCGTGCGGGCAGCCACGCTGCGCAGCTTGGGGCTGAAGCTCTGGCCGAAGAAGATGTTGTCGCCTAACACCAGGCACGCCGGTTCGCCGTTAAGAAAGGCTTCGCCGATGATAAACGCCTGGGCTAAACCATCCGGCGTCGGCTGTACGGCATAGTGCAGCGCAATGCCAAACTCTGAGCCATCGCCGAGCAGGCGCTGGAAATCGCGCAGATCGTCCGGCGTGGTGATGATCAGGATCTCACGGATCCCGGCCAGCATTAATACCGACAGCGGGTAGTAGATCATCGGCTTATCGTAGATCGGCAACAGCTGCTTCGACACGCCGCGGGTGATGGGATGCAGTCGCGTTCCGGAACCCCCCGCCAGAATAATACCTTTCATCATTCCCCCCTGAGATGATTAGCCTTGCAGTCCAAGACGCTCGCCCTGATAGCTTCCGTCCTGAACCTGGCGCCACCATGTCTCGTTCGCCAGATACCACGCCACGGTCTTACGCATACCGGAAGTGAAGGTCTCAGCCGGCGTCCAGCCCAGCTCACGGGCGATCTTCGAGGCATCAATGGCATAGCGCAGATCGTGGCCCGGGCGATCGGCAACAAAGGCGATCAGGTCGCGATAGTGCGCCACGCCCTGCGGCTTATGCGGCGCCAGCGCTTCGAGCAATTCGCAAATGGTTTCCACCACCTCGATGTTTTTACGCTCGTTATGACCGCCGATATTGTAAGTCTCGCCCGGTTCGCCGCGGGTCGCCACCAGATACAGCGCTCTGGCGTGATCTTCCACGTACAGCCAGTCGCGGATCTGCTGTCCATTGCCATACACTGGCAGCGGCTTGCCTGCCAGCGCGTTGAGGATGGTCAGCGGGATCAGCTTCTCGGGGAAGTGATATGGGCCGTAGTTATTCGAGCAGTTGGTGATAAGCGTCGGCAGGCCATAGGTCCGCAGCCAGGCACGCACCAGGTGGTCGCTGCTGGCTTTCGAGGCCGAATAGGGGCTGCTTGGCGCATAGGGCGTGGTCTCGGTAAAGAAATCATCGCTGCCGTGCAGATCGCCATACACTTCATCGGTGGAGATGTGATGGAAGCGAAACGCCGATTTTTGCGCCGTAGCCAGCGTATTCCACCAGCTACGGGCCGCCTCCAGCAGCGTATAGGTGCCCACGATATTGGTTTCAATAAATGCCGCCGGGCCGTCAATCGACCGATCGACATGGCTTTCCGCCGCCAGGTGCATCACTGTATCCGGTTGATACTGCACGAAAATACGGTCCAGCTCGCCGCGGTCGCAGATATCCACCTGTTCAAAGGCGAAACGCGCATCCTGCGCCACCGGCGCCAGCGACATTAAATTGCCGGCGTAGGTCAGTTTATCCACCACCACTACGCGATCGGCGGTGTGCTGGATAATCTCCCGCACTACCGCCGAACCAATGAAGCCCGCGCCGCCGGTGACCAGAATGGTTCTCACCGCCACACTCCTTTGGTGTCGATGATATACGCCTGGGTGACGCTGTCGCCGCTAACGGCTTTAAATTCATTGTGATCGACCAGCATCACCAGCACGTCGGCGCTGGCCAGCGCCGCATCGAGGGTCGCCAGCGTACACAGACCGTCGAGTTTCTTCGGCAGCGCGTGAATGTTGGGCTCAACTACCTGCGTCGTGCCGCTGTGCCAGCGGGCAATCTGCGCGGCAATTTCCATTGCCGGGCTTTCGCGCAGGTCGTCAATATTCGGCTTAAAGGCGAGGCCAAAACAGGCAATGGTCAGCTCGCTGGCCCGTTTGTTGGTGGCATTCAGGCAGTCAGCTACCTGCGCCTTCACCTGTTCGATAACCCATTCCGGCTTGTGGTCGTTGACCTCACGAGCCGTGCGGATCAGACGCGCCTGCTGCGGGTTTTGCGCCACGATAAACCACGGGTCGACGGCGATACAGTGGCCGCCGACGCCCGGTCCCGGCTGCAGGATATTCACTCGCGGATGGCGGTTCGCCAGGCGGATCAGTTCCCAGACGTTAATGGCCTGATCGGCGCAAATCAGCGACAGCTCGTTGGCAAAAGCGATGTTGACGTCGCGGAAGCTGTTTTCCGTCAGCTTGCACATCTCGGCGGTACGCGAGTTGGTCACCACACATTCGCCTTCGAGGAAGATTTTATACAGCTCGCTGGCGCGAGCGGAGCAGACCGGCGACATGCCGCCGATAACGCGGTCGTTTTTAATCAGCTCGACCATCACCTGGCCGGGCAATACCCGCTCCGGGCAGTAGGCGATATTCACGTCCGCCGCTTCACCCACCTGCTGGGGAAAGCTGAGGTCCGGGCGCATCTCCGCCAGCCACTCAGCCATCTGTTCGGTCGACCCGACCGGCGAGGTGGACTCGAGGATCACCAGCGAGCCTTTCTTTAACGTCGGCGCAATGGATTTAGCCGCCGACTCGACAAACACCATATCCGGCTCGTGGCGATCTTTAAACGGCGTCGGCACGGCAATCAGGTAGGCATCCGCTGCCACCGGGGTGGTGGTGGCGCTTAAATATCCCTGCTCGACCGCGGTCTTCACCACGCTCGCCAGATCCGGCTCCACGATATGAATCTCTCCACGGTTAATGGTCTCCACGGCATGTTGATTGACATCAACGCCGACCACCCGCTTCTGCCGGGAGGCGAACGCGGCAGCGGTTGGCAGCCCGATATAGCCAAGGCCAATCACTGAAATGGTAGAAAAACTCATAGCGTTACCTGATTATTTTTAAGTGCAGACAAAATTCGACGACATGCTTCGCCATCGCCATAAGGATTATGCGCGCGGCTCATCGCCTGGTATGCGGCATCATCCTCCAGCAGTCGCGTGACTTCCGCCACGATGCGCTGGCTGTCGGTGCCCACCAGACAGACGGTACCGGCGGCCACCGCTTCCGGACGTTCGGTCATATCGCGCATGACCAGCACCGGTTTCCCCAGGGAAGGCGCCTCTTCCTGAATACCACCGGAATCGGTCAGGATGAGCCAGGCCCGATCCATCAACCAGACGAACGGCAGGTAGTCCTGCGGTTCAATCAACATCACGTTGTCGATATGGCCGAGAATACGGTTCACCGGTTCGCTGACGTTAGGATTCAGGTGAACCGGATAGACAATCTGCACCTCAGGGTGGGTATGGGCTATCTCCGCCAGCGCCTGGCAGATCTGCTCAAAGCCGAGCCCAAAGCTTTCCCGCCGATGGCCGGTAACCAGAATCATTTTTTTACCGTGGCTAATGAAAGGATAGCGCTGCAGCAGGGTCTCCCGTAGCGCTTCATCGCCCAGAACGCGATCGCGCACCCAGAATAGGGCATCGATGACCGTATTCCCGGTCACCGTGATGCGACTGTCGGCAATGTTTTCCCGCAGCAGATTCTGCCGCGAGGTTTCCGTAGGGGCGAAATGGTACGTCGCCAGATGCCCGGTCAGCGTACGGTTGCCCTCTTCCGGCCACGGCGAACTTAAATCGCCGGTCCGCAGACCCGCCTCTACATGGCCCACCGGTATGCGCTGGTAAAACGCCGCCAGGCTCGCCGCCATCGTGGTGGTGGTATCGCCATGCACCAGCACCACGTCGGGTTTAAACGACTCCAGAACCGGCTTCAGCCCCTCAAGAATACGGCAGGTGATCTCGGTGAGCCCCTGCCCCGGCTTCATGATGTTAAGATCGTAGTCCGGGGTGATGGAGAATAGTTTCAACACCTGATCGAGCATCTCCCGATGCTGCGCAGTCACGCATACTTTCGCCTCAAAATGAGGATCCTTTGCCAGCGCATGGACCAGAGGAGCCATCTTGATGGCTTCCGGCCTCGTGCCAAATACAGTTAGTACTTTCACATCGATTCTCTTCGATTAGGCGATGAAGGTCATTTGCCCTTCACCACAGGCCGCAATCACAGGACACGACGACGCGATAACGCCACGCCTGCGCCGATGAGCGCACCCACAATCCCCCACATCACCATCAGAAATACACGGCGAGGGCTATCGCGTTTTACAGGTTCTTCCGGCGTTCGCAAATACCTGTAAGTCTGAAAACGCGGATCCAACGTTGGACCGACGTTCAACGTGCTCAGCATGGCGCGATTCTGGTCGTAATCGAGGTCATATTCCGGTCCGACGGCCTGCAGGTTTTCCAGTCTGGCCTGCAGCATCGGCCTGCCCAATAAAAATAGCTCTGAATCCGGCAACTGATCGGCGGGAACATCCGTTTCGCTGCGCGAGATATTATGCTGCTGAGCGACCTTCAGCGCTTGCTCCACGCTGTGGGTCCGGCGGTTGAAAATAGCCTCGGCCACTTCTTCCTGGCGCTTCACCTGCGCCTTCATTTGCACCGTTCGCGCCGCCCAGGCGCCTTTGAGCTCGTCGTTAAGATGGCCGGCCGCCCGCTGGCTGGCGAAAGCCACATACTGGCGCAGCAAATTATTGGCATCCTGCCCGGTCTCGGCGGTCAGTTTGACGCTGTCGTTGACGCTCTTGGCCGCATCGCCTGGCATAAACTGGATATTGTTAATTAAATCATCCAGCATCGCCGCATCGGCGCGAGCATTACCCGACTGTCGCTGCTTGTAGTAGTCCGTTTGCAGCCAGAAATCACGCCGGGTATCCCAGGAGGCCAACTGCATGATGAACTCTTTATACGCTTCATCCATGGCGGAAGGCTGATCCACCGAGGCCAGGTCGGCTTTGATATCCAGATTGCGTAAGAACTGCTGCTGGGAATAGTACCCCCCCAACATGTTGACAGTAGGCCGATCGGTGATCGCCGTGGCGCTCCACTCCTGGCGAGCAAAGAAGGTATACACCAACACGATAGCGGCGAAGAGTACAGCACCGCCGACTATCCAGCCTTTTCCTGCCCATAAAGCGCGAAACAGCCCGCGAATATCCAGCTCGTTCTCAACGTTCACTGATTGTGCTCCCGGTAATGGTTGAGTCATCACATCCCCAGCTTTACTTGGTTAGTTTCGGATTATTGCCGCTGTGTCGCCGAATTCTGCGTCTGATGCGCTTAACCAGACGCGCCACTTTCCAGGCGCGCTTAATACAGTAGCCATAAAGGAAGAAGGCCACCAAAAAGAGAATTAACATCACCCATTCCGGCACAATGCGGGTATATTCCGCCGCGACGCCAACCAGCGCCAGCAGGGCAGCGGCCAGGGTGATCAGGACGAACGCCTGGCGGGAAGTAAACCCGGCGCGCATGATCAAATGATGAATATGCTGCCGGTCCGGTGAGAAAGGACTCATGCCTTTGCGCAGGCGGCGATACATAATCGCCACCATATCCATCAACGGGATAGCGATAATCCACAGCGCGGTGACCGGGCTGATGGGATGCGTTTTACCTTGTGTGGTTTCCAGCAGGATCCAGATGATGGTGAAGCCAATCATGGTGCTGCCGGCGTCACCCATAAAAACTTTATAGCGGCGGCCGAGGGCGCCAAGATTAAGAAGAATATAGGGCAGAATGGCGGCGATCATCGCAAAACACCACATCGCCAGGCTGTACTGACCGTCAAACCAGAGGATGATCCCGGTCGCCGCAAAGGAGACGGATGACAGGCCGCCGAGCAGGCCGTCAATCCCATCGACCATATTAAACGCGTTGATGGCGGCCCAGACGGCAAACAGAGTGAGGAAGAAGCCGAAAGGCCCCAGCACCAGCTCCCACGAGCCAAAAATAAAGCCCAGACTACTCAGATGCAGATTCCCTGCCATCATCATAATCACGGCGATCGCGGCCTGAATGACCGCGCGAATTTTCACGCTGATGTCGAAGCGATCGTCCAGCGCGCCAACCAGCACCAATACCCCCGCACAGGCCAGATACAGCGAGGCGTGAGGAATATAATAATCGGCGATGGCGAAGGTGAAACAGATGCCTGCATAAACTGAGATACCACCGACCAACGGAATCAACCCCTGATGCCGTTTGCGATAGTTTGGTTTATCCACTAACCCAATCTTTTTTGCCACTTTCCGCGCGACAAAAATAAAGAGGGTCGTGAATAAGAAAATACTGATTAATTCAGTAATAGCAGTGAGTAAATTCACAACGCATGTGCTCTCAGCATAGTTAATCCGGGAAGTATAGCGATGATGCCCCAACTCCAGAAGGGGAAAAGCAGAACATTACAAATTTATTGTATAGATTTTAGTCTGTTAAAGCTGTCTCCGCCTGCTGTCCGGCGCCATTATACGACAACTTTCGTCCCGCTTTCTCTGTCTCTGGATCATACAAATCCCAAAATGAAAACGCCACGCAAAGGCGTGGCGTTTTTGGCTTTTTTTACCTTACGAGCGCTTCATCATATCGAAGAAGTCATCATTCGTCTTAGTCATTGCCAGTTTATTAATGAGGAACTCCATCGCGTCGATCTCACCCATCGGATGGATAATTTTGCGCAGGATCCACATTTTCTGCAGCTCTTCCTGAGTGGTGAGCAGCTCTTCTTTACGCGTACCGGAACGGTTGTAATCGATAGCCGGGAAGACGCGTTTTTCGGCAATCTTACGAGAGAGGTGCAGCTCCATGTTACCGGTGCCTTTAAACTCTTCGTAGATAACTTCATCCATTTTGGAGCCGGTGTCGATCAGCGCCGTGGCGATGATGGTCAGGCTGCCGCCCTCTTCGACGTTACGCGCCGCACCGAAGAAACGCTTCGGACGGTGCAGGGCGTTGGCGTCCACACCACCGGTCAGCACTTTACCGGAAGCCGGGACCACGGTGTTGTAGGCGCGCGCCAGACGGGTAATGGAGTCAAGCAGGATGATAACGTCTTTCTTGTGTTCAACCAGACGTTTCGCTTTCTCGATAACCATCTCAGCAACCTGAACGTGACGAGATGCCGGTTCGTCGAAGGTGGAAGCAACCACTTCACCTTTCACCAGACGCTGCATCTCGGTCACTTCTTCCGGACGTTCGTCGATCAGCAGCACCATCAGCACGCAGTCCGGATGGTTGTAAGCGATGCTCTGCGCGATGTTCTGCAGCAGCATGGTTTTACCGGCTTTCGGCGGCGCGACGATCAGACCACGCTGGCCGCGGCCAATCGGGGAAGCCAGATCCAGTACGCGAGCGGTTAAGTCTTCGGTAGAACCGTTACCACGCTCCATACGCAGACGAGAATTCGCGTGCAGCGGCGTTAAGTTCTCGAACAGGATCTTGTTACGGGCGTTTTCCGGCTTGTCGTAGTTAACTTCGTTAACTTTCAGCAGCGCAAAGTAACGCTCACCCTCTTTCGGAGGACGAATCTTACCGGAAATGGTGTCACCAGTGCGGAGGTTGAAACGGCGGATTTGGCTGGGGGATACGTAGATGTCGTCAGGGCCGGCGAGGTAGGAGCTGTCTGCGGAGCGGAGGAATCCAAATCCATCCTGCAGTATCTCCAGTACGCCGTCGCCAAAGATATCTTCGCCACTCTTCGAATGCTGCTTGAGGATGGCAAAAATAATATCCTGCTTACGCATACGAGCCAGGTTTTCCAGCCCCATATTTTCGCCGAGAGTAATCAGCTCAGAAACCGGCGTATTCTTTAATTCGGTAAGATTCATAGTGGTGTGGGTTCTTAAACTCGGGGTAAATCTCGAACTTAATGTTGTGAATGGTATGGCAGGAACTTCCATGCCTGTTAACGGCCTTCATCTCGTGTCTGTACGTCGCCTGGTCACAGGAAAGAACGCAGAACTGAAACGACTAGACGGAATGAGTGAAAAGCCCGGAATTAATAGCTTCACGCGCATTTTTTGCGGGATGCTTCGGGTAAAACAAGATTCAAACAAGGTATGTTTAAAACGAAGTCTGTGGATTAACTTAGCACGACTCCAGCCGGGCGTCCAGAGTTCCGCAAAAAATAGGAATCTGGACGCCGGAACAGCAATTCGCTTACGCCAGGTTGGCGTCGAGGAACTCTTTCAGCTGACCCTTGGACAGTGCGCCGACTTTGGTGGCCGCCACTTCGCCGTTTTTGAACAGCAGCAGGGTTGGGATGCCGCGAATGCCGTACTTCGGCGCGGTGCCCGGGTTCTGGTCGATGTTCAGCTTAGCTACGGTCAGTTTGCCCTGATACTCTTCAGCGATCTCATCCAGAATCGGGGCGATCATTTTGCACGGACCACACCACTCTGCCCAGAAATCGACGAGGGTCAGCCCGTCAGCCTTGAGTACGTCCGTGTCAAAACTGTCGTCAGTCAGGTGAATAATTTTATCGCTCATATTTAACTCCACAGGAATAAGCCTGGTGTGTTGGTGTCGTAGCCATCAACGACGCGCTGCGGCTACGTTATGCACGCTATTCTTCAGGATACCTCAATTCTCTGGTCTGCCAACTGGCGCGATCCCTCATGGACCCACCCTTTGACGCCAGGGTCACCTGAACGCGCACTGCATATTGCAGATTTATCGCTCCCGGCTCGCTTAGTGGTCTAAGCTATCCTGGATTCGTTCAGTTACCGTAGACGTACCTTGAATAATTTCGTACACCGCCAACGAAAGGTTGACGTTATTTCACCGGATACGCTTTCTTAATGCAATAGTTAGCTGATATTCTACCACACTATGAGCAAAACACATTTAACAGAACAGAAGTTTTCCGACTTCGCCCTGCACCCGGCAGTCATTGAAGCCCTTGAAAAGAAAGGGTTTCATAATTGCACACCTATTCAGGCCCTCGCCCTTCCGCTGACGCTGGAAGGCCGCGATGTCGCCGGGCAGGCGCAAACCGGTACCGGTAAAACGATGGCGTTCCTGACGTCGACGTTTCATTATCTTCTCTCTCACCCGGCTATCGCCGATCGCCAGGTTAACCAGCCGCGCGCGCTGATTATGGCGCCGACGCGTGAACTGGCGGTACAGATCCACGCGGACGCTGAACCGCTGGCGCAGGCCACCGGTCTGAAGCTGGGTCTGGCTTACGGCGGCGACGGCTACGATAAGCAGCTGAAAGTGCTGGAAAGCGGCGTCGATATTCTGATCGGTACCACCGGTCGTCTGATCGATTACGCGAAGCAAAACCACATTAACCTCGGCGCCATTCAGGTCGTCGTGCTGGACGAAGCCGATCGCATGTACGATCTCGGCTTTATTAAAGATATCCGCTGGCTGTTCCGCCGCATGCCGCCGGCCACTCAGCGTCTGAACATGCTGTTCTCCGCGACGCTTTCTTATCGCGTACGCGAACTGGCGTTCGAACAAATGAACAACGCCGAGTACGTTGAAGTCGAGCCGGAACAGAAAACGGGCCACCGTATTAAAGAAGAGCTCTTCTACCCGTCCAACGAAGAAAAAATGCGCCTGCTGCAGACGCTGCTGGAAGAAGAGTGGCCCGATCGCGCCATCGTCTTCGCCAATACCAAGCATCGTTGTGAAGATATCTGGGGCCATCTCGCCGCCGACGGCCATCGCGTAGGTCTGCTGACCGGCGACGTGGCGCAGAAAAAACGTCTGCGGATTCTCGAAGAATTTACCCGCGGCGACCTTGATATTCTGGTCGCGACTGACGTTGCCGCTCGTGGCTTGCACATTCCGGCCGTGACCCACGTCTTTAACTACGATCTGCCGGACGACTGCGAAGATTACGTTCACCGCATTGGCCGTACCGGTCGCGCTGGCGCCAGCGGTCACTCCATCAGCCTCGCCTGCGAAGAGTATGCGCTGAACCTGCCGGCTATCGAAACCTATATTGGTCACTCAATTCCGGTCAGCAAGTACAACCCGGACGCGCTGATGACCGACCTGCCTAAGCCGCTGCGACTGACCCGTGCGCGTCCAGGCAACGGCCCGCGCCGCAGCGGTCCACCGCGCAATCGTCGTCGTTCAGGTTAAGAACTCTATGCTATACGCTCAATCATTCAGAATCTGCCAGGGCGCGTTTCCCCGGCAACCCGCTCAGTTACACGGATTGGGCACAAGCGCCCCGTCGACGAGGGAGCCTTCTGAACGATGAAGAGCATGAGCTCCACCTCGCTGTATGCCGCCATTGATTTGGGCTCCAACAGTTTCCATATGTTGGTGGTGCGCGAGGTGGCTGGCAGTATCCAGACGCTGAGCCGCATTAAGCGCAAAGTTCGTCTGGCCGCCGGCCTGAATAGCGACAACACGCTCTCCGCAGAAGCGATGGAGCGCGGCTGGCAGTGCTTACGCCTGTTTGCCGAACGCCTGCAGGATATTCCGCCGGCGCAAATCCGCGTCGTGGCCACCGCCACGCTGCGTCTTGCCGTCAATGCCGGCGAATTTCTGGCGAAAGCGCAGGAGATCCTCGGCAGTCCGGTACAGGTCATTAGCGGTGAAGAAGAAGCGCGCCTGATTTATCAGGGTGTCGCCCACACCACCGGCGGCGCCGATCAGCGTCTGGTGGTCGATATCGGCGGCGCCAGCACCGAACTGGTGACCGGCACCGGCGCGCAAACGACCTCGCTATTTAGCCTGTCGATGGGCTGTGTGACCTGGCTTGAACGCTATTTCGCCGACCGCAGCCTGACGAAAGAGAATTTCGATCTTGCCGAGGCGGCCGCGCGTGAGGTGCTACTGCCCATCGCCGATGTGCTGCGCTATCACGGATGGAAAGTGTGCGTTGGCGCCTCCGGCACCGTTCAGGCTCTGCAGGAAATTATGATGGCGCAGGGGATGGATGAGCGGATCACCCTGACCAAACTCCAGCAGCTTAAACAGCGCGCCATCCAGTGCGGACGCCTGGAAGAGCTGGAGATCGAAGGCTTAACCCTTGAGCGAGCGCTGGTGTTTCCGAGCGGGCTGGCGATCCTTATCGCTATCTTCAGCGAACTGAATATTCAGTGTATGACCCTCGCGGGCGGCGCATTACGGGAAGGGCTGGTGTATGGCATGCTGCATCTCTCCGTTGAACAGGACATCCGCAGCCGCACTCTGCGTAATATTCAGCGTCGTTTTATGATCGACACCGAACAGGCCCAGCGCGTCGCTGGTCTTGCCAGCCACCTGCTCAGCCAGCTGGACGGCTGCTGGGAACTGGATCCGCTGAGCCGCGATTTGCTCCTCAGCGCCTGTGCGTTGCATGAGATTGGCCTGAGCGTGGATTTTAAGCGCGCGCCGCAGCACGCGGCCTATCTGGTCAATAATCTCGACCTGCCCGGCTTTACCCCAGCGCAGAAGAAGCTGATTGCGACGCTGCTGCTTAACCAGACTAACGCCATCGACCTCTCATCGCTTCATCAGCAGAACGCCGTCCCGCCACGGGTTGCCGAACATCTTTGTCGCCTGCTGCGACTGGCGATCCTCTTTGCCAGCCGGCGGCGTGACGATTTGCTGCCCGCCATTCAGCTGACCGCTCAAGACGAACAACTAACGCTGACATTGCCGGGAAACTGGCTGGATGAACATCCGCTGGGTCGGGAGATGGTCGATCAGGAGTGTCAGTGGCAAAGCTACGTCCACTGGATACTTCGGGTCGCCAGCGGCGATACGGTGAAATAATATCCAGCCAGGAGGGCGGATGCGGGAAGAACTGGATTTCAAATCGCTACGCTTTTTCTCTGCACTCTACCGTTTGGGCAATGTTTCCCCAGCAGCGGACGCGCTCGATATCAGCCAGCCCACCGGCAGCCTTTTGCTGAAAAAACTACGGGATCATTTTGCTGACCCGCTGTTTGTCCGGGTCGGGCAGCGGATGATCCCGACGCCGCGAGCGGACGCGATCGCCCCCACCATCTCGACTCTTCTCCAGCTTGCCGATAACGATTTAGCGGTCAAACCTGAATTTCTTCCCCAGCAGAGCCAGCGTAATTTTACGATCGGTATGACCGATATCAGCCAAATGACGCTGCTGCCTTTATTGCAAATTGCGCTCCAGCAGCAGGCGGCGGACGGGATCACCTTTACGGTGCAGAATCTGGATGAGCAGACCCTCAACGCCCTAGAATCCGGGAAATGCGATCTCGCAATCGGCTATCTGACGCAGCTTCCGGAAAGCGTCTACCAGCAACATCTCTTCGATCAATCATATGTCTGCCTGGCGGCGGAAAACCATCCTCGCATTCGTGCACAGCTTCGCGCCGAAGACTGGCGCCAGGAAAAGCATCTGGCGATCCGCGTGGAGGGGACTGCCCATGGCGATATGGATAAGCTGCTTGATGAGCACCACATGTCCAGGCGCATTGCGCTGACGTTACCAAGCTTTTTAGGTACCGGTGAGCTGGTGGCCGAAAGCGATATGATTGCCGTCGTCCCGGAACAGGTGGCGCGGCATATCACCCGGCGCTATCCCTGCCGCAGCTGGCCGCTGCCTTTTCCCCTCGCCAAAATCGCCATCCGTCAGGTCTGGCATCAGCGGCTGCACCGCGATCCCGGACATATCTGGCTACGCTCGCTGATCGCTACGCTTGCCGATCCCGCACAGCAGAGTACTTCTATTAAAATCTAAGTAACAAAATACGCCCGTGTATTGGTTTTATTAATAACCCCTATTGCGTTTGGTATATTGCTGGTAATACGTGAAAGCTTTTATTCTCCTCGCATCAAGCCACACTGACTCATATCGCAAGGAAAATATCATGCGCGGAAAAATTGCTTTAGAAGAACACGTATCCACTCCTGAAAATAACCGTCTGTGGGATTCATCTGGTGAAGCAGGTCGTAACGGCACAGAATATATGAAAGATGTCGAACGCCGCCTGCTGGATCGCAGCATTCAGCTGGAAGAAATGGCGCAGCGTCATATTGATCATGTAATTCTTTCTCTGACTTCACCTGGCGCCCAGTCTATTTTAGATAAAGCCAAAGCCGTCTCTTTTGCCCGCGATACCAACGATTTTATCGTTGAGAATTATGTGAAGCCAAATCCGGACAAATTCAGCGCCTTCGCGACCCTGGCATTGCAGAACCCGGAAGCCGCGGCGGAAGAGCTGGAGCGCGCCGTGAAAAAGTTAGGCATGAAAGGTGCGCTGATCAACGGCTACACCAACGTTAAAGATAGCGAGCATGGCCTCTATCTTGATGACGAATCCATGCTGGTATTCTGGGATAAGGTCAACGAGCTGAACGTGCCTGTCTATCTGCATCCTCGTGAACCGCTGGAAGGCCCGGCGCGCGGCATCTATACCGGTTACGAAAGCCTGATCGGCTCTGCCTGGGGCTTCGCTCAGGAAACGGCAGTGCATGCTATTCGTCTGATGATGAGCGGTCTGTTCGATCGTTATCCTAACCTCAATCTGGTACTGGGTCACCTCGGCGAAGGGCTGGTACATATGCTGCCGCGCACTCAACATCGTCTCTATCGTCAGCGTTTCGGCTGCGGTCTGGGTAAAGCGGAAAAACCGTTAATGCACTACCTGCAGAATAACTTCATCGTTACCACCAGCGGCCATTTCAATACCCATTCACTGAATAATGCTATTGAAGTCATGGGCGCCGAACGCGTGATGTTCTCTGTCGATTATCCGTATGAAGATATTCATCAGGCCTGCGACTGGTTTGATCCTTTAGAACTTGAAGCAGGCCTGAAAGATAAAATCGCCTGGGGTAATGCCAGCCGCGTATTTAACATTAAATAATTAATTTAAATATTTCAGGGCCTGTATATTCAGGCCCTGATTTTTATTAGGGATAATAAATTATGGCTATAGGTATATTTGTCTGTAGCGGCTCGCTTCTCGTCGGTGCGTTGGCGGGTGCTTCACTGAATCGTTTTATTCCGGACCATTTCAAAAAAACCTTACCGTTGATCGCCGGACTGATCTCAATCAGTATGGGCATATTCTTTGTCAATAAATTGCATAACCTGCCGCCGATTGCCCTGGCTATTATTGTCGGCACGATTATCGGCGGCCTGTTGAATATTGAAAAATGGATTGAACGAGCCGGAACAACGCTGCGCAGCCCCATTGAACGTATCTTTCCGGCGCAGTCCAGCGCTAGCGTCGGTGCGGAAGATTTTATGAATCAGTTTATCGCCGTGCTGATCCTGTTCTGTGCCAGCGGTACCGGCATCTTCGGCGCCTTAACCGAAGGGATGACCGGCGACCCGACCATTCTGCTGACCAAGTCGATCCTCGACTTTTTTACTGCCGCGATTTTCGCCTCCACGCTGGGGTATATCATCACCGTGATCTTTATTCCCCAGCTGATTGTTTTCGTTATCCTGTTTTTCGCGGCAACCTTTATCATGGCGTTAATCAATCCGTCGATGATCGCCGACTTCACCGCCTGCGGCGGCATCATTATGCTGGCGACCGGTTTCCGTCTGTGCGGGATCCGTGCCTTCCCTACCGCCAATATGCTGCCCTCGCTGATACTGGTGATGCCCTTCTCCGCCGCCTGGCAGCAGTTTATCGCCTAAGACGCTAAGCTTTTTTCGCCTTTGCCAGCATCGCCCGAATATTAGCGACGTTGGCCTGGCCTTTTTGCATCCGCTCTTCAGGCGTAATGCTTTTGCGCGCCTGCTCCCAAATCAGATCGTCCTGGGGTAGCTCGAGCAGGAAACGGCTCGGTTCCGGGCGCACCACCTCACCATACTGCCGGCGCTCCTTACAGAGCGTAAAGGTCAGCTCTTTCTGCGCACGGGTGATGCCCACGTAGGCTAACCGGCGCTCTTCATCGACGTTATCTTCATCAATGCTGCTCTGGTGCGGGAGCAATCCCTCCTCCATGCCCACCAGGTAAACATACGGGAACTCCAGCCCTTTTGAGGCATGGAGGGTCATCAGCTGCACCTGATCCAGCTCTTCATCCGATTCGCCGCGCTCCATCATGTCGCGCAGCGTAAAGCGGGTGACCACCTGCGTCAGGGTCATCGGCTCATCGATTTCGCTGCCTTCCAGCATCTCGGTCATCCAGGTGAACAGCTGGTTGACGTTTTTCATGCGCATTTCCGCGGCTTTCGGGCTGGGCGAGGTTTCATACAACCAGGATTCGTAGTCAATCCCGCGGATCAAGTCGCGCACGGCGTTGACCGGCTCGCGTTCGGCCAGTTGCTGGATCTCGCGCAGCCAGTGGGTGAAGCGGGTGAGTGATTCATAGCCGCGCCCGGTCAGCATCTGGCTAAGACCCATATCAAAGCTGGCGGTGAACAATCCTTTGTTGCGGCCCATCGCCCACTCACCGAGCTTTTGCAGCGTCGCCGGGCCGATCTCGCGCTTCGGCGTGTTGACGATACGCAGGAAGGCGCTGTCGTCGTCCGGGTTGGTCAGCACGCGCAGATAGGCCAGCAGATCTTTAATTTCCGGGCGCGAGAAGAACGACGTGCCGCCGGAGATTTTGTACGGGATGCGGTTCTGCATCAGCATCTTTTCAAAGACCCGCGACTGGTGATTGCCGCGATAAAGGATCGCATAGTCTTTGTAATTGGTTTTATTAATAAAGTGGTGGGCGATCAGTTCCCCGGCCACGCGCTCCGCTTCATGATCTTCATTATTGGCGGAGAGCACTTTCAGCTCAGCGCCGTATCCCAGTTCGGAGAACAGACGCTTTTCAAAAACGTGCGGGTTGTTGGCGATCAGAATGTTAGCGGCTTTCAGAATACGCCCGGAGGAGCGATAGTTCTGCTCAAGCTTGATAACCTGCAGCGCCGGGAAGTCCTGGCTGAGCAGCACCAGGTTCTGTGGCCGCGCGCCGCGCCACGAGTAGATCGACTGGTCATCGTCGCCTACCACGGTAAAACGCGCCCGCTGGCCCACCAGCAGCTTCACCAGCTCATACTGGCTGGTGTTGGTATCCTGATACTCATCCACCAGCAGGTAGCGGATCTTATTCTGCCAGCGTTCGCGCACCTCCTCGTTGCGCTGCAGCAGCAGCGTCGGCAGCAGGATCAGATCGTCAAAATCGAGGACATTGCAGGCCTTCATATGCGCATCGTACAGTCCATAGCAGTGGACGAAGATGCGGTCCCGTTCGCCTTTCGCACCCGCGGCGGCCTGGGCCGGGGTTTTCAGATCGTTTTTCCAGTTGGAGATCGTCGAGATCAACTGCTGGAGCACCACTTTGTCATCTTCGATCAACCCTTCGGTCAGCTCTTTGAGCAACGCCACCTGGTCGGTATCGTCGAATAAGGAGAAGTTAGACTTCATGCCCAGCGCGGCGTATTCCCGCTTGATGATATCCAGCCCCAGGGTGTGGAAGGTGGAAATCATCAGCCCGCGCGCCTCTTTGCGCCCCAGCGTTTGCCCAACGCGCTCTTTCATCTCGCGCGCGGCTTTGTTGGTAAAGGTCACGGCCGCGATTTGGCGCGCCTGATAGCCGCAGCCGCGGATCAGGTGGGCGATTTTATTGGTGATCACGCGGGTCTTACCGGAGCCGGCGCCCGCCAGCACCAGGCACGGTCCGGTTACAAATTCGACGGCTTGTTGTTGGCCAGGGTTTAAACGCATGGGAGTCTTGCTCAATCTTCGAACGGGGTGGGGATTGTAGCAGAAAGCGGAGCCGAGATTTACCGACTGATGGTAAAGTGAAGAAATCGCGATTAACCCATAGAGCAGAACCATGAAAAAGACCGCAGCAGCCCTGCATATCCTGGTCAAAGAAGAAAAACTGGCCCAGGAGATCCTCGCCAAACTGGAGCGGGGCGTCAGCTTCGATCATCTGGCGAAGCGCTATTCCCAATGTCCCTCGGGGCGCAACGGCGGCGACCTGGGCGAGTTTCAACAAGGCGCGATGGTCGGCCCATTCGATCAGGCGGTCTTTAGCTGCCCGCTTCTCAAGCCCTACGGTCCGGTAAAAACCAAGTTTGGCTACCATATCATTAAGGTGCTTTATCGCCGCTGACGCGTGGTATATTGCGCCCCGATTTATCTCAACCTATTCAAGGCACGATCATGGCAAAAACAGCAGCAGCACTGCATATTCTTGTTAAAGAAGAGAAACTGGCTCTGGATCTTCTGGAGCAGATTAAAAACGGCGCCGACTTCGGTAAGCTGGCAAAGAAACACTCTATTTGCCCATCAGGCAAACGCGGCGGTGATTTAGGTGAATTCCGCCAGGGCCAGATGGTCCCGGCGTTCGATAAAGTGGTCTTCTCCTGCCCGGTGCTGGAGCCAACCGGACCGCTGCATACCCAGTTCGGCTACCACATCATCAAAGTCCTGTACCGGAAATAATAAAAAAACCCGGGGATCTTAATCTCCGGGTTTTTGCCTGATGGCGCTTCGCTTATCAGGCCTACTAAACAAATTCATTCCTCTATGGATTTTGGCTTGCCGGAAGGCGACAAGGAAGTACACCCCCAGGAACATAGATATCTATGTGACTGGGGTGTACGTACCGTAGCCAACGCATCGGCAAGTCGAAAGACGGCGAGGGATTAGCCGGCAACCGCAATACGCTTCATATCGGTCATATAGCCACGCAGTTTGTGACCCACTTTCTCGATCTGGTGGCTGCGGATGGCTTCGTTGACATCACGCAGCTGGGCGTTGTCTACCGCGCCTTCGGCAATCGCCGTACCCAGGTCGCCAGTCTGCAGGGTGGTCATGAACTCTTTCAGCAGCGGTACGCAAGCGTAAGAGAACAGGTAGTTACCATATTCTGCGGTATCGGAGATAACCACGTTCATCTCGTACAGACGCTTACGGGCGATGGTGTTGGCGATCAGCGGCAGCTCGTGCAGTGATTCGTAGTAAGCGGACTCTTCGATGATGCCGGAATCGACCATGGTTTCGAACGCCAGCTCAACGCCTGCTTTCACCATCGCAATCATCAGAACGCCTTTATCGAAGTACTCCTGCTCGCCGATTTTACCTTCATACTGCGGCGCGGTTTCGAACGCGGTTTTACCCGTCTCTTCACGCCAGGTCAGCAGTTTCTTATCGTCGTTCGCCCAGTCCGCCATCATACCGGAGGAGAATTCGCCGGAAATGATGTCGTCCATGTGTTTCTGGAACAGCGGCGCCATAATCTCTTTCAGCTGCTCGGAGAGCGCATAAGCGCGCAGTTTCGCCGGGTTAGAGAGGCGATCCATCATCAGGGTGATGCCGCCCTGCTTCAGCGCTTCGGTGATGGTTTCCCAGCCGAACTGAATCAGTTTTTCTGCATACGCCGGGTCGGTACCTTCCGCCACCAGCTTGTCGAAGCACAGCAGAGAACCCGCCTGCAGCATGCCGCAGAGGATGGTCTGCTCGCCCATCAGGTCAGATTTCACTTCTGCCACGAAGGAAGACTCCAGGACGCCCGCACGGTGGCCGCCGGTCGCCGCTGCCCATGCTTTCGCAATGGCCATGCCTTCGCCTTTCGGGTCATTTTCCGGGTGTACCGCGATAAGCGTCGGTACGCCGAAACCGCGTTTGTACTCTTCACGCACTTCGGTACCCGGGCACTTCGGCGCCACCATCACCACGGTGATGTCTTTACGGATCTGCTCGCCCACTTCCACGATGTTGAAGCCGTGGGAGTAGCCCAGCGCCGCGCCGTCTTTCATCAGCGGCTGTACGGAGCGCACAACGTCAGAGTGCTGTTTGTCCGGGGTCAGGTTAACCACCAGGTCCGCCTGTGGGATCAGCTCTTCATAAGTGCCGACTTTAAAACCGTTTTCGGTCGCTTTACGCCAGGAGGCGCGCTTCTCGGCGATCGCTTCTTTGCGCAGCGCATAGGAGATATCCAGGCCGGAGTCACGCATGTTCAGACCCTGGTTCAGACCCTGCGCGCCGCAGCCGACGATGACCACTTTTTTACCCTGAAGGTAGCTTGCGCCATCGGCGAATTCGTCGCGCGCCATAAAGCGGCATTTGCCCAGCTGTGCCAGCTGCTGGCGCAGGTTCAGTGTATTAAAGTAGTTAGCCATGTCTGTAACTCCGTGATGTTGTGTCGTGCTTATTGTTCGGTTCGCTTTTGCGAGAATGAACTTACTATATGACAGGAATTTTATTGCGGAAATTGATATATTCACAACGTCACGTTGCATTTTATGAAATACAAAACCGGGGAGTACGCGCCGTGGATTTACGCGATCTGAAAACCTTTCTGCATCTGGCGGAAAGCCGCCATTTTGGCCGCAGCGCGCGGGCCATGCACGTCAGCCCGTCGACGCTTTCGCGCCAGATCCAGCGCCTGGAAGAGGACCTCGGCCAGCCGCTGTTCGTGCGAGATAATCGCACGGTGACCCTGACCGAAGCCGGGGAAGAGTTACGCACCTTTGCCCAGCAGACTTTACTGCAGTATCAGCAGCTTCGCCACGCCATCGATCAGCAGGGCCCTTCGCTCTCCGGCGAGCTGCACATCTTCTGCTCTGTCACCGCCGCCTATAGCCATCTGCCGCCGATCCTCGACCGCTTTCGCGCCGCGCATCCCTCGGTAGAGATCAAGCTGTCGACCGGCGACGCCGCCGACGCCATGGAGAAGGTGGTCACCGGCGAAGCCGACCTGGCGATTGCCGGTAAGCCGGAGACCCTGCCAGGGTCGGTGGCGTTTTCGATGCTGGAGAACCTCGCCGTGGTGTTAATTGCCCCGGCCCTTCCCTGCCCGGTGCGCAACCAGGTGACCGTCGAGCGTCCGGACTGGTCGACAGTGCCGTTTATCATGGCTGATCAGGGGCCGGTACGTCGGCGCATCGAGCTGTGGTTTCGACGGCATAAAATCAGCAATCCGTCGATCTACGCCACCGTCGGGGGCCACGAAGCGATGGTGTCGATGGTCGCCCTGGGATGCGGCGTGGCGCTGCTGCCGGAGGTGGTGCTGGAGAACAGTCCGGAGCCGGTACGCAACAGGGTGATGATTCTGGAGCGCAGCGATGAGCAAACCCCATTCGAGCTCGGCGTTTGCGCACAAAAAAAGCGGCTGCATGAGCCGCTTATTGATGCTTTCTGGAAAATCCTGCCGAACCACTAGCCCGCGAGGAAAAAGCGGAATGCCGGGTTATGGGTCTCATCGTGACACTCATAGCCCAGCTCATTGAGACGAGTTTCAAAGTCCGGCTCGTGCTCCCCCAGCTCGAAGGCCGCCAAAACCCGACCATAGTCGGTGCCGTGGCTACGGTAGTGGAACAGCGAAATATTCCAGTGGGTGCCAAGGGTGTGCAGGAACTTCAGCAGCGCCCCCGGGGACTCTGGAAATTCGAAGCTGAACAGCCGCTCCTGCAGCGCTTTGGACGGTCGGCCGCCAACCATATAGCGCACATGGAGCTTGGCCATTTCGTCATCGGAAAGGTCAACGACGCTGTAGCCGCCATCGTTCAGTAACTGGAGGATCTCTTTCCGCTCCTCCAGCCCACGACTCAGACGCACCCCCACAAAGATGCAGGCGTCTTTGGCATCGGCAAAGCGGTAGTTGAACTCGGTCACCGAACGCCCCCCCAGCAGCTGGCAAAACTTCAGAAAGCTGCCTTTCTCTTCCGGGATCGTCACCGCCAGCAGCGCTTCGCGCTGTTCCCCGAGCTCGCAGCGTTCAGACACGTAGCGCAGACCGTGGAAGTTGACGTTGGCCCCGGACAGAATGTGAGCCAGTCGCTCGCCGCGAATATTGTGCTGGGCGACATATTTCTTCATCCCCGCCAGCGCCAGGGCGCCGGAAGGCTCTGCCACCGCCCGCACATCTTCGAACAAATCCTTCATCGCCGCGCAAATAGCGTCGCTGTCTACGGTGATGATGTCGTCCAGATACTCCTGGCACAGACGGAAGGTTTCATCGCCGATGCGTTTGACCGCCACGCCTTCGGCAAACAAGCCGACGCGCGGCAGATCCACCGGATGACCGGCATCCAGCGCCGCCTTCAGGCAGGCCGAATCTTCCGCTTCCACCGCTATCACTTTAATCTGCGGCATCAGTTGCTTGATCAACACCGCCACGCCTGCCGCCAGGCCGCCGCCGCCCACCGGGACGAACACGCGGTCGATGTGGGCATCCTGCTGCAGCAGCTCCAGCGCCAGGGTTCCCTGACCGGCGATGACCATCGGGTGATCGAACGGCGGTACCCAGGTAAAGCCCTGCTGCTGCGCCAGCTCAATCGCTCTCGTCTTCGCTTCGTCAAAATTGGCGCCATGCAGCAGTACTTCGCCGCCAAAGCCGCGAACGGCATCCACTTTGATGTCGGCGGTCGCTACCGGCATCACGATCAGCGCCTTAACGCCCAGCCGCGATGCGGAGAACGCCACGCCCTGGGCATGATTGCCCGCCGAGGCGGTGATCACCCCGTGGGATTTCTGTTCCGCGGTCAGGCTGGACATCATCGCGTAGGCGCCGCGCAGCTTAAAGCTGTGTACCGGTTGGCGATCTTCGCGCTTCACCAGAATAACGTTATCCAGGCGAGAAGAGAGTTTGTCCATTTTTTGCAGCGGCGTTTTCTGCACCGCTTCATAAACCGGCGCGCGCAGCACTGCTCTCAGGTATTCGGCGCCCTCGGGGGCGCCGGAGAGGGGTTGTGAATCCGCCATGATTAGCCACCCAGTTTCGATTTATCGCGAACCGCGCCTTTGTCAGCGCTGGTCGCCAGGCTGGCGTAGGCGCGAAGGGCAAAGGAGACCTGACGCTGGCGATGCTTCGGCGTCCACGCCTGGTCGCCACGCGCTTCCTGGGCTTCACGACGCGCCGCAATTTCCGCATCGCTCAGCTGCAGCTGGATGCTGCGGTTCGGAATATCAATCGCGATCATGTCGCCATCTTCAATGAGCGCAATGTTGCCGCCGCTCGCCGCTTCCGGTGAGACGTGACCGATAGAGAGCCCTGAGGTGCCGCCGGAGAAACGGCCATCGGTGATCAGCGCGCAGGCTTTGCCCAGCCCCATCGACTTCAGGAAGCTGGTGGGGTAAAGCATCTCCTGCATCCCCGGCCCGCCTTTCGGCCCTTCGTAGCGGATCACCACGACGTCGCCTTCAACAACTTTACCGCCGAGGATGGCCTCTACCGCATCGTCCTGGCTCTCATATACTTTCGCCGGACCGGTAAATTTCAGGATACTGTCGTCCACGCCGGCGGTTTTCACGATACAACCGTTTTCCGCGAAATTGCCGTACAGCACCGCCAGGCCGCCGTCCTTGCTGTAAGCGTGTTCCAGAGAACGGATACAGCCTTCGGCGCGATCGTCATCCAGCGTATCCCAGCGGCAGTCTTGCGAGAACGCCTGGGTGGTACGGATGCCCGCCGGGCCGGCGCGGAACATCTTTTTCACCGCATCGTCCTGGGTGACCATCACATCGTACTGTTCCAGGGTCTGCGGCAGCGTCAGGCCGAGGACGTTTTTAACCTCGCGATTCAGCAGCCCGGCGCGGTCCAGCTCGCCCAGAATGCCCAGCACGCCGCCGGCGCGATGCACATCTTCCATATGGTATTTCTGCGTGCTCGGCGCCACCTTACACAGCTGCGGCACTTTGCGGGAGAGCTTATCGATATCGCTCATGGTGAAATCGATTTCAGCTTCCTGCGCCGCCGCCAGCAGGTGCAGAACGGTGTTGGTGGAACCGCCCATGGCGATATCCAGCGTCATGGCGTTCTCAAAGGCCGCCTTGCTGGCGATATTGCGCGGCAGCGCGGAAGCGTCATCCTGCTCGTAATAGCGTTTGGTCAGCTCAACGATACGTTTCCCGGCGTTAAGGAACAGCTCCTTACGATCGGCGTGGGTCGCCAGCAGAGAGCCGTTACCCGGCTGCGACAGGCCCAGCGCTTCGGTCAGGCAGTTCATGGAGTTGGCGGTAAACATCCCGGAACAGGAGCCGCAGGTCGGACAGGCGGAGCGTTCCACCTGATTACTCTGCTCGTCGGACACTTTCGGATCCGCCCCCTGGATCATCGCATCCACCAGGTCGAGCTTGATGATTTTATCTGACAGCTTGGTTTTCCCGGCTTCCATTGGGCCGCCGGACACAAAGATCACCGGAATGTTCAGGCGCAGGGAAGCCATCAACATCCCCGGGGTGATTTTGTCGCAGTTGGAGATACAGACCATCGCATCCGCACAGTGGGCGTTAACCATGTACTCCACCGAGTCGGCAATCAGCTCGCGGGATGGCAGTGAATAGAGCATACCCCCGTGGCCCATGGCGATCCCATCATCCACTGCGATGGTGTTGAATTCTTTGGCCACGCCACCGGCGGCTTCAATCTGCTCGGCAACCAGTTTGCCGAGATCGCGCAGGTGCACGTGCCCGGGAACAAACTGGGTAAAGGAGTTAACGACGGCGATAATCGGTTTGCCGAAATCGGCATCGGTCATCCCGGTTGCGCGCCACAACGCGCGGGCGCCCGCCATATTGCGGCCATGTGTGGTGGTGGCGGAACGGTACTTAGGCATGCTCTTTTTACTCCCATCTGTGTTTATTAAATGGGACGGTGCGTGCCGTCCCATTTTTAATTACTTACTTACCGGATCCAACCAGCCCCATTTGTCTTCTGTTTCACCGGTGAAGAGGCCAAAGAAGGCTTCCTGAATGCGTTTGGTGACCGGACCGCGACGGCCTGCGCCGACCTGGATGCCATCCACGCTGCGTACCGGGGTGATTTCCGCCGCGGTGCCGGACATGAAGACTTCATCCGCCAGGTACAGGGATTCACGGGACAATACCTGCTCGCGGACTTCAATACCGAGATCTTTCGCCAGCTTGATGATGGCGTCGCGGGTAATGCCCGGCAGCGCGGAAGAGGTAAACGGCGGGGTGAACAGCACGCCGTCCTTCACTTCAAACAGGTTTTCGCCTGCGCCTTCCGAGATATAGCCGTTAACATCGAGGGCGATACCCTCCTGGTAGCCATGGCGACGCGCTTCGCTGCCAACCAGCAGCGAGGAGAGATAGTTGCCGCCGGCTTTCGCCGCTGTCGGGATGGTGTTCGGCGCCGCGCGGTTCCAGGAAGAGACCATTGCATCGATCCCCTGCTCCAGCGCTTCTGCGCCGAGGTAGGCTCCCCACGGGAACGCCGCGATGATCACGTCAGTGTTGTAACCCGGAGGCGGGTTTACCCCCATGCCGACATCGCCAACAAACACCAGCGGGCGGATATAAGCGCTGGTCAGATTATTGGTGCGAATGACTTCGCGGCAGGCTTCCATTAGTTCGTCGACGCTCTGGGAGACCGGGAAACGATAAATTTTGGCTGAATCATGCAGACGCTGCATATGTTCGCGATGACGGAACACCACCGGGCCTTTGTGCGAGTCATAGCAACGGATGCCCTCGAATACCGAGGTGCCATAGTGCAGCGCATGGGACATCACATGAACTTTCGCTTCGCCCCACGGAACCATCTCGCCATTGAACCAGATGTAATCAGCTTTTTTCGTCGTCATTTTTCTTCCTTTGCGCTCAGGCGCGGATTTGTTGTGATGTGGGTTGCTGGATCTCGACGCAGGCAACGTCGACCAGTTTGCTTAATTGACTAAACAGTAATTCGACGGGCCGCGGGCTGGCAACGGTCAATTCGATATTTATGTTCTGTGCGTCCGCCGCGGTTTCCATGTTCATTGCGCAGATTTGGAAACCACGGTGGCGGACAACGCGCAGCACGCGCTCTAAGGTTTCCGGGTTGAAACGTGCCTGTAAAGCGACCTGATGTTGCATCATGATAATTTCTCCAGCATTTCAGAGTTACTGGCGCCGGGCGGCACCAACGGCCAGACATTCTCAAGTTCGTCGATTGAGACATGAAGCAGGTATGGCCCCTGGCTCGAAAGCATGGTGTCGAGTGCCGCTTCAACCTGGTCTTTACGGGTGATGTGTTGGCCAGGAATACCGAAGGCGCTGGCCAGCGTGAGGAAATCAGGGTTATCAGTCAGAGTGGTTTCGCTATAACGTTCCTGGAAAAACAGCTGCTGCCATTGTCGAACCATCCCTAACCGCTGGTTGTCGAGTAATACGATCTTCAGCGGTAACTGCTTGCGTTTAACGGTGCCCAGCTCCTGCACATTCATCATGAAGGAGCCGTCACCGGAGATACAGATCACTGTATCGTTAGGGCGCGCCACCTGGGCGCCAACGGCGGCAGGCAGGCCAAAGCCCATGGTGCCTAAACCGCTGGAGGTGATGAAGTTTTCCGGGCGGGTATAGGTCATATGCTGAGCCGACCACATCTGATGCTGGCCAACGTCGGTTGTCACCACGCTGTCCGCCGGCTTGCGGTCGGAAAGCTGTTTCAGCAACAGCGGCGCGTAGATTGCCTCACCGGGATGATCGTAACGCCAGGCGTGATCGGCACGCAGCGCGGCACTCCGCTCGCGCCAGCCATCGATAGCTAACGGCTGCTGCAGCGCCGGCAGCAAGCGGTTCAGGTCGCCGGTCAGACCGATGTGCGCCTGGCGCAGCTTGTTCAGCTCCGCCGGATCGATGTCCATATGGATCACTTTGGCATGCGGCGCGAAGGTGTTGAGCTTGCCGGTCACGCGATCGTCAAAGCGCGCGCCGACGGCAATCAGCAGATCGCACTCCTGTACCGCCAGGTTGGCCGCCTTGGTGCCGTGCATTCCCAGCATGCCGAGATAATACGGGTAATCGGCGTCCACCACGCCCAGCCCTTTCAGAGTGCAGGTCGCCGGCATCCGGGTTACGGCGAGGAATTCACGCAGCGCCGGTACCGCCTGCGCCATGCCGACCCCGCCGCCAACATACAGCATCGGTTGCTGCGATTGAGCCAGCATCTGCAGAGCCTGAGCCACTTCCGCCTGCGGAAATGCCATCTCATCGGCGACCGTAGAGAAATGGGGATCGAGATCGCCCTGCGCCATCTGAATATCCTTAGGGATATCAACCAGCACCGGGCCTGGACGGCCTGAGTTTGCCACCTGGAAAGCTTCAGCAATGACCCGCGGCAGCTCGTCCAGAGACTGCACGAGGAAACTGTGCTTAGTACAGGCCAGTGACAAACCGAGAACGTCTACTTCCTGAAACGCATCCGTGCCGATGAAGGGCGCGGCCACCTGGCCGGTGATGGCGACAATGGGGATGGAGTCAAGCAAAGCGTCCGCCAGGCCGGTGATCAGATTGGTCGCGCCCGGGCCGGAGGTCGCGATACACACTCCGGTTTTACCGGTTGCTCGCGCATAACCAATGGCCGCCATGGCTGCCCCTTGCTCATGCCGGCACAGCAGGTGCTCCACGCCGCCGTCATACAGTGCATCGTAAACCGGCATAATTGCGCCACCCGGATAGCCAAAAACGGTGTCGACCCCCTGTGTCCGCAAAGCATGTACCACCCACTGCGCGCCATTCATAGTTAGTTCCCCGTCATAAATCGGGAGAAACAGAATTTTATGCTAAAAGTCATCATCTGCTCCTCGCTTAGGTTATTTCAGTTATAAAAAAACCCCCGGACCTTTCGGTGCGGGGGTCTTAGTTCGTTAAGGCTTGATTATTAAGCCTTTCCTCGTCCAAGTGCAGCCCCGCACGGTGGGATAATAATCACCACCACGCTAATCACGACCAGGCTAATCACTCGTAGAAGGGCTGTCATTTTCTGTACTTTCTGGCTTCTTGTTCGAAGGAATACCTAAAGAGGTACCACAGACATCACATAAAACACAAGATTTTTTTATATCTCCGTTGCTGAGCAGCCTAACAGTTTCAGCAAAAATAATTGTTTTATATGAAAAAAATCAGAAATGAAAAAAATTCAGTTTTCTCTCGCCTGGCGCGCGCTTTTGCGCGTGCCTTTCCCACGCCACTCTCTTTTGCGAGCGAAATTCCATTTTCGGCTAAATGTAACGATATAGCGCGAAAAGTATGGATTTATGGTTCTAAATTCTCACTATTACCGCTCCCGTTTTACCACAGGTCAGCCATAATCCTGCCTGGTCCAGGAGGTTTTATGTCGCTCGCCATCGTCTATACTCGCGCGGCGCTTGGTATCGAAGCGCCATTGATTACTGTCGAGGTTCATCTCAGCAACGGTCTGCCCGGCCTGACTATGGTCGGACTGCCGGAGACTACCGTGAAAGAGGCCCGTGACCGGGTCCGTAGCGCCCTGATCAACAGCGGCTACGCTTTCCCTGCGAAGAAAATAACCATTAACCTGGCGCCAGCGGATCTACCTAAAGAGGGCGGACGATACGATCTGCCTATCGCTCTCGCGCTTCTCGTCGCCTCAGAGCAGCTCAATACGACGCGACTGAATCACTATGAGTTTGTGGGCGAACTCGCCCTCACAGGTGGGTTACGCGGCGTTCCAGGGGCGATCCCCAGCGCAATGGAGGCCATCAAAGCCGGCCGGCGTATCGTCGTCTCCGCTGATAATGCGGCTGAGGTCGGCCTGATCGGCGGCAGCGATTGCCTTGTCGCCGACCATCTGCAGGAGGTGTGCGCTTTTCTCGCGGGGCAGACATCGCTTTCACCGCCTCTTGCCGAGGCACCTATTGTTGATGAACGCGGCGAAGATTTGCGCGATGTTATCGGCCAGCAGCAGGGAAAACGAGCGCTGGAGATTGTGGCCGCCGGGGGTCACAACCTGCTCCTGATAGGCCCGCCCGGCACCGGGAAAACCATGCTTGCCAGCCGGCTACCCGGTCTCCTGCCGCCATTAAGCAATCAGGAAGCACTGGAGAGCACCGCCATTCAGAGCCTGGTCAATCTGCATACCGCGAAGACCCGGTGGCGTCAGAGGCCGTTTCGCGCGCCTCACCATAGCGCCTCGCTGGCAGCGATGGTGGGCGGCGGCTCAATACCGGTCCCCGGTGAGATTTCCCTGGCCCATAATGGCGTGCTGTTTCTTGATGAACTGCCTGAGTTTGAGCGGCGTGTACTGGATGCGCTGCGCGAACCCATTGAGTCAGGCAAGATCCACATATCACGCTCGCGCGCCAAAATTGACTATCCGGCGCGCTTTCAGCTTATCGCGGCGATGAACCCAAGCCCGACAGGGCATTATCAGGGCAAACATAATCGTACATCGCCTGAGCAGACATTACGTTATCTGGGACGTCTGTCAGGCCCCTTCCTTGACCGCTTCGATCTCTCCTTAGAGATCCCGCTGCCGCCGCCAGGGATACTGAGCCAGGGCACGCAGGGCGAAGAGTCTAGCGCAACGGTCCGGCAGCGGGTGCTGGCGGCGCGCGAACGGCAAATGCTCAGGCAAAATAAGCTCAATGCTCATCTTGAGAATCGTGAAATGAAGAGCTGCTGCCACTTACGGCAGGAGGACGCTGTCTGGCTGGAACAGACGCTAACGCAGTTGGGGCTCTCTATTCGAGCCTGGCAGCGTCTGTTAAAGGTGGCGAGAACCATTGCCGATCTGGCAGAGGCTGAAGAGATTGAACGCCGTCATTTGCAGGAGGCGCTCAGCTATCGGGCGATAGACCGGATGCTAAACCATCTGCAGAAAATGATGGCGTAAAAAAAAGGGCTTACGCCCTTTTTTCTTAGTCATCGCTTTCGGTGTAATCGTCAGCGCCTTCCATCTGCGGTTTGCCGCCGGAAAGGGTATGGAAACGCTTCGGCCGCTTGATGCGCGCCATATACTTAATCCATACGCGTTCTGCTTCCGTTACCGGCTCACGCTCACCACGGCACACCGAGACAAACTGTTTTTCATCATCGGTAACAGGTTCGCGTTTACCCAGTTCCAGTTCGTTAAAGGCATAACCATGACGTTCCAGCAGTTGCGCCTCTTTGATGGTGAAATCACCGTGACGGGAGAACCCGCGTGGATAATTTTTATTGTCGAAAAAACGATTAGTCGTCGTAAAGCTTTCCGCCATCCTACACGCTCCTGATTCTTTGGCCGAGCTATTTATGGCGCGGAGTATTAGTTACGCTTGACAGAGCGTCAAACAAAACATTTAAATCATCACGACAAATAATTTTGTGGAGAACGGTGTGGATACGGAATTGCTCAAGACTTTCCTGGAAGTGAGCAGAACTCGTCACTTTGGGCGAGCAGCAGAGGCGCTTTACCTGACGCAATCAGCGGTCAGCTTTCGTATTCGTCAGCTGGAAAATCAACTTGGTGTGAACCTGTTCACCCGACATCGTAATAACATTCGCCTGACGACGGCCGGAGAAAAGCTCCTGCCTTACGCCGAAACGTTAATGAATACCTGGCAGGCTGCGCGCAAGGAGGTCGCACACTCTTCGCGACATAATGAATTCTCCATCGGAGCCAGCGCCTCGCTGTGGGAATGCATGCTTAACGGCTGGCTCGGCACCCTCTACAGCGCACCTTACAATCTCCAGTTTGAAGCGCGTATCGCACAGCGGCAGTCGCTGGTTAAACAGCTTCATGAACGCCAGTTGGATCTGCTGATCACCACCGAATCGCCGAAGATGGATGAATTAAGCAGCCAGCTGTTGGGTAATTTTACCCTTGCCTTGTATTGCGCATCGCCTGCAAAAAACAGAAATGAATTGAATTACTTGCGCCTTGAATGGGGGCCTGATTTTCAGCAAAACGAAGTGGGTCTGATAGGAAGCGATGATGTTCCGCTGCTCACTACCTCTTCAGCTGAATTGATCTACCAGCAATTATCACGCCTGAACGGCTGCTGTTGGCTACCTGTTCGCTGGGCGAAAGAGAAACATGGGTTACATACGGTCATGGACAGCGCTACGCTTTCCCGCCCACTCTATGCGATCTGGTTACAAAATAGCGATAAGCAGGCGCAGATCCACGAGATCCTGAAAAGTCCTATCCTGGAATAAGCGGTACTCTCCATGGACGGAGAGAAGCAAGGTATTTTGAACAGGGATATTGCAGATGGAGAGCAGAGATAAAAAAAAATCCTTTGCCTGAGCAAAGGATTCTTATAAATGGCAGGGGCGGAGAGACTCGAACTCCCAACACCCGGTTTTGGAGACCGGTGCTCTACCAATTGAACTACGCCCCTAAAGCTTTCTTACCACTAAGCCTGCTATCTGAGCAGGCTTAATGTTAAATAAGTGGCGGAACGGACGGGACTCGAACCCGCGACCCCCTGCGTGACAGGCAGGTATTCTAACCGACTGAACTACCGCT
>NZ_JAKKOM010000023.1:0-86762 GCF_021739525.1 Klebsiella sp. 2019SCSN059 | reverse complement strand
GGAATTGGTAGACGCGCTAGCTTCAGGTGTTAGTGTCCTTACGGACGTGGGGGTTCAAGTCCCCCCCCTCGCACCAACGAGGCAATATCTAAAGAAAGAATACTGTGCGAAGGTGGCGGAATTGGTAGACGCGCTAGCTTCAGGTGTTAGTGTCCTTACGGACGTGGGGGTTCAAGTCCCCCCCCTCGCACCAATATTCTTCCCTCTCCTGGCGTTATCCCCTCAGTTTGATATCCACAAGCATCAGCATTATTCCACCAACCAGTGCAACGCACGATGGCAGCAGAATAAAATGGCGCAGTTGACGATGCCATATCATCGCCGCGGACGTCAGCATGCCCACCGCGACCAGCGTCCGCCATACGTCAGCCGACACCCCGGCATACCCGAGAGCGACAATCAGCGCGCCGGGAACGATGACTCCCCAACCGCTTCCTAATGCTCGCTGCAGCATGGTTTCACCTCCCACAACGATAATGATAACCAATATCATATGATAATTTTTATCATTTGTCATTTGCGATGTGCTCTGCGCCTTATTCTTTACGTTCGCGGTAATGACATACATTCATGAAGGTGATAAATTAAGCGGATTATCGATATATATTAAATATTTTTCTTATTTTGCAAATAACCTTTTTTTGCACATTGTTATCAGACTCTTCATTTTTGGCTTTCATCATTTTGAAATTTAACGACTAATAATGATTCTTCCGATATGACTGCACAAACCTGGCGAGCACACTACGCACAAAAATATCAATATTCCTTACGGCTTTTTTTACTGCTTAATTTCATTTCATCCTCTCTGTCGCTGGTCACCCCCCTATTTACGGTAGTTCGTTTTACGCTGCCTTGCGCCCTGATCGTGGCCTGCAGCGGGTTGCTGCTGCTCTGGCACTGGAAATGGCCGCAATCGAAAATAAATATTCCCGCTATCTCGTTGTTATTTGGCATGCTATGGGCATGGCACGTAGTGACAAAGGCGATGCTATTGACACCGCCGCATTTTAACTTTCTGGTGATCGCCCTATTAAGCATTCTGTTTATCGGCACCATCGCTTTTTCCAATAATATCACTGCCTTTACCCTCCACTCTTTACCGACTTTCCTTGCCTGCCTGATAATGGCGGAGGGGGAACAATGGTTGCGCATGACTTACTGTTTTATGCTGCCTATTGCCGGTATTACCCTGCAAAATATTATCCAGAAGCGCAGCGATGCCTTCACACAAGGATTAATGGATAAACTCATGCAGGAACGCAACACCCTCAACGATCTCAGTATGCTGGATCCTCTGACCGGTTTGTATAACCGCCGCGGACTGCAGAATCGCCTCGATACCCTGCTGGCGCTGGACGGCGACAACCACTTCGTGCTGCTCCTCGATATCGATCATTTCAAAGCCTATAACGATCACTATGGTCATATGATGGGCGACCAGGCGCTCATTCGCGTCTCTGCTGCTATTCGCAACGCCGTACGCTCGCGCGATATTGTCGCCCGCTTTGGCGGAGAGGAGTTTATGGTGCTGCTGACCAACAGCAGCGAAGAAACGGCATGGCAGGCTGCCGAACGTATTCGGCAGCGGGTCTATGACCTGAAAATCCCGCATATGTTTAATGAAAGCGTCGCCACCAACGTGACCATCAGTATTGGCCTGACGCCGCTCATTGATGACAATATTGAGCAAGCGCTGGCGCGCGCCGATGGCGCACTCTATGACGCTAAGAATAAAGGCCGCAACATTATTCTGGCCAGTTAACCTGCGCGCGCCGCGGCATCGTGGCGCCGACAAAATTCTTGCCATGCCGCCTGCAAACAACTAATATCAGGAATCATTATCATTTAGATTTGTATCTGGAAATCGAATGGCCTGGCGTTCCCTTCCTCTCAGCGATGAACTTATCTGGCGGGCCCCTTTGCCGACGGCTGAGCGCGCCCTGGCGGAGAGTATTCGGGAAAAAATCGCTACCCTTCGCCCCCATCTGCTCGATTTCCTGCGCCTGGATGAATCCGCTCCAGGGCACGCTTTGACGCTTGCCGAGTGGTCGCGACCCACCGCCTTACGCTCTCTGCTGGCCACTTATTCCGATCATATCTATCGTCATCAGCCAACGCTGACACGGGAAGCGAAACCTCTGCTCTCGCTCTGGGCGCAATGGTACATCGGTCTGCTGGTGCCGCCGCTGATGCTGGCATTGCTCAATGAACCACAGGGTCTCAGCCTGGCGCCGGAACATTTCCACGTCGAATTTCACGAAAGCGGCAGGGCGGCCTGTTTCTGGATTGATGTCCATAGCGATGCCGGTATTGAGAGACTGTCACCGCTGTCGCGAATGGATGCCCTGGTGACGCGCACCCTGCAGCCGGTTATTGAGGCGCTGGAAGCCACGGGCGAGATCAATGGCAAACTTATCTGGAGCAATACTGGCTATCTGATTAACTGGTATCTTGGGGAAATGCGCGCGCTGTTGGGGGATGAGCAGCTTGCCGCCCTGCGCCAGCACTGTTTCTTCGAAAAACAACTCGCCGATGGTCAGGATAACCCACTATGGCGAACGGTTGTGCTGCGTGAAGGACAGTTAGTCCGACGCACCTGCTGCCAGCGCTATCGCCTGCCGGACGTCCAACAGTGCGGCGACTGCACGTTAAAATAACGCCCTGTCTACAATAAGCAACGGGCGGCCTGTGGCCGCCCGGTCACTATTTATGCGGTCTGCTGACTCTCCTGCTCCGCCCGTTCAGCCTCTTCCGCTTCCTGAGCAAGCAGCTGCTTCTCATACACCTTAAAGAACGGGAAGTAGATAATCGCCGACACGCAGGCCAGAACGATGACCAGAATCGCCGCCCGGAAATCCCAGCCCAGCGCCCAGGCACCGCCAATCGGCGCCGGCGCCGTCCACGGTACCACGGAGATGACGCGGCCAATCAGATCCAGCTTCATTGCCGCCCAGGCCAACACCGCATTCACCATCGGCGCCAGCAGGAACGGAATAAAGAACACCGGGTTCATGACGATAGGCGTCCCAAAGATGACCGGCTCGTTAATGTTAAACAGGCTTGGCACCACGCTTAAACGCCCAATGGAGCGCAAATGCGCTGAGCGGCTGCGCAGATAGCAGAACACCAGCCCCATGGTGGCACCGGAACCTCCGACCACGATAAAGAAGGTCCAGAACGCCTCCATAAAAATATGCGGCAGAGGCGCGCCCTGGGCCAGCGCCTGCTGGTTCATACCAAGGTTGGTCAGCCAGAACATCTGCAGCATCCCGGAAACGATCGCCGCACCGTGGATCCCGGCAAACCACAGCAGGTGGCCGATGAGGACCGCCAGCAGGATCGCCGGCAGGGAATCGGCTGCCGAAACCAGCGGTTTGAAAATTGCCATAATGGCCTGCGGGATCAGCATGTCAAAATGATGCTGAATAAACAGGCTCAGCGGATAGAGCGTCAGCACAACCACCAGCACCGGGATCAACAGATCAAAGGAATTTTTGATCATCGGTGGGACCTGATCCGGTAGACGGATACCGATATTATGCGCCTTGAGAAAACGCATCATCTCCACACAGTAGATCGCCACCAGAATGGCGGTAAAGATCCCTGTTCCGCCGAGGCTATCCACCGGCAGCGTGCCATTCGTCTTCGGCGCGGCAATCAGTAAAAAGGCCATGATCGACAGCATCGCGCACATAAAGGGATCGAGCTGATTGGATTTCTCGTAGTGCTTACCGAGGTTGTAAGAGATTGCCGCGCAGATGTAGATCGACATGATCCCCATCGTCATATCAAAGGGGGTCAGAATGCGCCCCTCAAACTCTTTTGCCAGATCCAGCCAGGCGCGGGCAAAACCCCAGGTGGTATCCGGGGAGAAAGGAGGATAAGCAAACACCAGCAGGAACGATCCGACGATCATAAACGGCATCGCGGAGATAAAACCGTCACGGATAGCCATGACGTGACGCTGCGATGAGATCCGCCCTGCTATGGGGCTTATGTAATTTTCTACAAAGCGAAATATCAAATTAAACGCAGCATGGTTAGCAGACATAGTAGCCCTCCTGACAGGCTATTGATACTGGCCCAACAACGATTACCCTGCCGTTACGATGACCGCTTATTGATGCAGCAGGCCGCGGGTGGATTACCGGCTATACTGCCCATAACACAACGATTCATACACGGCTCTTTTGTTATAAATAAAAGGAGAAGTGACTGTTCCAGTATTCATCTCAATGCAGATAACCGCAACCGGTTACTGTAACCGGTTACGGTGAATGTGAAGGAGATCGACAAAATAGAAAGAATCTGGATTGTCCGCGCTGATATTTACACTCCGCCAGGCTTGTGACAGATTTAACCAGCCTTAAATCAGGAGAATCCAATGAGTCTGCAGTCTGTACGGCAGTTTTTTGCCGAACACGCCCCCGATATCGAAATTATTGAGTTAAACCAGAGTACCGCCACTGTGGCGCTTGCCGCTGCCGCGCACAACGTTGAGCCGGGACAAATAGCCAAAACGCTGTCGCTCAAGATCAAAGATAAGATTGTACTGATCGTCGCCAGGGGCGATGCGCGGCTGGATAATAAAAAGCTGAAAGAGACCTTTGGCGCTAAAGCGCGTATGTTGAGCAGCGACGAGGTGGTAACCTGGACCGGCCATCCGGTTGGCGGCGTGTGCCCGTTTGGTCTGGAAAATCCGCTGGCCGTCTTCTGTGACGTCTCGCTCAGGCACTATCAGGAAGTGCTACCCGCAGCGGGAGCTATTCACAGCGCCGTTCGCATTGAACCAGAACGAATGGCGCAGCTCACCGATGCAACATGGGTAGACGTATGCATATAGCCGCGTTATGCCACCTGTTTAACGGCGCTGGTCGGGCCGCTTATCGGTAAATGCAGCAAGATATCCGCCGCGTTTAATAAACCAATGTCAGAGCGAACCCCGAGCTTGGTCATGGCGTTGAATTTATGCGCGCGGATGGTTTTAATGTTCCGGTTCAGCTGCACCGCAATTTCCGCAAGCGAATATCCCCACGACATATACCGAAGAATGGCGTGCTCCGTCGGGCTTAGCGGATCGTTGCATGCCTCTCTGCCGCAAAAGTGCTCTTTGCCGGCGAGGGAATGATTATCCAGCAGCTGTAACAAATGCTCCTGCAATCCGCGTCGCGGCGCGGATTTATTTAATATACCCTGCAGGCAGGCCGGCATTAAATGGCCGATCAGACGCATTTCGCTTTCATTATTAGCCAGAATAATCGTTTGTACTTCCGGTCGGCTCCTCGCCATTTCGTGAAGAAAAAGCAGGCTCTCGGCTCTGGACGAACGACTCCCCGAAAGTGAAAAGATGATTGCTGACCATGGGAACGACGTTTCCACCGCCCTAAGCAAATTGATATTTTTAAAAAAATGAATGCGGTATTGGCTGCTCTCTTCACGGCTAAAGGTATACCGCCAGGCCATTTCCGTCATCACACATTTTTCTACGATGGCGACATGACGGGTTGTGCTATTTTTTTCCATTCCATTTGTTCCCCGTAAGCTGAATTGATATTCAGCTCTTGCATTCCCTGCGCACTGTTGATCCAGGCATACATTTCAGCGTTGCTGCGTAGCGATAAACGACGCATTGCGCTATTTTTCTGCGCGCTAATCGTCTTATTACTCTTTTTCAACAGCGCGGCGATCTGGTTAATTCCCCATCCCTTCGCCAGAAGGCGCAGAACTTTCCGCTCTGACAGGGTCAGCATCGCCGCTGAGTGGTAGCTAGCGAAATCGCTGTCCACATCCCCGGTAAACAACGTACGGCTAATCTGCTCAGCCGCACGGCTACCGGCGCAAATCACCTCAATCAGCCGGTCAACCGGCTCGTTCTCGGAGATCAGCGAGCTTTCGGGACGAATTAAAAGCTCAACGGCTAATGGATAGAGGCTGTCGCTGACCATAAAAACCCAGTGAATATCTCGATACTGGGTCATGAGGGAGTAATAACGCTCGCAGACGGCCCGGGGCTGCGCAATCTCGCCGGAGATATCCGCAACGACCAGCACCGCTCGCCGCAATTGTAAAAGGGTGAGCTCATCATGAGTGCGACAAAAACTGAGTTCGTAATCCGGGAGGTTCTCATTGAAGATCACCTTTAACCCTGACTGCATGACGGGGATTTTACTAATAACGACGCCAAACTTACCTTGTCCTGGTAACATAACACCTCCGCTTCCTGTCGAAGTTTCTTCGCTTGCCCGCAAACGATCGGCGAGTGACTCGATCGCCATACCATTTACTGGATGAATATTAAAAGCATATTCATGGCCCGCGTACACGATATACTGCATGACCGAACCGTGGTCATATCAAGTAAATATTATTCCTGTGTATACTTGCGATGAATATTAGCACAGACGCCCTGCGCTAATAAATTAGAAAAGATAAAACCATTATTTAGCAAAAGTAATTTCAGGCATGAACATTATGAAGCATTCTCTTTAATTGCTTCTCTAAATGCTTTAGGCGACATACCGCTATAGCGGCGGAAAAAGCGAGAAAAATAGGCGGCGTCGCTAAAGCCCAAATAATCAGAGAGTTGCGTTATCGTCATGCGGGTGTATTGCAGATTACGCCGCGCCTCAAGCATCAGTCGCTGATGCAATACCCCAAGGGCGCTACAACCATAGAACTCGCGACATAAATAGTTTAAATGCGTGACCGACAGCCCAATCAACTTCGCATACTCCGCCAGCGGGAGGTGCTGTCGGTAGTGGCTCTCAATAAGCCGGGAAAAATGACGCATCATACTGCGCTTTCGCTCCGCTTTATCTTCCGCGGGCGGTGCGGGGCGGCACTGCCGGTTCAGCCAGGCCAGCAGCGTCCCCAGCAGCGAATAAAGCATCATTTCCCGGGCATCATGATCGGCACTGTACTCCTCGCGAAGCGCTGAAAACAGCGTATGCATACGCCCCCGGGAACGCCCCACCGGCAGACACTGCGCAACGCTAAGCACATCCAGCGGTCGGCCGAACTGATTTTCAAAGCGGCTCAGCAGCGGTAGCGCCAGGGAGAGCACAAATCCGTGCGTTCCGGGTGAGAAATGAAAGCCATGAATGCAGAGGGCGGGCACCACCTGGATGCAGGACTCCGTCATCACCGAGGTGGTGCCTTCAATTTCGATCTCCGCCCGACCTTTATGCAAATAGAGGAGCTGGACCATTTCGGCGTGCTGGTGGACGCGAATATGCCACTGATACAGGCTGCTGCGCTGCAAAATCGACTCGCAGTGCAGCAGGTCCGGCGTCGGCCAGCCGCGCTCCTCGCCATACAGCTTAAATACCGGAACAGTTTGGACGGGGGGCATAGTGACTCCTGTTCAGTCAGACGACACGCTCCATGGGCAGGCCCACGTAGTTTTCCGCGATAGTGGTCAGCCCGGCGCGCGAGCCCAGATAGTAGCGGCGATCGGCCGCCTGCATTTTGGCGTCGAACTCGCTCTGCTGCGGAAAATCGTGCAGCAGGCGGGTCATGAACCAGCTAAAGCGTTCCCCTTTCCAGACCCGATCCAGCGCCAGTCGCGAATAGGTCGCCAGCAGATCGCTCCGGCCGTGATGGTAGTATTCACGCAGGATCCGCCACAGATAGTTCACGTCCGATGCCGCCAGGTTCAACCCTTTAGCGCCGGTCGGCGGTACGATATGCGCGGCATCCCCCACCAGGAACAATCGCCCATATTGCATTGGCTCGACGACGAAGCTGCGCAAGGGAGCGATGCTTTTCTCAAGTGAGTGACCAGTCACTAACTTTGATGACAGATCCTCCGGCAATCGGCATTTCAACTCCTGCCAGAAGCGTTCGTCCGACCAGTCCTCCACCTTATCGCTCAGCGGAACCTGCAGATAGTAGCGGCTGCGAGTAAGTGAGCGCTGACTACATAAAACAAATCCCCGCTGATGATGCGCATAGATCAGCTCCGGATTGACCGGCGGCGTATCCGCCAGCAGGCCTAACCAACCGAACGGCCAGACGCTCTCGTAAGTCTTGAGGATGTCAGCGGGAATACTTTGCCGCGACACGCCATGGAACCCGTCGCAACCGGCGATAAAGTCACACTCCAGGCGGCAGAATTCACCTTCGCTAAGATAGGTGATCGTCGGCCGGTCGCTTTTTGCGTCATGGATAGTCACTTCGCTGACGCCGTACACGATCGGCGCGTCGCTGGCGGCCCGGGCAGCCATCAGATCGCGGGTCACTTCAGTCTGGCCGTAAACCATCACGCTCTTGCCGTCGGTCAGCTCGCTCAGTGAGACGGGCACCCGCTGGCCGTCAAAGAGAAACTCCACCCCATGATGCACCAGGCCTTCGATATCCATCCGCTGCGCCACGCCCGCTTCACGGAGCAGATCGACGGTACCGCTTTCCAGAATTCCCGCACGGATGCGCCCCAGCACATACTGCGGCGTTTGACGCTCAAGAATGACCGTGTGGATCCCGGCGTTGTGCAGTAGCTGCCCCAGCAGCAGCCCGGAAGGGCCAGCGCCAATAATCGCGACCTGTGTTTTCATAGGATTGTCTCACTTTTGCAGGGTTAATTATTTGTATAATTTTTGTTTAATAAAAGTGCTTTCCTGCATTTTTGATAAGTCAGACGGGAAAAAGAAGGGATGAATGGCGACAAAAATTGCACTTTTCACCAAACTGGCAAAAGTGTGGGACGCTTCAAATTCCGCCACCCCGGCGGACGGGAGATTTTTGCACATTATTTGATCCCACCCCCCTCAGCCGCCCCGGCGCTTCAGGTTAAAGTATCGGCAGATACCAGGCGTCGCGGACAGCAGAGGAAATATGCAGGTTGATCGGGCACAGCAGCGGGCAATCACACGATTATGCATCCAGTGTGGTCTTTTTTTGTTACAGCACGGCGCCGAAAGCGCGCTGGTGGAAGAGCTTTCAACACGTCTCGGGCTGGCGCTGGGGATGGACAGCGTCGAAAGCGCCATCTCCTCCAACGCTATCGTCCTGACCACCATTAAGGATGGCGAATGTCTTACCTCAACGCGTAAGAATGTCGACCGCGGCATTAATATGCATGTGGTGACGGAAGTGCAGCATATCGTGATCCTCGCCGAGCATAAGCTGCTGGACTATCGCGACGTCGAGAAGCGCTTCGCGCAGATAAGGCCCCTGCGTTATCCCCGCTGGTTGCTGGTGATCATGGTGGGCCTCTCCTGCGCTTGTTTCTGTAAACTGAATAACGGCGGCTGGGATGGAGCGCTGGTCAGCTTCTGCGCCAGCACGGTGGCCATGTACATTCGCCAGGTGCTGACCCACCGTTCTATGCATCCGCAGATCAACTTCTGCATCACCGCCTTTGTGGCCACCACGATCTCCGGGCTACTGCTGCGCCTCCCGACCTTTGCCAGCACCCCGACCATTGCCATGGCCGCCAGCGTCCTGCTGCTGGTCCCGGGCTTTCCGCTGATCAATGCCGTCGCCGATATGTTTAAAGGGCATATAAATACTGGCCTCGCCCGCTGGGCGATCGCCAGCCTGTTAACCCTTGCCACCTGCATTGGCGTAGTGATGGCAATGACCGTATGGGGGCTGCGGGGATGGGCATAATTTCGTTTATTTTCGCACTGGCGGAAGACATGCTGCTGGCGGCGATCCCTGCCGTCGGGTTTGCGATGGTCTTTAATGTCCCGCAGCGCGCCCTGCGCTGGTGCGCGCTGCTGGGAGCCATCGGCCATGGTTCGCGCATGGTCATGATGAGCGCTGGTTTTAACATTGAATGGGCCACGTTTCTCGCCGCCCTGCTGGTGGGCTGCATCGGCATCCAGTGGTCGCGCTGGTATCTGGCGCATCCGAAGATTTTTACCGTCGCCGCCGTGATCCCGATGTTTCCCGGTATTTCCGCTTACACCGCGATGATCTCCGCGGTAAAAATCAGCCATTTTGGCTATTCTGAAGAGATGATGATTTTGCTGCTGAGCAATTTTTTAAAGGCCTCTTCGATCGTGGGCGCCCTCTCCATTGGCCTGTCGATACCCGGTCTGTGGCTGTATCGTAAGCGCCCCCGCGTCTAACCACGGCGTCGCGGCAGAGCCGCGACGCTCCTTCCGCGACGGGCTCTGTGCTACTATGTGCAGATCACCCCACTCTTTGCAGTTCAGAGTTGAGATAGAGTTATGTCTTCGCGAATTTTAACCTCCCATTTTAGCGGCCTGGAAGAGTTCCTCCAGCAGCACGCGGCGCTGCTGGCGAAATCGACTGACGGCACCGTCGCCGTTTTTGCCAACAACGCCCCGGCGTTCTATGCGCTGACCCCAGCCCGGCTGGCGCAGCTGCTGGAGCTGGAAGCCAGGCTGGCGCGCCCCGGCAGCGACATCGCGCTTGACCCGCAGTTTTTCGACGAGCCCGCAGCGGCGCGGGTTGCGGTGCCGATGGGCAAATTTGCCATGTATGCGGCCTGGCAGCCGGACGCCGACTTTCAGCGTCTGGCCGCGCTGTGGGGCATCGCGCTGAGCCAGCCGGTCACCCCGGAAGAGCTGGCCGCTTTCGTCGCTTACTGGCAGGCGGAAGGTAAAGTGTTTCACCACGTGCAGTGGCAGCAGAAACTGGCTCGCAGCGTGCAAATCAGCCGCGCCAGCAACGGCGGGCAGCCGAAGCGCGATGTGAACAGCGTTAGCGAACCCGACAGTCATATTCCGCGAGGTTTCCGAGGATGAGCATGAAAAACGTTGGCGATCTGATGAAGCGCCTGCAGAAAATGATGCCGGCTCATATCGAACCGGCGTTTAAAACCGGCGAAGAGCTGCTGGCCTGGCAAAAAGAGCAAGGCAAGCTGCGTTCCGAAGCGCTGGAGCGGGAGAACCGCGCGATGAAAATGCAGCGCACCTTTAACCGCTCGGGGATCCGCCCCCTTCATCAGAACTGCTCCTTTGATAACTATCGCGTCGAGTGCGAGGGGCAGATGAACGCCCTCGCCCGCGCGCGTCAGTACGTGGAGGAGTTCGATGGCAATATCGCCAGCTTTATCTTCTCCGGCAAACCGGGCACCGGCAAAAACCACCTCGCTGCGGCTATCTGCAACGAACTGCTGCTGCGCGGGAAGTCGGTCTTAATCATCACCGTGGCCGATATTATGTCGGCGATGAAAGATACTTTCGGCAACCGGGAGACGAGCGAAGAGCAGTTACTGAGCGACCTCAGCAAGGTCGATCTTCTGGTCATTGATGAAATTGGTATGCAGACAGAGTCTCGCTATGAAAAGGTCATTATCAATCAGATCGTTGACCGCCGATCTTCATCCAAACGGCCCACCGGTATGCTGACCAACAGTAATATGGAAGAGATGAATAAGCTGCTCGGCGAACGGGTGATGGACCGTATGCGCCTGGGCAACAGCCTGTGGGTTATCTTCAACTGGGAAAGTTACCGGCACCGCGTCACCGGCAAGGAGTATTAAGAGATTTCCGGACGACGACGGCGTTATACTAAAGCGATTCTTCAGTCACGCTTATGAGTCCGTCTATGAAATCGTTAAAAAATGGCTTACTTGCCGCGCTTACCCTCAGCGCATTTACCCTCTCCGGCGCCCACGCCGCCTCCTGGCAGGATTCTCTCAACAGCGCCGCCAGCCAGCTCAGCGGCAGCAGCACCCAGGCCAGCGGCGGCGGAATGTCCATCTCCTCTCTGACCAGCCTGCTCAACGGCAGCAGCCAGTCGCTGACCGCCAGCAGCATGAATAACGCCGCCGGGATCATGTCATATTGCGCCAAACAGAAGCTCGCCTCGGCGACCAGCGCTGATAACGTCAAAAACCAGGTGCTGGATAAGCTGGGGCTCAGCACGCCGGAAAAACAAAAACAGGACACCAGCTATCTTGATGGCCTGCAGGGGCTGCTCAACAGCAATAATGGCCAGCAGCTTGACCTGAATACCCTCGGCAACAGTTCGCTGGCGAAACAGGTGAAAACCAAAGCCTGCGATCTGGTCTTAAAACAGGGCGTTAACTTTCTCTCCTGACGCAGAGGGCCAATGCCGCGTTTGTCTCCTTCGCGACGGCAGCGCGGCCTGAAACGGCTTTTTTCGCCTTTTTCTCCTTGCGCTTCCCCGCCCCGCCCGTTGCGACGCCGATCAAAAAAGGCAACTTCTAAACCAATTCTGAATAACTGCACACTTTCATGACGCTAGAATTGCAGCAAGATGGCGCTGCAATTACAGTGTGGCTTGAAAAGTAATCTGTTCTGCCAGCCGATAACTGGCGTTAATGAGGATGAGCTGTGTCAGAGTTGTTATCCATCGCCTTATTTTTAGCTTCGGTGGTGCTTTATGCCTGGAAAGCGGGTCGTAACACCTGGTGGTTTGCCGCCACGCTCACGGTGTTAGGTCTGTTCGTGGTGCTGAATATCACCCTCTACGCCAGCGACTACTTTACCGGCGACGGCATCAACGACGCGGTACTCTACACTCTGACCAACAGCCTGACCGGCGCCGGGATCGGTAAATACATTCTGCCGGGCGTCGGCGTGGCCGTCGCGCTGGTTGCCGTCTTTGGCGCCCTGGGATGGGTGCTTCGCCGCCGTCGACATCATCCTCATCACGTCGGCTACAGCCTGGCGGCGCTGCTGCTGGCGCTGGCCTCGGTCGACGCCAGCCCGGCCTTCCATCAAATCAGCGAGCTGGTGAAATCGCAGTCGCGGGAAGGAGATCCGGACTTTGCCGCGTACTACAAAGAACCGTCGAAGCGTATCGACAATCCGCAGCTGAATCTGGTCTATATCTATGGCGAAAGCCTTGAGCGCACCTATTTTGATAACGATGCTTTCCCCAACCTCACCCCTGAGCTTGGCAGAATAAAAGATGAGGGCATTGATTTCAGCAATACTATGCAGCTGCCGGGGACCGATTACACCATCGCCGGCATGGTCGCATCACAGTGTGGCATTCCGCTGTTTGCCCCGTTTGAAGGCAACGCTTCGGCCTCGGTCTCCAGCTTCTTTCCGCAGAATATCTGCCTTGGCGATATCCTGAAAAACTCCGGTTACGAAAACTATTTTGTGCAGGGAGCTAACCTGCGCTTTGCCGGCAAAGACGTGTTTCTCAAATCCCACGGCTTCGATCACCTGTTCGGGGCGGAAGAGCTCAAAACCACGGTAGCCGATCCAACCTACCGCAACGACTGGGGCTTCTATGACGACACGGTACTCGACGAGACGTGGAAAAAATTCGAAGAACTGTCGCAGTCCGGAAAACGCTTTTCACTGTTCGCCCTGACGGTGGACACTCACCATCCCGACGGCTTTATCTCGCGTACCTGCGAGCGTAAACGCTATGACGTGGACGGCAAGAAAAACCTCTCCTTCAGCGCCGTTAGCTGCAGCCAGGAACATATCGCCGCGCTGATCGAGAAGATCAAAGCCTCTCCCTATTTCAAAAACACGGTCATCGTGGTCTCTTCCGATCACCTGGCCATGAAGAACAGCGCCTGGGATTACCTCAACAAGCACGATCGCAGCAATTTGTTCTTTGTCCTGCGCGGCGATCGGCCGCAGCAGGAGACCCTGGCGGTGAAACGCAACACCATGGATAACGGCGCGACGGTGCTGGATATTCTCGGTGGCGATAACTATATCGGCCTCGGGCGCAGCAGTCTCTCTGGCCAGTCGCTCTCCGGTATTTTCATGAATATGAAAGAGAAGGTCCTGGCCTGGAAACCCGACGTGATCCGCCTGTGGAACTTCCCGAAAGAGATGAAAAACTTCACCATCGACTCGCAGAAGAACATGATCGCCTTTTCCGGCAGCCATTTCCGTCTGCCGCTGCTGCTCCGGGTGTCGAACCAGCGCGTTGAACCGCTGCCGGAGAGCGAATACTCGGCGCCGCTGCGCTTCCAACTGGCCGATTTCGCGCCGCGGGATAATTTCGTGTGGGTCGATCGCTGCTATAAAATGGGCCAGCTGTGGTCTCCTGAGCTGGCGCTCTCCACCGACTGGTGCGTCTCGCAGGGACAGTTGGGGGGTGAGCAGAAGGTCCAGCACGTTGATAAGCCACAGTGGCAAGGTAAGACCGCCTTCAGGGACACCCTTATCGATATGGAGCGCTATAAGGGCAACGTCGATACGCTGAAAGTTGTCGACAACGATATTCGCTATAAGGCCGACAGCTTCGTGTTTAACGTTGCCGGCGCGCCGGAAGAGGTGAAACAGTTTAGCGGCATTTCGCGGCCCGAGTCCTGGGGTCGGTGGTCCAATGCCCAGCTGGGCAGCGACGTGAAGATTGAATATAAAGAGCCGCTGCCGGAGAAATTTGATCTGGTGATCACCGCCAAAGCCTACGGTCCCAATGCCAATAAGCCGATCCCGGTGCGGGTTGGTCAAAGTGAGCAAGTGCTTACACTGGTCAATGATGTGACCACCACGACGCTGCATTTCGACAACCCAACGCGCAGCAATACGCTGACCATCACTCCGCCGGACCCGCAGTCCACCAACGAGGGCAATATCCTCGGCCACTCCCCGCGTCAGCTGGGGATCGGTATGGTGGAGATCAAAGTGGTGAAAAGCGAAGGTTAAAGCCACCTTGCCCGGCGGATATTGGCGCCGGGCAACGGTTTCCATGGCAGGATGTTAACAATACAGCGGCTTGAGGTCGTCAGCCGACAGTCCGGTAATTTTCTGTACCGTCTCTTTGTCGAGGCCATTCTGTAACATGCTGCCGGCAATGCGCAGCGCCTCACGCCGGCTCCCTTCCTGTAAGCCCTCAAGGCGCCCTTCCAGGCGCCCCTCCTGTCGGCCCTCATGCCGACCTTCCTGTCGACCTTCCTGCTTAAGCTTTTGCGCGATAGACATCAATGTCTCCTCATACTGTGGCAGACGGCAGGCCAGCCGGCGGAGAAACACGCCCGGCTCGGCCGTGTTACCGTACTGCAGCATATAGTGAAACAGCATTCTCAACTGCCGGGGGTTAGTGTATCCCAGCATCACCACGGCCGCCAACGACTCCGTTATGCCGCTGAGATCGCGCTGGCGAATATGCTTTTGCATCAGCTCCAGCAGGGCGACCCGCCGATGCTGTACGATTTCATCGTCCGGCATGACCGTGACGTCGATCAATGGAAACTGACTGCCGTACAGCCTCTTCGCCAGCTGCGGGTCGGCAAATTCATCCAGCCAGTTGAGGGAAAAAGGATACGGACTGGTTGCGCCATGATAAAAAAGCATCGGCACCACCAGCGGCAGCGTTTTGTGCCCGGCGTCGAGGTGTCGCTGCATCGCGGCAATCGCATAGCGCATTAGACGAAAAGCCATATGATTATCCGGCGAGCTCTGATGCTCTATCACCACGTAAATATATCCCGCCCCGCCGGTGGTTTGCACCGACCACAGCACGTCCGAATACCAGGCGCGTAGATCCTCATCGATAAAGCTCGCCGATTGCAGCCTCAGAGTAGCGAAATCGCACCGCTGGCGGATCGCTTCGGGAAGATAGAGCATGAGAAAATCATTCGCCGTCTCCGGGTGGCGAAGAAATCGTTTAAACACCGCATCATGCGGCGTGGCGGTTATTCGTTTTTTCATGGCCATCCGCTTGCCTGAAAGAGAAGGAAAGCCGGACTCTACCACCGGTTTTTAACCGGTTGGTTTTAACGATGATTTTCTGGGAAGCGCCTCGGAGAATAGCGGAGCGGCCAGTCTGACTGGCCGCCATAGGCAAGATTTAGTAATCAAACTGCCGGTAATAACGGCGGATATTCAGGTCGTGGCCGGTATGGTGCTCAAAGTGGGCCGCCAGCCGGTCCACCAGCAGAGTGGACACCACGCACGGCGCCATAATCCAGCGGAACGCATCATCAATGCCGTTCAGCGGATAGTCGCGCGGGTCGATCACCACCAGATGGTCAGTTATCTTTTCGGCAAAGCGTTCGACGCGCTCGTCCAGCGCCCGGCATTTCCCCTCGCCCTTCACCAGAAACAGCGGGACCTCTTTTTCCAGCAGCTCCAGAGTGCCGTGAAAAAATTCAGCCGAGCTTACCGACTTGGTCCGCTTCCACTGCATCTCTTCGAGAATACACATCGAGAACAGGTAGACCTCACCCCACATTTCTGCGCCGCCAATCCACATCATATAGTCGCAGCCGTGATACTGAGCGGCAATTTTATCCGCCTGCGGATCGAACTGGCGTTTGGCCTGCAGAAGATTTTCAGGCAGCAACTCGAGCTGGCTGGCAAAACGCGCATAATCCGCAAACTCGCCGTGACGATAAATAATGCGGAAGAATAACCAGTACAGCAGCATATATTCATATTCCACGCCATTTTTGTGGCACATCGGAATATGCCAGCTGGCGGCGGCAGCCAATGGCGAATCGGCATGACGGGTAATGGCTACCACGCGTATCCCCTGCGCCTTGCACCATTCGGCAATGGCCACCGACTCTTTGGTATCGCCGGATTTGGATAACGTCACCACCACTGCATCTTTATTTAATTTTTTATGCCCGCGATGAATTAATTCCGCCGCCTGCTCAAGATAAACCGGCACGCTGGTTAATTCTTTGGCAAACTCATTAATTGCCATCATCGGAGCTAAAGAACCGCCTACCGAGGCGAAAAATAACGCGCTGCAGCCGCTGTCATAAATAGCGTCGGCCACGGTTTCAGCCTGTTTACGCGCAGCGATGATCTCGCGAGCACTGGTCAGGTACTCGTCCTGATTAAAACCCAACATAGTTTTCTCCTGAATAATCAGATTTTACTTTTTAATACGCGGTCAAAATCGTCGAAAATACGTATCGCCAGATCGATGCCTTTTAGCCCGGCGGTATGCCAGGCGAGCATCTGCACTGGGACAATCAGCAGCAGCGGCGCCAGGTGATGCTCGCACGGGCAGTTAAGCGCCAGCGTTTGTTCATCCTCTTCGTCCCCCAGCGTCAGGGTAAAGGCGCGGGCAATGGACGGCGCCATATAGTCGCGCAGCGCCCGGGTTCGCGCGTCCGGCGAGTCTTCCATAAACAGCATCACATGGCGGGCATTGGCTTCCAGATAGGGGCCGTGCATATAGGCTTCCAGCTCAAAGCCGCTGGAAGGTACCCGCACCGTCTCAGTAAATTTGGTTTCGAACTCTTTCGCCACGCCAACCAGCGCGCCATAGCCGGTGGCGACAAAGCGCTCGCCGCGCCGCAGCGTTTCGCTATGCTGGTCGATAAAGCGCGAAGTGCGGGCGATGACCTCCGGGATCGCCGCCGCCAGTCGCTGGAATTCGGCAAGATAGTGCTGCTCCTCGGCTTCACTGGCCTTCCCCTGGCTGCGAGCAATCATCAGCGCTATCAGCAGCAGATTGAGCACTGTCGCGCTAAAGCCGCGGGTGACAAACCCTACGCTCTCGATCCCGGTATTGATATCCAGAACGCCATCGCAGGCCCGCCCGGTCGGGCTTTGCGGGTCGGAGGTCAGAGCAAATACCGGCAGTCCTGAGGCCTGTACCTTACGCATCGCCTCCAGCGTCGACGCGCTTTTTCCGCTCTGGGAAATCGCCACCACCAGATCGGTATGCGGGTCGATAGTTTCGTAATGGGTAAAGTTGTACGGCTCTTTTATGTCCACCAGCACGCCAAAACGTTGTTCAAAGAAATAGCGCGCGCAAAGCGCGGCATTCAGCGACGATCCGGTCGCCAGCAGCAAAATACGCCGCACCGGCTGCTGGCGGGCGAAGGTCTCAATCGCCGCCAGCTTGTGCCGGTAGTCGCGCAGGATCTGCGCCAGACAGGCCGGCTCTTCGCTGATATAGGTCATCATTGTTGGTCGCATAGCTCACTCCCGTTAAAACAATCCGATCCACGAACCCAGAATGCCCACCAGCGCCATTCCGCCGATAATAGAGAGCGGTTTAACCTTCCGCCCCAGCAGCCAGTAGACGATGCCGAAACTCACCAGCGGCAGCATGCAGGGCAGAATGTCGTTGATGATGTCCTGCACCTGAGTTTTGGCCTCCCCGGCCCCGAAGGAGACAGGGATGGTGATATCGATCATTGAGGCGGTCATCGCCCCGACCACCATCAGGCCGATAATCGACGCCCCGTAGGTCAGGCTCTCCATCATTCCGCTCTTCTGGATCCGCTGCAGCACCCCAGTGCCCAGCACGTAGCCCCAGCGGGTAAAGCACCAGCGCACCAGAATGTGCGGCACGTTAAACACCAGCAGAAACAGGATCGGCCCGAGAATATTGCCCTTTAGCGCCAGGCTGGTGCCGATGCCGGTGGCGATCAGGCGCAGCGTTCCCCAGAAGAAGGAGTCTCCCAGCCCGGCCAGCGGGCCCATCAGCGAGGCTTTGACGTTATCAATCGCGGTGGCATCCATATTTTTCTGCTGGCTGTTTTTCTCCTCCATCGCCGTCGTGATCCCCAGCAGCAGGGTGACGATATGCGGCGTGGTATTGAAGAACACCAGATGGCGTTTCAGCGCCCCGGCCAGCTCCTCTTTGCGCGGATAGAGCTTCTTCAGCACCGGGATCAGCGCGTAAACAAAGGCGAGATTCATCTGTCGCTCATAGTTCCACGAGAACTCCATCTGGAAGGAGCGCCAGAACACCCGGCGTAAATCACGCGGCGTAATTCGCGCTTCTTCCTGCTCCTGCGGCTGCAGGGTCTCTTCAGAAATCATCTTCGTCGTCATCGCTGACTCCTTGTTCTGTCGTGGTACGAGGTGCGCTCAATGCGGTGACATTAACCATCACCACCGCCACGATGGCGCCGAGAATGGCGATACCGGTCACCGGGATTTTCAAATAGGCCATCAGTACAAAGCCGAGGAAAAAGTACGGCGCCACCTTCTTGTTAATCAGCAACCTGGCGAGCATCGCGAAGCCGAGAGCCGGAATGATCCCGGTGGCCACGCTGAGTCCGTGTTTAATAAATTCCGGGATCGTATCGAGCAGGGATTTCACCGCGTTGCTGCCCACCAGGAATGAGACGGTCACCACCGTGGCAAGCATCAGCGACAGGCCGAATCCGGCAATCAGATGCATCCGCTCAATGCCGCGCGTATCCGCCCGTTCCGCATAGCCGTCCGCTTTCTGGCTGAGCAGCGGAATAAACATCCCCAGATAAACGTTTTTCAGGATCAGGGTCAGGGTGGCGATAGGCAGGCCGAGCAACAGCGCCGTTTCCGTGCCCGCGCCGGAGGTGATGGCGAACGCCACGCCGAGAATACCGCCGGTCACCACGTCGGGCGGGATCGAGGCGCCAACGGAGAACGAACCGATAAACGCCAGCTCCAGCGTCGCACCCATAATGACGCCGGTCTGCACATCCCCCAGCACCAGACCGGTCAGTAGCCCGGTGACGATAGGCCGGGAAATCAGCGACGTCCCTAAGGCATATTCCGATTGCGCGATAAACGCCACCAGACCCAGTAAGAGAGCCTCTACCATAATCTGTCCTCCGGAATCACACGCATTCCGTAAAAAGCTGTTTGCGATCGTTCGGGACCTGGCGAATCTCCACCTCGACGCCTTTGCCCACCAGTTGTTGCAACTGCTCTATTTCCTCCGGCAATAAATTAATCGCCTTAGAGATATTTTTACTGCCCTCTTTGGCTTTAATCCCGCCGAGATTAATACTTTTTATGTCCTCAACGGCGCTGGCAATACGCCAGGCGTCATTGACCGATTCCACAACAATAAATAAATTATATTTATCGGTAACCCCGCTTTTTATCGCCTCAATAGAATCATTTATATTTTTAATCACCAGCTTCACCGAGGGTGGTTTAGCAAGCTTAATGGTGGTTTTCCGCAGTTCATCCTCAGGGACACTGTCGTTGGCGATTAAAATACAATCGGCGCCGACATATTGGGTCCAGGAAAAGGCTACCTGGCCGTGAAGTAATCGATGGTCAACCCTTAATAACGTAATCATTATGCATCCTCATTTCAGAAGTCTTTATCCATAGTTATCGCCCCGGCAATAGTCTGATTGCAGTACTGAATGCTCTCTTTGGCGTTGATTAATGCTTCAGAAATTAATTTTTCGGTATTCTCTTCCGCTGCAGAAATAAGCAGATCAATAATTAATGGTAGATTTAACCCGGACAATAAATGGAAGTGCGGGCGCGATAAAAAACGCACAAACTCATTATTCACGCTACCGGCGAAAATATCCGTAATCACAATCAGCTCATCCTGCGCCGGGAAACGCGCCAGCAGCGCCTCCACCTGCTGCGTCAGATCGACCTCCTCTTCCACATAGGCGCACAGAGTATGAATATCCGGCTGTTTACCGAGGATCAGCTCCACAGAGTTCAACAAACCGTTAGCAAAGGTGCCGTGGCTGGCAAAAATATAGTGTCGTTTCATCCTTACCTCGAAAGCGCATTCCACTGCTTTCTTAATTGCAACCGACGTGCCAGAAACAGTGGCGCGTCGGCTAACGTAAGGACAAAAGGGAGAGAAGCGTTAAAACTCTTGATCTTCCTGAATAAATTCCGTTTCCCGCGTCAGAATATCGTGAATGTAGTACAGTTCTACGGCGGGGATTTTGACACTATATCCGCTCTCTATGACACTAAAGGCCTCGCGCAGCGTCGCCAGCTCGCGCTCCGGACACTGCCTTCCCGCATAATGGGTTGGGGAAGCGTGGCGAATTAACCGCTCTATCAGACAGCTGATATGCACATACAGCGCCACCTTACGTTCGTTGGGCACCTCGTACCCGGCCAAATGCTCATAGCGCAGCAAAAACTGCTCAACCTGGTTGATCACCTTCGCGGTATCGAGGATCGTCACCGACTCGATCACCCGCCGCAGCGAGAAGTTTTTCAGGATCAGGTTGTTGATCTCGCTGACCTGCTCCGCTGTCGCCAGTTCGCCGAAGATACGCATTAGCGGGCGACTTCCCTCCCCCGAGATCAGCGAATCCAGCGAGATCCACGGGAGATCGGCAAGATGCGGATCGAGGGTGCCGACGATCGCCAGCACGTCGTAGCGGCTGAGCATCGGCTCCCGCCGCGCGGGGTCGGCCAGGGTCTCCACATCGCAGGCCACAATATCAACGCCGAGCGCTTCAGGGATGCTGGCTTTTAACAGCGCCGACAGGTTCGCCGCAGCGCCCAGGCCGGTGGCGCAGGTGGTCAAAATCGCCCGCGGTTTATCGGTCTGCGGGTAATAGAGCTGGTGCTCAACCGCCAGATCGTCGCCGATCTCGCGGACGATATCTTCCAGCATATCGCCGTGTAAAATCCGCTCCCCGACGTACATCGCCATGCCGGTGGAGACATTGTTAATAATCGCCACCGGCGTATTCAGGCGACGATTAAAATGGCTGTGAATAGCGTTCAGCGATCCCATATCGACCAGAATGATCAGCCCTGACGCCAGCGCGTGGCGCTCAATATACGCCATCACCTGATTAGCGATAGCCTCCGGCGTCACGTCGAGCGGCATGTCGAATGACTCAAACAGCGGGCTTTTCAGCAAGCGGTTCGCCACGCTGGCGATACTGCTGGCGGTGGCGTAACCGTGAGCGAGAATAATCGCGCGGGTCACCTGCTGCTGGCTGATAGCGCCGTTTTTCTGGAACCACAGCACCAGCAACAGCAGGTCAATACGCCGGGGCTCAATATCCAGCTTCAGCGCCAGCGCGTCGAGGATCGCTTCGCAAAAGCGATACAGCAGCGGGAATTTGTTTGCCAGAAAATCCGCCAGCAGACGGATTTTCTCATTGCTCATCGTGGACGCCGCCTGACGGGAGCGATGGATCAGGTAGTGGCTCAGGGCGTAGAGACAGTTGCCGTTAAACTGGATATTGAAGCGTTTTTCCAGGCGATAATACTCCTCCCGCACCTGATGGGCGATCAGCAGCAACATCTGCGAGCTACTGGCATCCTGGTTATCAAAGATCAGCCGATCGAAGAGGGTTTCAATCTCCTCCCCCATGCTTCTTTGCGCCTCTTCCCAGACCGTTTTTTTATTTAGCACTGCTTCATACAGCGCCAGAATCCGACACTGAACGTCATGGATCAGCCCCTGAACCGGATCGCGCGCCCGCAGCAGCCAGACCAGGCTGGTCTGCGGCTCGATAAGCAGCGGCTCCTTCTGGCCCATGGCTTCACTGAGCGCCGGCGTCGCCGCCATGATATTTTCCGGCAGATCGTGCAGCGTCACGGTCAGCATCTCGCTGCCCGGAGACCTGGCCCAGGCCGATGCAACGGCGTACTTCACCACATTCTTCAGCTCGCCGACGTTGCCTCGATAAACGTACTGCGTCAGAACCTGCAAAAGCCGCGGCGTGAGCTGCAGCCTGGCGGCAAGCGTCCGCGCCTCCTGCCAGAAAAACTGCAGCGTTAGCGCCTCCTTCTCCTCGCGGCTGCGGTGTTGAAGATCGGGCAAGCTGACCAGGATCGGAATACGACGAAGAAAGGTGGTCAGAAACGTGCTGTGAATATCTTCGGTGGTGGCAAACACCAGCCGCAGGGAAATCGGCAGGCCATGGGCGGTCTCTCCCACCCGGTAGATCTCCTTGCGGTCCAGCCAGGTGAAGAGCTTCTCCTGCCCCTGAGCATCCAGTCGATGGACCTCGTCGAGAAACAGCATCCCGCCGTTTGCCGCCTCGAACGCCCCGGCTTTATCGCTCTGCGCGCCGGTAAACGCGCCTTTGACATAGCCAAACAGGTTGGCGGCCAGCAGCTCCGGGTTACTGGCATATTGCGCGCAGTTGAAGCTGACAAAGGGCGCATCGGGCGCCAGCAGGCCCTGGGCGATCGCGAACTCGTGCATCAGCTCCGCCATATAGCTTTTGCCGGTTCCGCTGTCGCCGACGATCAGTAGCGGCAGGCCGCCGTTGGGATAAAACAGCGCGGTTTTCATCTGCTCAATCGGTTTACGCAGGCTGCCGTCATGCCCGGTCAGCAACGAAAAATGGTCCGCCTGTTCCGGCTGGCGGTCACTCTCCGCGAGCAGCTCCGCCATGCTGGCGTACTCGCTGCGGGAAAGGGGGAAGAACTGCTGGCAGAAGGCTTTTTTATGCAGAAAATAGACCGGCCGGGTGTTGATCTTCACCAGCACGTCCTGGGCGACCAGCTGATTGAGATAGTGGCTGGCGGTATTTCTTTGCATCGCGAAACGCTGAGCCAGCCAGCTGGCGGTAAAAACGTCGCTCAGGTTATCCGGATCGAAAAAATCGGTCTGATTTTGCAAAAAAGCCAACAGTTCCGTTTTACGCATTACATCCCCCTCGTCGCCATTACGAAGAGATATGATGCGGCAAAAGAGAGGCTTATCGACGCCCCGTGCTGTTTTTTGCGGCCCAGCGCACACTCCCGCCTAAGCGGACTTCGCTGCCGCACACTCCATCGTCATTTCATACTGCTGCAGCGATAGCGGCGCATACCCCGCCGCGGCAAACAGCGGCGTAAAGGTTTCCGGGACCGTCACCGACGTGCCGATCCCCGGGAACTGCTGCGCCAGCGCCATCAGCAGCGCTTGCGCCAGCCCCTGGCGACGGGCGGCGGGTTCCACCCATAAAAACTGCAGTACAGGCCGTGAGCCCGAGGTGCTCAGTACCGCGAAGGCGCGCTGTTCCAGGGTCACGACGCGGCATGGCAGGGTGGCGAAGGTAAGCGGATCCATCAGCCAGGGGAGCTGACTGTTACTCTCCTCAACGGCGCGTCGAAGCAGTGCCAGGATCGGATAAGGCTGTAACACGCCAGGCGCCGCAGCCAGAGGCTCTGCGCTCAGGTAGCCGCAGAGCCCATAGCGCCGCGTAAAGCCTAACGACTGATACAGCGCGACGGCCGCGTGGTTATCGCGGATCACCTCCAGGGAAACCGTCTCGATCTCCTGCTGCTGCAGAAACGTCAGCAGCTCCTGCATCAATTTCCGCCCAAGACCTTTGCCGCGCCAGGCCGGGCGCAGGGCAAAGGCCGCCAGGCGAGCCATATTCCCCCGACGCGCGACGATCGCGATCGCCGCCGGTTCATCTCCGGCCAGCCAGACGCGGGAATCGATCAGGCTCATCCCCTCGGCGCTAAAGCGCTGAACAAATCCCTCCACCGACTGGGTCACCGGTACCAGATAGGCTTCAAAACAGGCGTTAAGAATATCCGTTAACTGCACGCTGCTGAACTGCGTGGCGGGAACGGCGGTCAGCTCCATATTTTTCTCCCGAAGGCTGCTATGCTCAGGTGATGAAAACTAACACTATAACTGCCGGCGCCGGATTACGCCTGACCGAGGAGAGTGATATCGCCCTTCTGCCGGCCATTGAACGTTCCGCCGCTCAGGCATTTCGTCAGATCCCCGCTCTCGCCTGGCTGGCGGACAGCGAGGTGATTAGCGTTGCGCGCCATCATGATTATCTGGAAACGGAACATAGTCTGCTGGCGGTGGCCGCCTGGCAGCCGGTTGGTTTTATTCTTACCGAACCGCTCGACGATGCCTTATTTATCGCCGAAATCGCCGTCCACCAGGCCTGGCAGCATCAGGGCATCGGGCGGATGCTGCTGGAGCAGGTTATCGAGCGCGCCCGGCAAATGGCTTACCCGGCGGTGACCCTCACCACCTTCCGCGAAGTGCCGTGGAATGCGCCGTTTTATACCCGCCTGGGATTCGCCATACTCGATGAGCTGACCCTGCCCGCCGGGCTGGCGGCGAAAAGAGAACAGGAGACCCGGCACGGCCTGCCGCCGGAGACGCGCTGCGCCATGCGCCTGGCGTTGTAGACGCCAGCGCTGAATTTAGCGGCGATATATGGTACAAAGTACCAATCAAAACTTACCTGTTGCTACCCGTATGTCCTGGTCAATCGATATTATTTCCTGTATTACCGATCGCTTTGTGGAGCTCACGGCGACCGAAAAGCGCATCGCGCAGTTTATTCTCGATGATGTCGCGGCGGCGGCGGAGCTACCCATCGCCGAGATAGCGCGTCTGACTCAGACCAGCCAGGCGTCGGTCACCCGTTTTGCCCGGGCGCTCGGCTGTAAAGACGTCCGTGAGCTGAAGATGAAGCTTGCGCAATCCCTTGCGGTCGGCCAGCGGTTTATCCTCGATGTTCCGGACCTCGAAGGCGTACAGGGGATCTATGAGTCAATCATCAGCGTGCTGGAGACCAATCGCCGGGCGCTGGATATCGAGGCGTTGAAGCGTGCGGTGAGCTGGTTGAGTGCAGCGCGGCAGATCCTCGCCCTTGGAATGGGCGGCGGGTCAACCATCTGCGCTCAGGAGATTCAATATCGCCTGTTTCGTCTTGGACTTCCGGTCGTCAGTCAGAGCGACGGTCTGCTGGTACGCATGATGAGCTCGGCGGTGACGCCGCAGGATGTGGTGATTGTGCTGTCTCTGGGCGGCTATACCCCGGAGATCATCGAGAGCGCGGCGATTGCCAGCCAGTACGGCGCGAAGGTCATTGCGATTACCCCCGCCGGGACGCCGCTGGCTGAGCAGGCGGATCTGGTGCTGCCGCTGCTGGTGCGGGAAAACGACTATATCTTCAAGCCCAGCACTTCGCGTTATGCGATGCTGGCGATGGTCGATGTGCTGGCCACCGAACTGGCGATGGCCAACAAAACTCAGGCAAAAGGCAAATTACGTCGTATTAAGCTGGCCCTCGACAGCCACCGCGGCGGCGTCGATCGCCAGCCTCTTGGCGACTAGCCACCAGCAGCGGCGATAAACCTCTCCGCCTGCAGGCGGGTACGTTCCACGGCCTGTCCGGCGCGATACAGATCGCTGCCCAGACCGGCTCCGGCGCACCCAGCCCGCATCCAGGTTGCCAGATTCTCCGGCGTCACGCCGCCCACCGCCAGCACTGGCACCTCCGACGGCAGCACCGCTTTCAGCGCCCGAATGTAGTCCGGACCGAAAGCAGAAGACGGAAATATCTTCAGCCACTGCGCCCCGGCATCCAGCGCGTTAAACGCCTCAGTCGCGGTGGCGCATCCGGCACAAACCTGCATTCCGTGCGCCACTGCCTGACGGATCACCGCAGGCTGGGTATTCGGCGTCACGATAAGCTTCGCCCCGGCCTCAGCGAGAAAATCGACCTGTTCCACGCGCAGTACCGTTCCCGCGCCTATCATCGCCTGCTCGCCAAACCGCGCAACCATCTGCGGAATACTCTGCTGCCAGTCTGGCGAATTGAGCGGGATTTCGATATAGCGAAAGCCTGCATTGATTAGCGTCTCAATATGATCTGCCGCCTCAGCGGGTTGAATGCCGCGTAAAATCGCCACCAGCTTAATCTTGTTCATGCATTATCCTCGCCATGCCAGCCAGCAATGCCTCATCGCCACTGCAGCTGTTAACCGTCATTCCGCGCGCCTTCATCGCCCGACCGTAGCGGGCATTCAGCGCCGGGTCGCCAACCAGCGTGACGGCAGAAGTACGGAAACGCTGCCTCAGGGTCGCCACCTCCGCGCCAATCAGCAGCCCGGAGAGATAATCGCTGACCGAGCTCGCCGCCAGACCGCCCAGCACCCGGGCGGCCCTGGCGACAAACAGTTCGCTAATCAGCGACGGCTGCGCCAGCCCTTTTTCCAGCCCCCGTTCAAACGCCGCCTCGTCCGGCTGCTGGGCAGGCAGCCCTTTGCCGATCAGCGATTGCGTCATCAGCAGATGATGCAGTTCGCCGGTCATCGCCGTGGTAAAATGACGCACCGCGCCGCCCGCCACCTGGACCCATTTGCAGTGGGTGCCCGGCAGCACGTAACACTCCGCTGGCGCCAGCTGGCAGGCCCCCAGCAGCTGCGTCTCTTCGCCGCGCATCACGTTGAAATCCCCGTCCTGTTCAATCTTGAGGCCGGGAATAATCCACACGCCTTCAGCAACGGCGCATAGCTGCCGCCCAGGCGCGTCGATCGCCGCCGGACAGTCCAGATACGGCACCGCCTGCCAGCCCGCGTCGCAGCCGATCATCCCGGCCATCAGCACCGGCAGCGCCTGTGCGCCGCGCCAGGGGGCCAAATGCTCCGCGAATACATCGGCAGGCGATCGTCCGTTCAGGCGGGTAATACCCAGCGGCAGCTGCTTCGTTTCGACGCACTGGCCGTTGCGAATCAGCCAGCCGCGCAGCTGGGTAGAGCCCCAGTCGACGGCAATATAATCCTTCATTGTGCTTCTCCTGAGACCTGCACCGCCGTCTTCGCCGGGATCGCCTCCCCTTCCCGCTCCTGGGTAATCATTTCCAGCGCCTGCTGACGGCTGATTTTGCTGGCTGGCGTCATGACGGTGACAAAAATAGCGGAAACAAAGCTGCCAACGACCGACGGAATGCACGGATTGCCCCAGTAAGCCAGCCAGTCGGCCTTAACCAGAACCACAATAGACACCAGCATGCCGCTCAGCAGCGCGGTGAGCGCCCCCTGCCAGTTAAAGCGCAGCCAGAAGCGGCCGAGAATGGAACAGACGAAGAGCCCGGACATCAGCATGGAGATCATTTTGGTGATATAGCTGATGATATCGTTCGAAGTCAGGGCGAAGATCATCGCCAGGCCGATGACGAACGCCAGCATCCAGCGAGAGAGCGTTATCGCCTTATGCGCCGGCGGCATTTTTCCGGTAACGAGGGTATAGACATCCCGCATCATGATGGCCACGGCGGCTATCGCATCGGAGCTGGCCGAAGACATGGTGGCGGAAAGTCCGGCAATCAGGACCACCAGCCCGAGGATCGCCGGTAAGAAGCTGGTGGCGAACAGGAAGGCGTAGTTACTGTTCTCAAGATTGGGGTTCATCGTCCAGGCCGCCATGCCGATGATCGCCGGCAGCACCGAGAAAAACAGATACAGCACGCCGGTATAGACAAACGAGCGCCGCACCGAAGAGACGTCTTTTCCCGAGTAAATACGCTGGCGATAGGAAGGGGTCGCCAGCACGCCGACGCCGATGACCATCGCCAGCGATAGCGCCGGAATGGTCCCCAACTTATCGACCGCAAACAGGCTCATCGCCTTGGGATCCATTGCCTGAACGATGGCATCCCATCCCCCGACGTGAACCACCGCCAGAATCGCCATCAGGATAAAACCGAAAAACAGAATTAATGCCTGAATGGTGTCTGTCCACACCACAGCAGAATAACCGCCGATAATGACGTAAATCGCAAACGCCATGGCAATAATAATTTTTGCCACCGTCAGATTAATTCCTGTCGCCCAGGCTAAATACATACTCCCGCCAAGAATATGCGCCCCCAGCCAGCCAATTGAGGCAATAAATATCATTATCCCGACGAGGTTTTTAATTAAATGGCTGCCCCCTGTGTAATAAGAAAGCTCTTCGCTCATGGTCATAAAGCGCAGCTTGCGCACTGGCGCAAACAGCCAGGCCACCAGTAAAATACCAATGGCGCCGCCCACGCCGTAGAGCATCCCGGCCCATCCATTGCTGTAGCCGAAGCCGACAGCGCCCATGCTTGAACCGGTTCCCACCATGGTCGCCACGGTAGAGCCCAGCGTCAGGAACAGCGGCAAAGAACGGCCGCCGAGTAAAAAATCCTCACCGCTTTTTTGATGACGGGACACGTACCAGCCAAGCCAAATCATGGCCAACGCGTAAATAATAAAGCCGACTAAAAAGACATGACTATTCATAATTCACATCCTGCCAGTTAATTTTGTAAAGGTAAAAGGCTACGAAGCGCTGAATTATTTCAGCGCTCAAAATGACTATTTATATTTCTGGTTACTAACTTTTTATGCGCGAGAAGCGTTATAACAGGTCACATCCACTTCGACTTTACAATCCACCACCAGGTCCGCTACGCAGCAGATGCGGGCAGGCGGGTTGTCGCCAAAGAACTCGCGGAAGACTTTATTGAAAGACTGAAAATAGCGCGCATCGGTGAGGATCACTTTAACATGCACCACGTCGGCCAGGGTGTAGCCCGCTTCGGTCATGATATCTACGCAGTTCTGAATCGCCAGACGCGACTGGTCGACAATCCCGCCTTCCACCACTTCCCCGTCCTTCATCGGCGTCTGGCCGGACACGTACAGCCAGCCTCCCGCTTCCACCGCCCGCGCGAACGGCAGGTGCTGCCCGCCGGTACCGGTACCGCCCTCTACGCCATAACGTTTAATACTCATTTTTCACTCCTCAGTTCATTCGGCGGCGCAGGAAACGCCCCGCGCGCCCGATAATCTTTTTGTCGCTGCCGTAGCTCATCACGCCGTTAACCATCACCGCCTCAATACCGTCCGCCGGACGTTTCGGGTCGGAGAAACTGGCGACATCGCGCACCGTCAGCGGGTCAAACAGCACCAGGTCGGCGTAGTAGCCCACTTTTACCAGCCCACGATCCGCCAGCTGGAAGCGCGCCGACGACAGCCCGGTCATTTTGTGGATCGCGGTAGTCAGCGGAAACAGGCGTTCATCGCGGCAGTAGTGGCCCAGGACCCGCGGAAACGCGCCCCACAGCCGCGGATGCGGCATCGGGTCGTTCGGCAGCCCGTCGGAGCCAATCATGGTCACCGGATAACCCAGCACCCGCCGTACGTCCTGCTCGTCCATGTTGTAATAAATAGCGCCTGCCGGCATCAGCCGCGCCGCGGCGTCGTGCAGGCTCACCTGCCATTCATCGGCGATCTGCTGCAGCGTTTTTCCGGCCTGCTCGGGCTGTGCTTCCGACCAGGTGATGACGATATCGAACTCATCGGTGACCTGCTTCATATCCAGCGTCGACGAGCTGGCGGAATAGGGGTAACAGTCACAGGCGATCTCCTGGCGCTGGCGCATCTCATCGAAGAAAGCCAGCGTCTCCTTCGTGCGACCCCAGTTTTTCGCGCCGGCGCACTTATGGTGCGAGACCACCACCGGCACGTTGCCGTGGCGACCAATACGGAACGCCTCGTCGAGCGCCTCCAGAATCGGCTCGAACTCCGAACGCAGGTGGGTGGTGTAAATTCCCCCCTCTGCCGTCAACTCCTCAGAGAGCGCCATCACTTCTTCGGTGGTCGACTGGAAGGCGCTGGCGTAGGCAAGTCCCGTGCTCAGTCCTAAAGCGCCCTGCCGCAGCGCATCGCGCAACTGTATGCGCATGCCGGCGATTTCCGTCTCGCTCGCCGGGCGGAACAGGTCATCCATATGGTTATTGCGCAGCGCGGTGTGCCCAATCAGCGTCCCGACGTTAAGCGAGGGTCGCGCGGCCTCTACCGCATGGGCATAGGCTTCGACGGTGGGATAGATAAAGTGCTGTCGTTCGCCGAGAAGATTCATCGGGTCTGGCACCTCGCCGCGCATGGTGGCGGTTGCCGCGCTGATCCCACAGTTGCCGACGATCACGGTTGTCACCCCCTGGCTGAGCTTAGGCAGATACTCCGGCATGCGGATGACGTTGATATCGTCATGGGTGTGAACATCGATAAAGCCAGGCGCCAGTACCCGCCCCTGGCCATCAATCACCTGCTCCGCCGCGACATCCAGCGCCGGGGCGATAGCCATTATTCGGTCGCCCTTCACCGCCACATCGGCACGGTATTGCGGCCCGCCGCTCCCGTCGATCACCGTGACGTTTTTGAAAAGCCAGTCAACTTTCATAGCAATTACTCCCTTTCGACATACCGACAAGTTAACCATTTACAAGTGCAAAAAACAGTGGAAAACTACGCAAAAACCAGATCATTTTGTGATACTTTTATTCAAAATAAACAAAAGTTATTAATTAAAATCATTATTATCAAAGAGTTATAACTGATACCCAGCAACTAACCGATTATAAACCCTGAAAGGATAGTGTTATGAAATACCATTCAGCACCGCTCATTCCGCACAAATCCGCCCTCATGTCCGCGCCGGCTAATCTGCTGGCGGAAGAGGGCTGTCTGCCTGCCGCGCTGCTAAAAAAGTCGGCGCTGGAAAATAATATTTCATGGATGCAGCGCTACGCCGATGCCCGCGGCGTATCGCTGGCGCCGCATGGTAAAACGACAATGACGCCATGGATATTTCAGGCGCAGCAGCGAGCGGGAGCGTGGGGGATCGGCGTGGGCAGCGCCTGGCAGGCCAGCGCGGCGATGGCCAGCGGCATCCAGCGCGTCCTGATGGTCAATCAGCTGGTCGGTAAGGCCAATATGCAGGTGGTCGCGCAGCTAAAAGCCCACTACCGGGCAGTGGATTTTATCTGCTGTGTCGATAGCGAGGCCAACGTGCGCGCCCTCTCCGCGTTCTTCGCCGCCCAGGGACAAACGCTGGATGTGCTGATTGAACTTGGCGTGCCGGGCGGACGCTGCGGCTGTCGTAGCGTGGATGACGCGCTGGCATTGGCGCAGCGGGTCAGCGACCTGCCGGGGCTACGGCTACGCGGTCTGGAATTGTATGAAGGGGTCCTGCACGGCGACGATCCGCAACCGCAGGTGGAAGCGCTATTACAACAGGCTGCAGCGCTAGCCTGCCGCATGGAGCCGCTGGTTGACGGCGAATTTATTCTCACCGGCGCGGGCACCGTCTGGTATGACGTGGTGTGCAACATCTGGCTGGCGGCGGCAAAACCGCGCCGCTGCCGTATCGTCATTCGCCCTGGCTGTTATATCACCCACGATCGCGGGATCTACGATCTCGCCCAACAAGCGCTGATCGCCCGCGATCCGATTGCCTGCGATCTCGCCGGCGATCTCACTTCAGCGCTGGAGCTGATGGCAATGGTGCAATCGGTGCCTGAGGCGGATCGCGCGGTGGTGAATTTCGGCAAGCGCGACTGCGCCTTCGACGCCGGGCTGCCGCAGCCGATCGCCCATTATCGTCACGGCAGGGAGTTAGCGCTGCGCGCTGAGTCGATCGTCAGCATCGGCATCATGGATCAGCACTGTATGCTGCGCCTGGCGCCGGGCAGCGATGTGCAGGTCGGCGATATTCTGCTGTTCGGCACCTCGCACCCCTGTCTGACCTTTGATAAGTGGAAGACGTTGCTGCTGGTCGATGACGACTACAACGTGCTGGACGAGCTCGACACGCTGTTTTGACAGGCATCCCGGGTGGCGGCGCTTCGCGCCTTGCCCGGGCTACACAACCCGCGACGTTCGGTAGCCCGGCTAAGCGTAGCGCAAGCCGGGGGATGTCCCGGGGGACGGCGATTCGCGCCTTACCCGCCCTGGCGCAAGGCGCAAATCTCATCATGCAATGAACGGCTGATGACGACCCCCTGCTGCTCACTCTGCTGGCGACAGGCGAACCGCCGCTCTCCCGGTAACCGTGCCCCTTGCTCCTGCATCCCTCTGAACAGGGTTTCGGCGCGCGCCAGTTGCTCCTGTGCCTGCGCGCCGAGAAAACGCTGCGGATCCAGCGCCAGAATCAGTTCTCCGCCGTAGGGTAAACCGCCCGCGCCGTTATCCCACGCCAGCGATTCGGCGCTGGTCATATCGCCGATAAGCGGCCCGGCCAGCAGCTCAACCATTGCCGCCAGCGCCGAGCCCTTATGGCCGCCGAAGGTTAACATCGCGCCGTTCAGTACCTCTGTGGCATCAGTAGTCGGCTGCCCCTGGCTGTCGATTCCCCACCCTTCCGGTAGCGCTTTGCCAGCGCGCTGATGCAGCTGGATCTCGCCGCGCGCCGCGGCGCTGGTCGCCATATCAACAATAAACGGCGGCTCCTCCCGCCGCGGCCAGCCAAAGGCGATAGGGTTGGTGCCGAACAGCGGACGGGTGCCGCCCGCCGGGGCGACCCAGGCATGGCTTGGCGTACAGGCCAGCCCCACCAGCCCTGCCTCAGTCAACGGCTCAATATCGGCAAACAACGCGGAAAAATGGACGCAGCGGTTAATCGCCAGCGCCGCAATACCGCTGTGCCGCGCTTTCTCCAGCAGCAGCGGCAGCGCGCGTTCGTAGGCCAGCAGCGAAAAGGCGCCCCCGGCATCCGCCCGCACAATCGCCGGCGCCTGGTCGTGGATCTGCGGCTCGGCATCAGGCGAAACCTTACCTTTACGCAAGGTATCGACAATGCCCAACAGCCGCCACAGGCCGTGGGAAGCGCAGCCGTCGCGCTCCCCGGCAGCCACGTTACGGGCGATGGCCGCCGCGTGGTCGGCGCTGAATCCATTGGCGCTGAGCACCGCCAGCGCCAGGTCATAAGCTTCTGGTAACGATAGAGTTACCGACCCCATACTGTTCTCCTTTACTCTTCTTCATCTCCGCTAAAATTAGCCTGCGGCAGACAGCTGCGCGCGCCCCAGTAATAAATCCCCATCGACATCGCCGCCACCAGCACCGTATCCCAGGGGTGACCAATAACATTAAGCCCGCCGAAGCTGCCCAGCCAGGAAAAGAGGATAATCAACGCATAAAAAGCGATCAGCCACAGCGAAGACTTCACCTGCTGCGCCAGGCTCACGGTATGTTCCGGCACCTTGCCTTTGCACATCACATACACCACAAACATCACGATCTGCAGCCCCAGCAGCCACGAGAGCGTATTCCAGCCGGACCAGTAGACGATCAGCGCCGAGACCATAAACGACACCGGGCCGATGATGCCGAAGGCGCGCACGCGGAACGGCCGCGGCAGATCCGGGGCGTTGCGGCGCAGCCCGGCGGCGGTCACCGGGGCGATGGCGTAGCTCAGCACCAGGGCCGCCGACACCACGCTTATCAGCTGTTCCCAGGAGGGGAACGGCAGCGTCCAGAAAATCGACAGCCCAAAGGTCAGCCACAGCGCCGGGCGCGGAATACCGGACGCTTTATCAATATGGGTAAAGGCTTTAAAGAAAGTACCCGCCTTCGCCCAGCCGTAGATCACCCGCGGCGTCGCGTTCATATAGATATTGCCGGTGCCGCTCGGGGAGATGATCGCATCGCTTATCACCATAAAGGCCAGCCAGCCCATGCCGAGGGTAATGGCGATATCGCGATACGGCAGCGAGAACTGTTTGCTCACTTCGGCCCAACCGCCGTTCAGCATCTCGGTGGGAATACTGCCAAGGAACGCCAACTGCAGCAGCACGTAGATAATCGTCGACAGCACCACTGATAAAATCAACGCGATAGGGATAGTCCGCTGTGGCTTTTGTACTTCGCTGGCCACCGAGATAATCGGCGTCAGTCCTAGATAGGCGAAGATAATTCCCCCGGCGCTGATCGCCGCTTCCACCCCGGACATACCAAACGGCGCAATGCCCTGAGCATGCAGGTTCTCAGGTTTAAAGAAGGCGAACAGCGTGACCACCACCAGCAGCGGCACCAGAAACTTGAGCACGCTGATGAAGTTGTTCGAGCGGGCGAAGGTCTTGACGCTGTAGTAGTTCAGCGCGAAGAAGAAACAGAGCAGCAGGAACTGCACCCCCCACCCCAGCAGCGTCGGCGAGCTGGAGCCCGGCTGGGTCAGCGCCGGAAACCAGGCCGCGGCATATTGCCGGGCGGCGACAATTTCTATCGAGATCAGGCTGGAGAAGGCGATCAGGGTGATGAACCCCAGCAGATAACCCATCAGCTCACCGTGGGAAAAGACCGGGTAACGAATAATGCCGCCGGCGCGCGGCAGCGCCGCCCCCAGCTCGCAGTAGACAATCCCCAGCAGCAGCACCGCAAAGCCGCCGATCACCCACGACGCGATACCGGCCGGACCGGCAATGGATGCCACATGGCTGGCGGCGAATAACCATCCGGAGCCGAAGATCGCCCCCAGGCCGATAAAGGTGAGGTCGGTCAGGGTCAGCTGTTTTTTAAACTTACCCGACTCCGCAACGCGGGTTTGACTGTTATGCGTAGTGTGAATGGTCATGGTGATGCCCTTGCGTCAATGAGAGGAGGAAATCGCTTCCCGGGTCCACTGGCCGTTGACCAGGCGCAGCAGGTTTAAAGGGTTCGCATCCTGCAGCGCCGGCGGTAACAGGGCGGCCGGCGCATTCTGCAGGCAGACCGGGCGCAGAAAACGCTCAATCGCCCGGCTGCCGACCGACGTCCCGCGCGCATCGGTCGTCGCCGGCCATGGGCCGCCGTGGACCATCGCATCGCACACTTCCACGCCGGTGGGATAACCGTTAAACAGCACCCGTCCGGCCTTCTCACACAGCAGCGGTAGCAGACTCGCCGCCAGCGGGCCGTCGTCCGCTTCCGCGTGCAGCGTCGCGGTGAGCTGTCCTTGCAGCGCTTTCACCACCGCCTGCAGCTGGGCCGCGTCGTCCACTTCCACCAGCAACGATAGCGGGCCGAAAACTTCGGTCTGCAGCAGCGTATCCTGCGCCAGCAGATCCTCGACCTGAGCCTGCCACAGCTGGGTTTGCGCCTCCCCGGCGCCGGCGGCGAGGCCGCTCGCCAGCCTCTCGATACGCGGATGCGCCGCCAGCGCCGCCACGCCCTGGCGGTAGTGCTGAAGGGTCGGCGCATTGAGCAACACCTGCGGCGCGCAGCCCGCTACCGCCGCGCACAGCGCCGACTTAAAGCGTTCCAGTCCGGCGCCGCGCAGCGCCAGAATCAGCCCCGGACGGGTACAGAACTGGCCGCCGCCGAGGGTAAATGACGCCACCAGCTCGTTCGCCAGCGCCTCGGCCCGCGTCTGCAGCGCCTGCGGCAGAATAATCAGCGGGTTAATCGCCGACATTTCAGCAAACAGCGGGATTGGCTGTGGGCGCTGCTGCGCCAGCTGATATAGCGCCTTACCGCCGGCCAGCGAGCCGGTAAAGCCAACGGCCTGAATCGCTGGATGGCGGACTAATTCGGCGCCGATATCCGTCCCGAAAATCATATTGAATACGCCGCCGGGTAACCCACACCGCGCGACCGCCCGGACGATCGCATCAGCGGTCAGCTCGGCGGTGGCCATATGGCCCGCATGGGCCTTCACCACCACCGGGCAGCCAGCCGCCAGCGCCGAGGCGGTATCGCCGCCAGCGGTGGAAAAGGCCAACGGAAAGTTGCTGGCGCCAAACACCGCCACCGGCCCTAACGCCTGCTGATATTGACGCAGGTCCGGGCGCGGCAGCGGCTGACGGTAGGCTAAGGCGGTATCAATACGGGCGGCGAAGGTATCCCCGCGCAGGATCACGCCAGCAAACATCCGCAGCTGGCCGCTGGTTCGCGCCCGCTCGCCCTGCAGCCGCGCCAGCGGCAGCGCGGTCTCCTGTTCGGCGATAGCAAAAAACGCCTCCCCCAGCGCGTCCAGTTCATCGGCAATGGCGCAGAGAAAGTGCGCCCGCTGCTGCGGCGCGGTCTGTGAATAAACGGCAAACGCCTGCTGCGCCGCCTCCGCGGCCTGGGCAGCCTCCGCGCGGGAAGCCGGATAAAAGCGATGGCCGGTGGACTCGCCATCCACCGCCCGCAGGCTCAATAGCGTCGCTTCGCCGCTGGCAACGCGGCGTCCGGCGATAAACTGCCGTCCCGCCGTGGTTTGAGATGCATTCATATTGACTCCTGTGCTCAGAGGCCAACGTCCGGCAGGGCAGGACGAGTCGCCAGCGCCTGTTCCACGATCGCCACCACCTGCTGGCGCGTTTCGCCTTCCAGCGCCAGACGCGGCGGACGAGTCACAGCGCTGCCGCGTCCGAGTAGCTCTTCGCACAGCTTGATGCACTGCACCAGATCCGGACGCGCATCGAGATGCAGCAACGGCATGAACCAGCGGTACAGCGCCATCGCTTCTTCGTAACGCTGTTGGCGGGCGAGACGGAACAGCGTTTCCCCTTCGCGCGGGAAGGCGTTTGACATTCCGGAGATCCACCCTTCCGCGCCGACGGCGATGCTTTCCACCACCACGTCATCCAGCCCGGCAAACAGCACGAAGCGGTCGCCAACGGTGTTACGCAGGTCGATAAAGCGGCGGGTATCGCCAGAGGAGTCTTTAAAGCAGACGATGTTGTCGCAATCGGTCAGGGTGGCGAGAATGTCCGGCGTCACGTCGTTTTTGTAAATCGGCGGGTTGTTGTAGACCATGATCGGCAGGTCGGTGGCGGTGGCCACGCTGCGGAAGTGGGCGGCGGTTTCATGCGGTTTTGAGGAGTAGACCAGCGCCGGCATCACCATGATCCCGTCGACGCCGACGCGCTCCGCCTCTTTCGCCATCTTCTGGGCAAAGGCGGTGGTGAACTCGGCCACCCCGGCGATCACCGGAATTTTGCCGCCGGCGGCATCTTTCGCCACCTCGATAATCTGCAATTTTTCATCAGTGCTCAGGGAGGTGTTCTCCCCTACGCTGCCGCACACCACCAGCCCGGAAACGCCATCTTTGACCAGGTTTTTCATCACCGCGTGGGTGGCGTCTAAATCGAGGGAGTAATCGCTACGAAACTGCGTGCTCACCGCCGGGAATACGCCGCTCCAGTGAATCGCTTTATTGCTCATGCTCGGTTCCTTGTCGTCATTTTGTTAAGTCGAGGTGAATGATTGGTGAATATTCACTGACAGATTGACGCGTCGCGGAACCGGCGGCTTGTCGGTTTTCCCTTAATCCGATGACGAAATTAGCACAGTCGACAAAAGTGTGAGCCAGCCGTTATCCCTGCAGCGTCAGGCGAAAATCGCGCGGCGTCGAGCCGGTCATCGCTTTGAACTGGCGGCTGAAGGCGCTGTGATCGGTATAGCCGCACTGCAAGGCGATATCGGTAATCGGCGTATCGCCGGCCAGCAATTCGGTGGCTTTTTCCAGACGCACTTTGTGGATCATCTGCCGCGGCGTGAGATGAAAGATCCGTTTGCAGTAGCGCTCGATCTGCGCAATCGACATCCCGCTCAAGGCGGTCAGCTCTTCCATGGCGATCGGCCGGTGATAGTGGCGGCGGATATGATCGTCGACGATCGCCAGCCGCTGCCACGCCGGATGACGGGCGTGGGCCTCCTGCAGATCGTGAGAGATCCCGGCCATGCCGATCACCTGTCCGCGGACATCGCGCAGCGCCAGCTTCTGCGTCAGGCACCAGCCGCGTTCCCGGCCATTGTAGAGATGCATTTCCAGCTGGTCGCGCAGGGTCACGCCCTCCCGCAATACCCGAAGATCCTGTTCGGTGTAACCCTGACCCAGCGCGGAAGGAAAGACGTCGGCGGAGGTTTTCCCCAGCAGCGAGGAGACGGTTTTAAAACCGCAGCGGCGGGCCAGCGTCAGATTCGCCAGCAGATAACGCGCTTCGCTGTCTTTGATAAAAAAGACCACGTTGGGGATGGCATTGAGCAGGGGGGCGATCAGCGCCAGGGCATTGAGCAGCGCCGCCATATTCTCCGGCCGCTGGCGCGCCAGCCCTTCGCAGATCTGGCTCAGCTCATCGACCGCCAGCTCCGGTTGATTGACAGCGCGCGGCGGCGCCGCTTCAGACACACCGATCATAGGGCTTCCTCATGGTAAGTGACCGAAGGATATTTATTCACTTCCTGTTAACACCTCAAGCGGCAACCGCCGGTTTTGCGATCCTGGATCCGCTTTACGCCTTCCCCTGGTTTATCCACTGGCGCAATCGCCACTTTCGGTTTACCACGCCATTAACAGAGTGATTAATAAGAAATAATTATGCATCACATGAACATCCCCCCGGCGCTATTATGCCGATTTCGTCATTATCTCTGCCGAAAGCGTTCAAGCCGCCCGTCACGGGTTGCGCCAGCATGATGAAACATGTTGTTAACTTCCGGAGAGCAGAATGACCGCGCCACGCCCCCCTATTGCGCTGAGAGCCATTGATTCACACACCGGCGGCGAACCCACCCGCCTGATCGTTGACGGCTTCCCCGACCTCGGCGGCGGCAGCATGGCGGAGCGTCGCGACCGTTTCGCCCGTGACTTCGATCGCTGGCGTCAGGCGGTGATTCTCGAACCGCGCGGCAGCGATGTGCTGGTCGGCGCGCTGCTTTGCAAACCGGTCTCGGCGGCGGCCACCGCTGGCGTCATTTTCTTCAACAACGCCGGTTTTCTGAATATGTGCGGCCACGGCACCATCGGGCTTATCGCCTCGCTGGCGTGGCTTGGCCGTATCCAGCCAGGCGTTCATCTGATTGAAACCCCGGTCGGCGACGTAAGCGCCACGTTGCACGACGATGGCAGCGTATCGGTGCAAAACGTCCCGGCCCGCCGCTGGAAAAAGCAGGTCCGCGTGGAGACCGCGCGGGGTCCCGTCATCGGCGATATTGCCTGGGGCGGCAACTGGTTTTTCCTGATTAACGATCACCCGTTCGCCATTACCCCGGCGCACATTCCACAGCTCACCGACTACGCCTGGGCGGTGCGCGAGGGGCTGGAGGCCGCGGGGATCCGCGGCGACGACGGCGGCGTTATCGACCATATCGAGCTGTTCGCCGATGACGATGCCGCCGACAGCCGTAGCTTTGTACTCTGTCCGGGAAAGGCCTGGGATCGTTCGCCGTGCGGCACCGGCACCAGCGCCAAGCTGGCCTGCCTGGCGCAGGATGGCAAACTCCAGCCGGGAGCGATCTGGCGCCAGGCCAGCATCATCGACAGCCAGTTTACCGCCAGCTACCAGCGCGCCGCCGCAGGCATCATTCCAACGATCCGCGGCGAAGCCTGGGTGTGCGGCGATAACCAGTTGATCCTCAACCCGGACGATCCCTTCTGCTGGGGGATCGCGCCGTGAAGCCGTGCGATGTCATCGTGATCGGCGCCGGGATCATCGGCGCCGCCTGCGCGTGGCAGCTGGCGAAGCGGGGGCAGAAAGTGACGCTTATCGATGACGGTCAACCCGGCGCCACGGCGGCGGGTATGGGCCATCTGGTGTGTATGGATGACGACCCCGCCGAACTGGCGCTGTCGGCGTGGTCGCTGGCGCGCTGGCGCGCCATCACCCCGCGGATGCCCGCCACTTGCGCCTGGCGCGGCTGCGGCACGCTGTGGCTGGCGGAAAGCGAAGAAGAGATGGCCGTCGCGGGTGAAAAACAGCGGCGGCTGGCTGGCTATCAGATCCACAGCGAACTGCAGACCCCACAGCAGATCGCCGGGCGCGAGCCGCTGCTGCGCAGCGGGCTGGCCGGCGGGCTATGGGTACCAGGCGACAGCATCGTCTACGCGCCAAACGTCGCCCGCTGGCTGATGGCCGATGCCGGAGACCATCTCACCTGCCTGCACGACAGCGCGCAGGCGATTACCGAACCGGAGGTGCTGCTCGCCAGCGGCAAACGGCTACAGGCGCGGGCCATCGTGGTGGCCTGCGGCCTGGAGGCCAATACGCTGTTGGCGGAAAACTGGCTGCGGCCCAGGAAGGGTCAGCTGGCAATTACCGATCGCTACGGGCCGCGGGTGCATCACCAGCTGGTTGAGCTGGGCTACGGCGCCAGCGCCCACGGCGGCGGTACCTCGGTAGCGTTTAACCTGCAGCCGCGGCCCACTGGCCAGCTGCTGATTGGCTCTTCGCGCCAGTTCGATAATCGCGAGCGCCAGCTGGATCTCCCCTTGCTGGGGCAGATGCTCGACCGCGCCCGCCATTTTGTGCCGGCGCTGGCGACGCTGAATATCATCCGCTGCTGGAGCGGCCTGCGCGCCGCCTCGCAGGATGGCAATCCGCTGATCGGCCCGCACCCCACGCGCCGCGGTGTATGGCTGGCGCTGGGCCATGAAGGACTGGGGGTCACCACCGCCCCGGCGACGGCTGAGCTGCTGGCGGCGCAGATCCTCGGCGAACGCTGCCCGCTGGCGCCTGAGGCCTGGCTCCCGGCCCGTCTGTACCATCAGGAGGCGATCGCATGAATAGCACGCTCAATATCACTGTCGATGGCGAAGCGCTGACGGTGCCGGAAGGTATCAGCGTGGCGGCAGCGCTGGCGTTGACCGGCGATCCCACCACCCGCCAGGCGGTTAACGGCGACCCCCGCGCGCCGTTTTGCGGCATGGGGGTCTGCCAGGAGTGCCGGATCACCGTCAACGGCCGGCGGGTGCTGGCCTGCCAGACCCTGTGCCGGGCCGGTATGCAAATAGAAAGGAGCCGCTATGTACACGCTGCGCTGTGACATTTTAATCCTCGGCGCCGGCCCCGCCGGCATGGCGGCAGCCCTCGCTGCCGCCGCCTGCGATAAACAGGTCATTATTCTCGACGATAACCCCGCCCCCGGAGGGCAAATCTGGCGCGCCGGCCCGCAGGCGACGCTGCCCGCCCTGGCCCGGCGCTACCGCGACGCCATCGCCGCGTCTGCCGCCATCCGGGTGGTGAACGGCGCGCGGCTGATTGCCCGCCCCTCCGCGCGCAGCGTGCTGTTTGAAACCGCCGACGGCGGTGGCGTGGTTTACTGGCAGAAACTGATCCTCTGCTGCGGCGCGCGCGAGCTGTCGCTGCCCTTTCCCGGCTGGACCTTACCCGGCGTGACCAGCGCGGGCGGCCTGCAGGCGCAGATCAAACATGGCCTGTCGCTGAAAGGCGAAAAAGTGGTGATTGCCGGCAGCGGCCCGCTGCTGCTGGCGGTGGCGGATACGGTGAACAAGGCCGGAGGCCAGGTAACGAATATCGTTGAGCAAGCGCCGTTCCCGGCGCTGCTGCGCTTCGCCAGCGGGCTGTGGCGCTGGCCGCAGAAGCTGCGCCAGTTAGCGACGCTGGCTCCGAAAGGCTATCTTAGCGGCGCCCAGGCGATCCGCGCCCACGGCGCAACGCGGCTGGAAGCCGTGACGCTGCGCCAGCGCGGCATCGAGCGGACTGTCGCCTGCGATCGGCTGGCTATCGGCTACGGGCTGGTGCCCAATATCGAGACGGGGCTGCTGTTCGGTTGCGCCGCAGCGCAGGAGGCGATCCAGGTTAACCGCTGGCAGCAGACCAGCCTCGCGGATATTTACGCCGCCGGGGAGTGCACCGGTTTCGGCGGGAGCGAGCTGGCGCTGGCGGAGGGCGAAATCGCCGGGTATGCCGCCGCCGGGGCCAGCCAGCAGGCCCAGGCGTTATTTGCCCGTCGCGCCCGCTGGCAGCGCTTCGCCACGGCCATCAACCGCACCTTCCGGCTGGCGGAGTCGTTGAAAAACGCGGCGACGCCGGAGAGCCTGCTGTGCCGTTGCGAAGATGTGCGCTGCGGCGATGTGGCAGCCGCCGACGACTGGCTACAGGCCAAGCTTACTCAGCGCTGCGGAATGGGCGCCTGTCAGGGGCGCACCTGCGCCGCCAGCGCCCGCTGGCTGTATGGCTGGCCGCTGCCGCAGCCGAGAGAGCCGCTGTCCCCCGCCCGCGCGGAAACGCTTATTGCCCTCGCCAGGCTGAGCGCCGAGCCATAACCGCTACTCTTCTTCATCACCGCGCCCGGCAGGGACGCCAAGCGCAATAAACTCCTCCAGCAACGAGGTCAGTTGCTGCAGCTTTTCCGTAGTGAACTGAGCCTCCAGCAGGCGATAGGTTTCTTCCACCTCCGCCTGGGCGCTTTCGTACAGCGCGGTTCCGGCAGGCGTCAGCGAGACGTACAGCTTGCGCTGATCGTTAACCGGCTTCAGCCGCAGCACCAGTCCATCCCGCTCCATGCGCGTCAAAATCCCGGTCAGACTGGGGCGCAGAATACAGGCGCGAAAAGCCAGATCGTGAAAGTCCATCGACGGACGTTCGGCGAGGATACGCACGATCCGCCACTGCTGTTCGGTGAGATTGTGTCGTTTGACGATCGGTCGAAAGTAGGCCATCGCCGCTTCACGCGCCTGCAACAAGGCAATGGTTAATGAATCATGCATAGTATCCCCTCAACGGCCTCATCTAAAACTTATTAACAACTTAATAATTAGCTTTAATCCTGCCATGTACAACCGGTTTCTGCACCTGAAAAGTACCAGCCTTTCCCAGAAAAATATTCAACCATTTGATTAATAACGAATAAGTTATTGAAGTGTAAATATTGTGTTAATCCGATCACAAAACATTCACTTCCAGTTGCTAAACCTCATCGCAAAGCATAAAAGATGATCATTAATATATTAACGAAATCCCTTTGAACCAAAATCAGTCCCAGAGGAGTGGTGAATGAAAGGTACCATCTTCGCCGTTGCGCTCAATCATCGCAGCCAGCTCGACGCCTGGCGCGAGGCGTTTCAACAGGCCCCCTACAAAACGCCGCCGAAAACCGCGGTCTGGTTTATCAAGCCGCGCAATACCGTGATTGGCGATGGCGAGGCGATCCCCTATCCGCAGGGCGAAACCGTGCAAAGCGGCGCCACCGTGGCGCTGATTGTCGGCAAAACCGCGCGCAAGGTGGCGGCGGAAGAGGCGGCGAACTATATCGCCGGCTACGCGCTGGCGAACGACGTCAGCCTGCCGGAAGAGAGTTTTTATCGCCCGGCGATCAAGGCCAAGTGCCGCGATGGTTTCTGCCCCGTCGGCGCGCTGTCGCCGGTGCGCAACGTCGATAACCTGACCATCATCACCGAAATCAACGGCCGCGAAGCGGACAGCTGGCATACCGGCGATCTGCAGCGTAACGCCGCGCAGCTGCTGAGCGCCTTGAGCGAGTTCGCCACCCTCAATCCCGGCGACGCGATCCTCATCGGTACGCCCCACTCCCGCGTTACGCTGCGTCCCGGCGATCGCGTACGCATTCTCGCCGAGGGCTTCCCGGCGCTGGAAAACCCGGTTGTCGCAGAAGGAGAGCTGGCATGAAACAGGCACGTATTGAATGGCAGGGACAGGTACGCGATGCGGTGGTCGATGAACGCGACCAGGTGCGCCTGGACGATGGCACGGTATTGAAAGAAGGTGAATTCCGCTGGCTGCCGCCCGCCGACGGCACGCTGTTCGCGCTGGGGCTGAACTACGCCGACCACGCCAGCGAGCTGGCGTTTAAGCCGCCAACCGAGCCGCTGGTGTTTATCAAAGCGCCAAACACCTTTACTGGCCACCAGCAGCAGTCGGTACGCCCGGATAACGTGGAATACATGCACTACGAAGCTGAACTGGTGGTGGTGATCGGTAAAACCGCCCGCCGCGTCAGCGAAGCCGAGGCCATGGACTATGTCGCCGGCTATACCGTCTGCAACGACTACGCGATCCGCGACTATCTGGAAAACTACTACCGGCCAAACCTGCGGGTGAAAAGCCGCGACACCCTGACGCCGATCGGCCCGTGGATCGTCGGCAAAGAGGCGATCCCGGATCCGCATAATCTGGCCCTGCGCACCTGGGTCAACGGCGAGCTGCGCCAGCAGGGCACCACCGCCGATCTGATCTTCAGCATCCCGTTTCTCATCGCTTACTTAAGCGAATTTATGACCCTGCAACCGGGCGACATGATCGCCACCGGCACGCCGAAAGGGCTGTCCGACGTGGTGCCAGGCGACGAGGTGATCGTTGAAGTCGAGGGCGTGGGCCGCCTGGTCAACCATATCATCAGCCAGCAAGCGTATGAGGAGACACTGTCATGAAAAAGATTAACCATTGGATCAACGGTAAAAACGTTGCCGGCGCAGACTATTTTCATACCACCAACCCGGCCACCGGCGAAGTGCTGGCGGAAGTCGCCGCCGGCGGTGAAGCCGAAGTCCATCAGGCGGTAGCGGCGGCGAAAGAGGCCTTCCCGAAGTGGGCTAACCTGCCGATGAAAGAGCGCGCGCGTCTGATGCGCCGCCTCGGGGATCTGATCGACCAGAACGTCCCGGAGATCGCGGCGATGGAAACCGCCGATACCGGTCTGCCTATCCACCAGACCAAAAACGTGCTGATCCCGCGCGCCTCCCACAATTTCGAGTTTTTCGCCGAAGTGTGCCAGCAGATGAACGGTAAGACCTATCCCGTCGACGACAAGATGCTGAACTACACCCTGGTGCAGCCGGTGGGCGTCTGCGCGCTGGTGTCGCCGTGGAACGTGCCGTTTATGACCGCCACCTGGAAGGTGGCGCCGTGCCTGGCGTTGGGGAATACCGCGGTGCTGAAGATGTCCGAGCTGTCGCCGCTGACCGCCGACCGTCTGGGCGAACTGGCGCTGGAAGCGGGTATTCCGGCGGGGGTACTGAACGTGGTGCAGGGCTACGGCGCGACGGCGGGCGATGCGCTGGTACGCCACCATGACGTGCGCGCGGTATCGTTTACCGGCGGTACCGCCACCGGGCGCAACATCATGAAAAATGCCGGGCTGAAAAAGTACTCCATGGAGCTGGGCGGCAAATCGCCGGTGCTGATTTTCGAAGACGCCGATATTGAGCGCGCCCTCGACGCCGCGCTGTTCACCATCTTCTCGATCAACGGCGAACGCTGCACCGCCGGCTCGCGCATTTTCATTCAGCAGAGCATCTACCCCGAGTTCGTTAAACGCTTCGCCGAGCGCGCTAACCGCCTGCGCGTCGGCGATCCAACCGACCCGAACACCCAGGTCGGCGCGCTGATTAGCCAGCAGCACTGGGAGAAAGTCTCCGGCTATATCCGCCTCGGCATTGAAGAAGGGGCGACCCTGCTGGCCGGCGGCGCGGATAAACCGTCCGATCTGCCGGCGCATCTGAGAAACGGCAATTTCCTGCGCCCGACGGTGCTGGCGGATGTCGACAACCGCATGCGCGTCGCGCAGGAAGAGATTTTCGGCCCGGTAGCATGTCTGCTGCCTTTTAAAGACGAGGCGGAAGGTCTGCGCCTGGCCAACGATGTGGAATACGGCCTGGCGTCGTATATCTGGACCCAGGACGTCAGCAAAGTGCTGCGTCTGGCGCGCGGTATTGAAGCCGGGATGGTGTTCGTCAACACCCAGAACGTCCGCGACCTGCGTCAGCCGTTCGGCGGCGTGAAGGCCTCCGGCACCGGCCGCGAAGGCGGCGAGTACAGCTTTGAAGTGTTCGCCGAAATGAAAAACGTCTGCATCTCGATGGGCGACCATCCGATCCCGAAATGGGGAGTCTGATATGGGTAAGTTAGCGTTAGCAGCAAAAATCACTCACGTGCCGTCGATGTACCTGTCTGAGCTGCCGGGGAAAAACCACGGCTGCCGCCAGGGCGCTATCGACGGGCATAAAGAAATTGGCAAGCGCTGCCGGGAAATGGGCGTCGATACCATCATCGTGTTCGATACCCACTGGCTGGTCAACAGCGCCTACCACATCAACTGCGCCGACCATTTCCAGGGCGTCTACACCAGTAACGAACTGCCGCACTTTATTCGCGACATGACCTACGACTATGACGGCAACCCGGAGCTGGGTCAGCTCATCGCCGACGAGGCGGTGAAGCTCGGGGTGCGCGCCAAAGCGCACAATATTCCAAGCCTGAAGCTGGAGTACGGCACCCTGGTGCCGATGCGCTACATGAACAGCGATAAGCACTTCAAGGTGGTGTCCATTTCCGCCTTCTGTACCGTTCACGACTTTGCCGACAGCCGCAGACTGGGCGAAGCGATCCTCAAAGCCATTGAGAAATATGACGGCACCGTGGCGGTGCTGGCCAGCGGCTCGCTGTCGCACCGCTTTATCGACGATCAGCGCGCCGAAGAGGGGATGAACAGCTACACCCGCGAGTTCGATCATCAGATGGATGAGCGGGTGGTGAAGCTGTGGCGCGAGGGCAAATTTAAAGAGTTCTGCACCATGCTGCCGGAGTACGCCGACTACTGCTACGGCGAAGGCAACATGCACGACACGGTGATGCTGCTCGGTCTGCTGGGCTGGGATAAATACGACGGCAAGGTGGAGTTTATCACCGAGCTGTTCGCCAGCTCCGGCACCGGCCAGGTTAACGCCGTGTTCCCGCTGCCGGCGCAGGCGTAAGGAGGCCCTATGCCGCATTTTATCGCCGAATGTACCGACAACATCCGCGAGCAGGCCGATCTGCCTGGGCTGTTCGCCAAAGTCAACGAGGCGCTGGCCGCTACCGGCATCTTTCCGATCGGCGGGATCCGCAGCCGTGCCCACTGGCTGGATACCTGGCAGATGGCCGACGGCAGGCAGGATTACGCCTTTGTCCATATGACGCTGAAGATCGGCTCCGGGCGCAGCCTGGAGAGCCGTCAGGACGTGGGAGATATGCTGTTCGCGCTGATCAAATCCCACTTCGCGGCGCTGATGGAGAGCCGCTACCTGGCGCTGTCGTTCGCCATGGAAGAGCTCGATCCGACGCTGAACTACAAACAGAACAACGTGCACGCCTTATTTAAATAACGTGCAAATTGCCCGGTGGCGCTGCGCTTACCGGGCCTACAGCGGCCATGAATTTGTAGGCCGGATAAGCGAAGCGCCATCCGGCAATACAATGCCACAGGAATCACTATGCTCGATAAACAGACCCGAACCCTGATTGCCCAGCGGCTGAATCAGGCCGAAAAACAGCGTGAACAGATCCGCGCGATCTCGCTGGATTATCCGTCGATCACCATTGAGGACGCCTACGCCGTCCAGCGCGAGTGGGTCGAGATGAAGATCGCCGAAGGCCGCGTACTCAAAGGCCACAAGATCGGCCTGACCTCGAAAGCCATGCAGGCCAGCTCGCAGATCAGCGAGCCGGACTACGGCGCGCTGCTTGACGATATGTTCTTCCACGACGGCAGCGATATCCCCACCGACCGCTTTATCGTTCCGCGTATCGAAGTCGAGCTGGCGTTCGTGCTGGCCAAACCGCTGCGCGGCCCGAACTGCACCCTGTTTGACGTCTACAACGCCACCGACTATGTGATCCCGGCGCTGGAGCTGATTGACGCCCGCTGCCACAACATCGACCCGGAAACCCAGCGCCCGCGTAAAGTGTTCGACACCATTTCCGATAACGCCGCCAACGCCGGGGTGATCCTCGGCGGCCGCCCGATCAAGCCCGACGAGCTGGATCTGCGCTGGATCTCCGCCCTGCTGTATCGCAACGGCGTGATTGAGGAGACCGGCGTCGCCGCGGGGGTGCTCAATCACCCGGCCAACGGCGTGGCCTGGCTGGCCAACAAACTGGCGCCGTACGATGTCCAGCTCGAAGCCGGGCAAATCATCCTCGGCGGCTCCTTCACCCGTCCGGTCCCGGCGCGCAAGGGCGATACCTTCCACGTCGACTACGGCAACATGGGCGTCATCAGCTGCCGCTTTGTCTGAGGAGAGCAACATGAACAACGCTTTTAAAGCGGCGCTCAAGGCCGGGCGCCCGCAAATCGGCCTGTGGCTGGGGCTGTGCAGTAGCTACAGCGCCGAACTGCTGGCCGGCGCCGGCTTCGACTGGCTGCTGATCGACGGCGAACACGCGCCCAACAATGTGCAAACGGTGCTGACCCAGCTTCAGGCCATCGCCCCCTACCCCAGCCAGCCGGTGGTCCGCCCATCGTGGAACGACCCGGTGCAGATCAAACAGCTGCTGGATATCGGCGCGCAAACCCTGCTGGTGCCCATGGTGCAGAACGCCGACGAAGCGCGGCTGGCGGTCAGAGCCACCCGCTACCCGCCCGCCGGCATTCGCGGCGTCGGCAGCGCGCTGGCCCGCGCCTCGCGCTGGAATCGGGTGCCGGATTATCTTCACCAGGCCAACGACGCCATGTGCGTCCTGGTACAGATTGAAACCCGCGAAGCGCTGAAAAATCTGCCGCAGATCCTCGATGTCGACGGGGTGGATGGCGTGTTTATCGGCCCGGCGGACCTCAGCGCCGATATGGGCCATGGCGGTAATCCGCAGCACCCGGAAGTGCAGGCCGCCATTGAACAGGCCATCCAGCAAATCCGTCAGGCCGGTAAGGCGCCGGGGATCCTGATGGCCAATGAAGCGCTGGCGAAGCGCTATCTCGAACTGGGCGCGCTGTTCGTCGCCGTCGGCGTCGATACCACCCTGCTGGCGCGCGGCGCAGAAGCGCTGGCGGCCCGTTTTACCCACACCGCAACGACCACAACCGATAACAATAAATCCGTCTATTGAACGGATAATGTGGAGCGCAACATGACTACCTCTACCCTGCAACACAATGATAATAAAGCCGTTGAAGTAGAAAACCGGGTGATCAAAAAGCTTTTCCGCCGCCTGATCACCTTCCTGTTTGTTCTCTTTGTTTTCTCATTTTTGGACCGCATTAATATCGGCTTCGCCGGCCTGACGATGGGCAAAGACCTCGGCCTGACCTCCACCATGTTCGGCCTGGCGGCGACGCTGTTCTACGTCACCTACGTGCTGTGCGGGATCCCCAGCAATATCATGCTGGCGAAAGTCGGCGCGCGCCGTTGGATCGCCGGAATTATGGTGGTCTGGGGGATCGCCTCGACCTGCACCATGTTCGCCACCAGCCCGCATACGCTGTACATCCTGCGCATGCTGGTCGGCATCGCCGAGGCTGGTTTTCTACCGGGCATCCTCGTCTATCTGACCTGGTGGTTCCCGGCCTACCATCGCGCCCGCGCCAACGCCCTGTTTATGATCGCCATGCCGGTGACCATGATGCTCGGCTCGATACTTTCCGGCTATATTCTGGCGCTCGACGGCCTGTGGAACCTGAAGGGCTGGCAGTGGCTGTTTCTGCTGGAAGGCCTGCCGTCGGTGGTGCTCGGCGTCGTCACCTGGTTCTTCCTCAACGACACGCCGGATAAAGCCAACTGGCTCGATAGCGAAGAAAAACAGGCGCTGAAGGCGATGATCGATCGTGAACGGGAAAATGCGGCGGTCGTTCCGGCTTCGCCGCGTTCCACGCTGCGCGAAGTCCTGACGCCAGCGGTGCTGATGTATACCCTGGCCTACTTCTGCCTGACCAATACCCTGAGCGCCATTAATATCTGGACGCCGCAGATCCTGCAGAGCTTCAACACCGGCAGTAGCAACATCATGATTGGCCTGCTGGCGGCGATCCCGCAGTTCTGCACTATTTTCGGCATGATCTGGTGGAGCCGCCGCTCCGACCGGCGCAAAGAGCGCAAAATGCATACCATCCTGCCCTACCTGTTCGCCGCGGCGGGTTGGCTGCTGGCTTCGGCAACTCACCACAGCCTGATCCAGCTGATCGGCATTATTATGGCTTCTGTGGGATCCTTTACCGCGATGGCCATTTTCTGGACCACACCGGATCGGGTGATCAGCCTGCAGTCGCGCGCGGTGGCGCTGGCGGTGATCAACGCCATCGGCAACGTCGGCTCTGCCGTCAGCCCGCTGTTGATCGGCATTTTGCGCGATACCACCGGCAGCTTTAGCTCCGGGCTGTGGTTTGTCGCCGGGCTGCTGATTGTCGGCGCGCTGGTGCTCACCCGCATTCCAATGAGCCAGCGTGAGGACGCCGCCGCCGCGCCGGGCTTAGCGGCGCAGAAAGGCCACTAAGGAGCGGGTATGTGCCAGCATTCCATCGCCAATATCGATATCAATAAAGATTACGACGAGAGCCTGGGCACCGAGGAGGTGCACTATCAGTCGTTTTCCCGCATGGCGGCCTTTTTTGGCCGCGACATGCAGGCGCATCGCCACGACCGCTATTTCCAGATGCACTATCTTGATACCGGGCAGATTGAGCTGCAGCTTGATGACCATCGCTATTCGGTGCAGGCGCCATTGTTTGTGTTAACGCCGCCCTCGGTGCCGCACGCCTTTATTACCGAGTCCGATAGCGATGGCCATGTGCTGACGGTGCACGAAGAACTCATCTGGCCGCTGCTGGAGGTGCTCTATCCCGGCACGCGGGAGACCTTCGGCCTGCCGGGGATCTGCCTGTCGCTGGCGGATAAACCCGACGAGCTGGCGGCGCTGGCCCACTACTGGCAGCTGATCCGCCGGGAATCCACCGCCCAGTTGCCGGGGCGCGAGCACACCCTGGCGCTGCTGGCGCAGGCGGTCTTTACCCTGCTATTGCGTAACGCAAAGCTCGACGATCACGCCGCCAGCGGCATGCGCGGCGAGCTGAAGCTATTCCAGCGCTTTAACCAGATGATCGACAGCCACTACCATCAGCACTGGACGGTACCGGATTACGCCAGGGAGCTGCACCTGACCGAATCGCGGCTGACCGATATCTGTCGCCGCTTTGCCAACCGTTCGCCCAAACGGCTGATATTCGACCGCCAGCTGCGCGAGGCGAAGCGCCTGCTGTTGTTCTCCGATAGCGCCGTCAATGAGATAGCCTGGCAGCTGGGGTTTAAAGACCCCGCTTATTTTGCGCGCTTTTTTAGCCGCCAGGTCGGCTGCTCGCCCAGCAGCTACCGGGCGCAAAAAGTACCGGTATCGTAATTCCCCGCTGGCGCTGCGCCTGCCGGGCGATAGTCCACAGGTCGGTTCAGCGCCGCGCCAGCCGGTAAACGCTGCAGAGATCACAAAATTCACTCCCGCCTGAAAAGTACCCGTCGTTGTCGCAAACGTCCCTTCACGACAAGCGCAATAACCGCTTCAATTGAACAACAAAAACAAAACATATATTTAACATCATTTTCCGATAAATACTGAAGAGGCCCCTATGAAACCTGAAGATTTCCGCGCCGACGCGAAACGCCCGTTAACTGGCGAAGAGTATTTAAAAAGCCTGCAGGATGGCCGCGAAATTTATATCTATGGCGAGCGCGTGAAGGATGTCACCACCCACCCGGCCTTCCGTAACGCCGCGGCCTCCGTCGCTCAACTGTACGATGCGCTGCACAAACCGGAGATGCAGGATTCCCTGTGCTGGGGCACCGATACCGGCAGCGGCGGCTACACCCATAAATTCTTTCGCGTGGCGAAAAGCGCCGACGATCTGCGCCAGCAGCGCGACGCCATCGCCGAGTGGTCGCGCCTAAGCTACGGCTGGATGGGCCGCACCCCGGACTACAAAGCCGCCTTCGGCTGCGCGCTGGGCGCCAACCCGGCGTTTTACGGCCAGTTCGAGCAGAACGCCCGCAACTGGTACACCCGCATTCAGGAAACCGGCCTGTACTTTAACCATGCGATCGTCAACCCGCCGATCGACCGCCACAAGCCGGCCGATGAAGTGAAGGATGTCTACATCAAGCTGGAAAAAGAGACCGATGCCGGGATCATCGTCAGCGGCGCGAAAGTGGTCGCCACCAACTCGGCGCTGACCCACTACAACATGATCGGCTTCGGCTCCGCGCAGGTGATGGGCGAAAACCCGGACTTCGCGCTGATGTTCGTCGCGCCGATGGACGCCGAAGGCGTCAAGCTGATCTCCCGCGCCTCCTATGAGATGGTCGCCGGCGCGACCGGCTCCCCGTACGACTATCCGCTCTCCAGCCGTTTCGACGAGAACGACGCGATTCTGGTAATGGATAAGGTGCTGATCCCATGGGAGAACGTGCTGATTTATCGCGACTTCGACCGCTGCCGCCGCTGGACCATGGAAGGGGGGTTCGCCCGCATGTACCCGCTGCAGGCCTGCGTACGTCTGGCGGTAAAACTGGACTTTATCACCGCCCTGCTGAAGCGCTCGCTGGAATGTACCGGCACCCTCGAGTTCCGCGGCGTGCAGGCCGACCTCGGCGAAGTGGTGGCATGGCGCAACATGTTCTGGGCGCTGAGCGATTCCATGTGCTCGGAAGCGACGCCGTGGGTCAACGGCGCATGGCTGCCGGATCACGCCGCGCTGCAGACCTATCGCGTGATGGCCCCGATGGCCTACGCCAAGATCAAGAACATCATCGAGCGCAACGTCACCAGCGGCCTGATTTATCTGCCGTCCAGCGCCCGCGATCTGAACAACCCGCAGATTGACCAGTATCTGGCGAAGTATGTGCGCGGCTCCAACGGTATGGATCACGTTGAACGTATCAAGATCCTCAAACTGATGTGGGACGCCATCGGCAGCGAGTTCGGCGGCCGCCACGAGCTGTATGAAATCAACTACTCCGGTAGCCAGGATGAGATTCGCCTGCAGTGTCTGCGCCAGGCGCAGAGCTCCGGCAATATGGACAAGATGATGGCGATGGTCGACCGCTGCCTGTCCGAGTACGACCAGAACGGCTGGACGGTGCCGCATCTGCACAATAACGCTGATATCAACATGTTGGATAAGCTGCTGAAGTAATTCGCAGCGGGAGGTCATAATGCAATTAGATGAACAACGCCTGCGTTTTCGCGATGCCATGGCCAGCCTGTCGGCGGCGGTTAACGTAGTCACCACCGCAGGCGAAGCCGGCCGCTGCGGGATTACCGCCACGGCGGTGTGCTCGGTGACGGATACGCCGCCCTCGGTGATGGTGTGTATCAACGCCAACAGCGCGATGAACCCGGTGTTTCAGGGCAACGGCAAGTTGTGCATCAACGTGCTGAATCATGAACAGGAAATCATGGCCCGTCATTTCGCCGGGATGACCGGGGTGACGATGGAAGAGCGTTTTGCCCTCAGCGGCTGGCAGCAGGGCGCGCTCGGGCAGCCGGTGCTGAAGGGGTCGCTGGCCAGCCTCGAGGGGGAGATTAGCCAGGTACAAACCATCGGCACCCACCTGGTCTATCTGGTGGAAATCAGGAATATAACCCTGAGCCAGCAAGGCCACGGGCTGATCTACTTTAAGCGCCGCTTCCACCCGGTAATGATGGAAATGGAAGTCGCAGTGTAATCGCCTTGTCTGCTCCTCCCCGGTTGGGGAGGAGCGTTAACCCACAGCGTCGCAGGCCACAATCTCCTGTGATCACAATCACATAATCCCGCCCTGTTCACTTCGTAGCCAACCGCTTACCCCTTCCAGTAACCGCTTAACCTCCTATATAACCACTCACCAATTTACTCATCTTTACGCGCGCGCCGGTCTGGCAAGATCGGAGACAGCCTAGCTAATCAATACCTCTATCAACCCTTACTTAAAACCAGACGGCTTCGGCCAATTATTCATCTCATTAACGCCAGGTTTTACTATGGATACCAAAAAACTATTCAAGCACATACCCTGGGTGATTCTCGGGATCATCGGGGCATTTTGCCTCTCAGTCGTCGCCCTGCGCCGCGGTGAGCACGTCAGTGCCCTGTGGATCGTGGTGGCGTCGGTTTCCGTGTACCTCGTCGCCTACCGGTATTACAGCCTGTATATCGCGCAGAAGGTGATGAAGCTTGACCCGACGCGCTCCACGCCGGCGGTCATTAATAACGATGGCCTGAACTATGTGCCGACCAACCGCTACGTGCTGTTTGGCCACCACTTTGCCGCGATTGCCGGCGCCGGTCCGCTGGTGGGCCCGGTGCTCGCCGCGCAGATGGGCTACCTGCCGGGTACCCTGTGGCTGCTGGCGGGCGTCGTGCTGGCAGGCGCGGTACAGGACTTTATGGTGCTGTTTATCTCCTCGCGGCGTAACGGCGCCTCGCTGGGCGAGATGATCAAACAGGAGATGGGTCCCGTACCGGGCTCCATCGCGCTGTTCGGCTGCTTCCTGATAATGATCATCATCCTCGCGGTGCTGGCGCTGATCGTGGTGAAAGCGCTGGCGGAAAGCCCGTGGGGCGTCTTCACCGTCTGCTCGACGGTGCCAATTGCCCTGTTTATGGGGATCTACATGCGCTTCCTGCGCCCGGGCCGCGTAGGCGAAGTATCGGTCATCGGTATCGTCCTGCTGGTGGCGTCTATTTACTTCGGCGGCGTGATTGCCCACGACCCGTACTGGGGCCCGGCGCTGACCTTTAAAGACACCACCATCACCTTTACCCTGATTGGCTACGCGTTTATCTCGGCTCTGCTGCCGGTATGGCTTATTCTGGCGCCGCGCGACTACCTGGCGACCTTCCTGAAAATCGGCGTCATCGTTGGCCTGGCGCTGGGTATCGTGATCCTTAACCCGGACCTGAAAATGCCGGCGGTGACCCAGTACATTGACGGTACCGGTCCGCTGTGGAAAGGCGCCCTGTTCCCGTTCCTGTTTATCACTATTGCCTGCGGCGCGGTATCCGGCTTCCACGCTCTGATCGCCTCCGGCACCACGCCGAAGCTGCTGGCCAACGAAACCGACGCCCGCTTTATCGGCTACGGCGCAATGCTGATGGAGTCCTTCGTGGCGGTGATGGCGCTGGTAGCGGCCTCAATTATCGAACCGGGCCTCTACTTCGCGATGAACACCCCGCCGGCGGGTCTGGGTATCACCATGCCGAACCTGCACGAAATGGGCGGTGAAAACGCGGCGCTGATTGCCGCCCAGCTGAGGGATGTCACCGCTCACGCGGCAGCGACCGTCAGCTCCTGGGGCTTCGTGATCTCACCTGAGCAAATCCTGCAAACCGCGAAAGATATCGGCGAACCTTCCGTACTGAACCGCGCAGGCGGCGCGCCGACGCTGGCCGTGGGTATCGCTCATGTGTTCCACAAAATCATCCCGATGGCGGATATGGGCTTCTGGTACCACTTCGGTATCCTGTTTGAAGCGCTGTTTATCCTCACCGCGCTGGATGCCGGGACCCGCGCAGGCCGCTTTATGCTGCAGGATCTGCTGGGTAACTTCGTGCCGTTCCTGAAAAAAACCGACTCGCTGGTCGCCGGGATTATCGGTACCGCCGGCTGCGTCGGGCTGTGGGGCTACCTGCTGTATCAGGGCGTGGTCGACCCGCTGGGCGGCGTGAAGAGCCTGTGGCCGCTGTTCGGTATCTCTAACCAGATGCTGGCCGCGGTGGCGCTGGTGCTTGGCACCGTGGTGCTGGTCAAAATGCAGCGCACCAAATATATCTGGGTCACCGTGATCCCGGCTGCATGGCTGCTGCTGTGCACCACCTGGGCGCTGGGCCTGAAGCTTTTCAGCACCAACCCGCAGATGGAAGGCTTCTTCTTTATGGCTCAGCAGTATAAAGAGAAGATCGCTTCCGGCGGCGAACTGACCGCACAGCAGATTGCCAACATGAACCATATCGTGGTCAACAACTACACCAACGCCGGCCTGAGTATCCTGTTCCTGGTGGTGGTGTACAGCATCATCTTCTACGGCATCAAAACCTGGCTCACTGTCCGCAACAATAAAGTGCGTACCGACAAAGAGACCCCGTACGTGCCGGTACCGGAAGGCGGCGTGAAGACCTCGTCACATCATTAACCCCGATGCCGGATGGCGCTACGCTTATCCGGCCTACAAAAAAGCGCATCAACGTAGGCCGGAGAAGGCGCTAGCCGCCATCCGGCTTTATTCGTTATCTGGAACTTACAATGTTTGGTAACTTAGGTCAGGCAAAAAAATATCTCGGTCAGGCGGCGAAAATGCTGATTGGCATTCCGGATTACGACAACTACGTCACCCATATGCAAACCAACCATCCGGATCAGCCGTACATGACTTATGAAGAATTCTTCCGCGAACGCCAGCAGGCCCGCTACGGCGGCGACGGCAAAGGCGGCGTCCGCTGCTGTTAATGGAGGCAATAATGGCACCGATTGCAGTCACCCTACTCACCGGTTTTCTCGGCGCAGGTAAAACCACCCTGTTGCGCCATATTCTCAACGAACAGCACGGCTTTAAAATCGCCGTGATTGAAAATGAATTTGGCGAAGTCGCCGTCGATGACCAGCTGATCGGCGACCGCGCCACGCAGATTAAAACCCTGACCAACGGCTGCATCTGCTGTACGCGCTCCAACGAACTGGAAGACGCCCTGCTCGATCTGCTCGACAGCCGCGACCGCGGTGAAATCGAGTTCGACCGGCTGGTGATTGAATGCACCGGCATGGCCGACCCGGGGCCGATCATCCAGACCTTTTTCTCCCACGAGGTGCTTTGCGAGCGCTATCTGCTGGATGGCGTGATCGCCCTGGTGGATGCGGTCCATGCCGACCAGCAGATGGATCAGTTCACCATCGCCCAGTCGCAGGTAGGCTACGCAGACCGCATTTTGCTGACCAAAACTGATGTTGCCGGCGACACCGAAAAATTGCGCGAACGGCTGGCGCGCATTAATGCCCGGGCGCCGATTTATACCGTCATTCACGGCGATATCGATCTTAGCCAGCTGTTTAACACCAGCGGCTTTATGCTGGAAGAAAACGTTGTTAACAGCAAACCACGTTTCCACTTTATGGCAGAGAAGCAAAACGACGTGTCATCAATCGTGGTTGAGATGGATTACCCGGTGGATATCAGCGAAGTGTCGCGAGTAATGGAAAACCTGCTGCTCTCCTTCGCCGAGCAATTGATGCGCTATAAAGGGATGCTGTGGATCGACGGCGAGCCAAATCGCCTGCTGTTCCAGGGCGTGCAGCGCCTCTACAGCGCCGACTGGGATCGCCCGTGGGGCGATGAAACGCCGCACAGCACGCTGGTGTTTATCGGCATTCAGTTGCCGGAAGAGGAGATTCGCACGGCATTTGCCGGGCTACGACGCTAATCTGCCCGCCTGCGCGCTAAGGCGCAGGCCCCCTTCTCTCCCCGTACATCGTCAAAGACAGGGTTAAAACGTCGTCATCGCGTCGAAAAATGTAAATCAACGTTTTTATAAGTAACAGCAGAAACACTTTTGGAAATAATAAGAAATTCAATGAATAGGATGCTTAATAATTAATGCCCGCCCTGTTCAGTTTCTGTTTAGCCCACCCATTAAACTGTGGCTAAACAGACCAAATTTGATGATTGACCTCGCCATAACCCAACGTCATTACAACATTTTCAAAACACTTCCCTGACAAACACAGCATAAAAAATCGACGTAAGTCACATTTGCAGAGGTAAACATCGATTGTTAAGGTGCCCTCAGACAAATTTAATGACGAGGAGCAAACCATGAAAAAGCTTAACATCCTGATTGTTGCTGCCCTGACCGCGGTCTCTGGTTCCGCCATGGCAATGGGGTTTACCGTTGAACAAGGTAAGAATTTTACCAACCTGAATATGGAAATGGGTAAATCCTCTTCCGGCCTGTATGCCGAAAGCCACTGGCTGAAGAATACCGATGATGGTAGCCAGACCGGCGGCGTTGGCGCGGGTTACAATCTGGAAGTTGGCCCGGTGATGCTCAACGCTGGCGCGAAAGCTATCTACCTCGGGCCGAAAAAAGGCGATAACGGCGTCGCGTTTCCGGTCGGCGGCGGGGTGAACGTGGCCCTGACCGACAGCATCCACGTGTTTGGCGAAGGGTATGTCGCGCCCGACGGCCTGAACAACAGCGTGAAAAACTATGTTGAGGCGAACGGCGGCGTGAGCTGGTCCCCGGTTGGTCCACTGACCCTGAAGGTCGGTTACCGTCACGTGAGCGTTGACGGCAAAGAGGGCCGCCCAAACCACACCCTGATTGATGGCGCCTACGTGGGCGGCGGGATTACCTTCTGATGAAATCACGTCTCGCCGCGCTCTCTGCGCTGAGCCTGGCGTTGCTGCTCACCGGCTGCACTCAGTATACCTGGGTGAAGCCGGGTTTAAGCGATGCCGACATGCATAAAAAGCTCACCGAATGTGAAGCGCAGGCCCTGGTCGATCTCCCTCCGGATAACGTGGTGACCGGGTCCAGTTCAGAAAAAAGCGACAAAAAGCATAAGAAACAGGATGTTGAAACAAGTTATACGGTAGAAGACGCGAATGAATATCAGCGGGAGACCTTAGTCGACAGCTGTATGTTCAAAAGCGGCTGGGATAAAGTCGAAGTGCAATAAATCTATTATAAAAAAACCTGCCGGATGGCAGGTTTTTTTATGGTCGGGCTTAGCGGCGAACCACCACCAGCTTTTGGTTCACAAACTCTTTGATGCCGAGATCGGAGAGCTCCCGGCCATAACCGGAACGCTTCACGCCGCCAAACGGCAGTTCAGGCGCGGTATCGGTCAGCCAGTTGATATAGACCATCCCGGTTTCAATGGCGGATGCCATCCGTTTAGCGCGTTCGATATCCTGACTGAACACCGCGCCGCCCAGGCCATAGTGAGAATCGTTGGCAAGCGCAATCACCTCCTCATCGTTTTTCACCACGTAGATCTGCGCCACCGGGCCAAAGAACTCTTCGAAGTACGCCGGGTTGTCGCGGGAGATACCGGTCAGGATAGTGGGTTCAAAGAAGTTGCCGTCTCGCGCCACGGGTTTGCCGCCCAGATGCAGCGTGGCGCCGTTTTTGACCGCCTCGTCAACCTGCTTGCTTAAGGTTTCCAGCGCATCTTTAGAGGAGAGCGGCCCCAGCGTGGTGCTTTCATCCAGCGGATCGCCTATTTTTACCTGGCGAAACGCCTCGCTAAATTTCGTCAGAAACGACTCAGCGATGTTCTCATGCAGGATAAACCGCTTGGCGGCAGTACACACCTGGCCGGCGTTGTTCAGCCGCGCCTGGACGCCGATTTTCACCGCGCGATCGAGGTCGGCATCGTCGAGCACCACAAACACATCGTTGCCGCCGAGTTCCAGGGTCGATTTTTTAATATGCTTCGCCGCCTGCGCCGCCACCACGCTGCCAGCTTTTTCCGACCCGGTCAGCGCCGCGCCCTGCACACGATCGTCGGCGATAATCTTCGCCACCTGATCCTGGGAGATAAACAGATTGGTCCACGCCCCATCTGGTGCGCCGGCCTCGCGCACCAGATGAGCAAAGGTTTCCGCGCAGTGCGGCACAATGCTGGCGTGTTTGGCGATAACCGGGTTCCCGGCCGCCAGGTTTGGCGCCAGGACGCGCATCAGCTGGTAATAGGGGAAGTTCCACGGTTCCACCGCCACTAATACGCCGATGGGATGGTGTTCAACCCAGGCGTCGCCGAGTTCGGTGGGGTATTTCACCGGCGCCAGCATCGATTTGGCGTTATCGGCGTAATAGCGGGCGATTTGCGCGCACAGTTTTACTTCGCCGCGGCTCTGCTTAATGAGTTTCCCCATCTCCTCGCTGGCGATTTTCGCCAGATCTTCCGCCCGGCTGTCGATCAGATCCGCCAGCTTATGCAACACCGCCAGACGCGGTTCAATATCGCCTTTCGCCCAGGCAGAATGATAGAGCGCATCCGCCTGCCGCAGCGCCGCCTCCACGTCCGCATCGCTGTGCGCCGGGTACGTTTTAATAAGCTGATTGTTCGCAGGATTCACCGTCTGATAGGCCATATCGCATGTCTCCTTGTTATCGCTATTAAGGCAGTCAAAAATGCCGTTAAGGATATTAAGGGTAGTCGAGATGGCTGGCGATGCGGGTAAAGTTAGGTATATCCGGAATATTCCATAACGGTGGCTAACCGGGGCGACCGTCAGGCCGTCCCGGCGTTATCAATGCGCCAGCGCGGCGATCTCATCGGCGGTCAGGCCGGTGATTTTCACCACCGTCTCGCGGGCAATGCCGTCGGCCAGCATCCTCTGGGCAATGCGCAGCGCCTCGGCATGCTGTCCTTCACGCTTGCCTTTTCTGCGCCACACTTCCTGTAATCGTTCGGCGATGGTCATCAATCTCTCCCTGTGCTGAGGAACCCGTTGCGCCACTTCCTGGATAAACCGGCCAAAGCGACGCGCGTTGCCAGTCTGCAGTAGATAATTAAACAGCGTTTTTATCTGCCTGTCATTAGCGTCACCGCTAAGTAAAATCGTCGTCAGCTGCTCAACAATCGCCATTAAATCGCGCTGGCGAATATGCTTCTGTATCAGCTCGAGTAATGCCACCCGCCGGTGACGAACGATCTCATCGTCGGGGATCACCGTGATATCCACCAGCGGAAAGGGCGAGGCATAAAGCTCCCTCGCCAGCGGTGGATCGGCAAAGCAGTCCAGCCAGCTGAGCGACCACGGGTATGGCGTGGTCGCTCCGTGATAGAACAGCATCGGCACCACCAGCGGCAGTCTGGTATGACCGTTATCCAGATGGCGCTGCATCGCGGCGATGGCGTAGCGCATCAGGCGAAAAGCCATTTGCACGTCCGGTGAGCTCTGATGTTCGATAACCACATAAATGTATCCCTTGCCAGACGCGGTTTTGAGTGACCACAGCACATCGGAGTACCAGGCCCGCAGGCTCTCCTCGATAAAGCTTGCCGACTCCAGCTGTAAGGTATCGAGGTCGCAGCGCTGACGCAGCGCAGGCGGTAGATGGATCGCCAGGAAATCACGCGCGATGTCGGCCTGAGTGAGAAACTGTTTAAACACCGCATCATGCGGCGTCGAGGTGGTGCCCTTTGCCATCGGCTCATCCCTGCCTGCTTATCCTGCAGGGACTCTACCTCCCATGAATGTCGCTGACACCCCGGAAACCGGGATTTTACATTCCGCGACGAAAACATATTTCCCCGGACTGCAAGCGTGACATCCTTTTTCGACGCGGTACGCAAATCCCGGCGGGCGACAGCCTCGGCGCAGCATGCTATAAACGATTTATCCCCTCAGCAAAGGTCGATGCGGTGAACCATACCCGAGATATTCCCCAAACCTTCTGGCGAGACGAACGCCTGCCGTGGCTGGAGCTGCGCAGCACCTGGGGCAGCCGTCAGGCCTATAAGCGCCACAGCCACCCGCAGCTCTCGGTGGGGGCGATTATCGACGGTGAAACGCGCTGCCTGTGCAATGGTCAGGAATATCTCCTGCAGCCCGGGGATCTGATCGTGATCCCGCCGCACGTGCCGCATAGCTGTAATCCGCTGCGTGACCGGCCGCGCAGCTATCATATGCTGTACCTGGAGGCGGCATGGTGCCATGCGCAGCGTCCGGATATTCCCCCTGGCGCCAGTATCACCTCGCCGCAACCGCTGCTGCGCGACAGCCCTCTCTTTGCCTGTTTCCAGCAGATTGTCGCCCTGATGAGCCGCGGCCGCATTGAGCAACTGCCCGCCCGGCTGGCGCAGCTCCTGCACGCGCTGCCGCTGTGCGCCGCCGCGCCGCAGGCGCCACATCACGCCAGCGCCCTGCTGTTTCAGCGCCTGGCGACAGATCTGCCGGCGCCGCCATCGCTGGATAAGCTGGCCCACGACAGCGCGCTACGTAAAGAGACCGTTATCCGCGCCGTGAAACAGGATACCGGCCTGACGCCCGCCAGTTTGATCAATATGGCGCGCATTGAATATGCGAAAACGCGCTTACGTGCCGGGGACCCTATTGCCGACGTCGGCTATCAGGCCGGCTTTGCCGATCAGAGCCATTTCCATAAAACCTTCGTCAGCTATACCGCCGCCACGCCGCGGCAGTATGCGCAAAGCCGATCAATTTCCGACAATAAGTAATTTTCCACCTGGCGTAGGGTGGCCTCAGCACCATTATCGAGGCCACTATGAATACCTTATCGACTCTCTTCCCCGCCGCCTTTCCGGCGTTAGCCCTGTCCCACTTTGTCGCTCTGCTCAGCCCGGGCCCCGATTTTTTTCTGCTGGTCGGTTACGCTGTACGCTACCGGATCCGCGGCAGCCTCGGACTGTGTCTCGGCATCGCCGCCGGGAATGCGTTGTATATTGTCCTGGCCATCGTTGGCTGGGGGCTTCTGCGCCAGGCGCCGCTGCTGTTTTTGCTCATCGAGCTGCTGGGCGCAGGCTATTTACTGTGGATTGGCAGCCTGCTGATTCGCAGCCGTCCCGCGGCGCTGGCGGTGGAGAGTGTTCGCGCATCGTGTCCGGGGTTCGGCAAGCAGCTGCTGCTGGGGCTGGGGTCATCGCTGCTCAACCCGAAGAACGCGCTGTTTTATCTGGCGCTGATGACCTCCCTGCTGGGGCCGGCGGTTACCTTGCTGCAGCAAACGGTAAGTGGCCTGTGGATGGTCAGCGTGGTGTTCTTCTGGGATTTACTGCTGGTGAGCGCGATTGCGCTGCCGCAGGTGCAGCACCGCCTGAGCGCCATCGTCTGGCGGGTCGAGCGGGCGGCGGGGGCGATCCTGATGATGTTCGGTCTGTGGATTATCTGGCGATTTTTGCACGACCTCGCCGTCAGGTTATATGCTTAAGTTTATGGAAAAACTCGCTGAACTGAAACGCGCCAAACTGCTGGCGCTGTCGCTGCTGCTGATCGCCGCCGCGCTATTTATCACCACCCTGCTGCTGCCGCCGACGCCATGGGTCAGCGCGCTGAAGGCCATTTCCGAAGCGGCGATGGTCGGGGCGCTGGCCGACTGGTTTGCGGTGGTGGCCCTGTTTCGTCGTATTCCGCTGCCCTTTGTCGCCCGCCATACCGCGATTATCCCGCGCAACAAAGATCGCATCGCTGACAACCTCGGCCGCTTTGTGGAAGAGAAGTTCCTCGATACCCCGTCGCTGGTGGCGCTGATCCGCCGCTATCAACCAGCTCTGATGCTCGGCAACTGGTTCAGCCAGCCGGAGAACGCCCGGCGGGTCGGCCAGCACCTGCTGCAGGTGATGAGCGGTTTTCTCGAACTGACCGATGACGCCCGCATTCAGCGCCTGCTGCGGCGCGCGGTGCATAAGGCGATCGATAAGGTCGACCTGACGCAGACCAGCGCCATGATGCTGGAGGGGCTGACCCGCGACAACCGCCATCAAAAGCTGCTGGATTCGCTGATAAATCAGTTGATCGCCCTGCTGCAGCGCGACAGCTCCCGCGCCTTTATCGCCCGCGGCATCGTGCGCTGGCTGGAGACCGAACACCCGCTGAAAGCCAGGCTATTACCCACCGAGTGGCTCGGCGAGCACAGCGCCGAGATGGTCACCGACGCCGTGAATACCCTGCTGGACGAGGTCACTCACGATCGCACCCACCAGATCCGCCAGACCTTTGACCGCGCGACGCAAAAGCTAATCGATAACCTGAAATCCGACCCGGAACTGGCGCAGAAGGCCGATAACATCAAAGCGTGGCTGAAAAATGATGAGACCTTCAACCGCTATCTTGGCGAAGTGTGGGGCGACCTGCGCGGTTGGGTAAAAAACGATATCAGCAGCGACGACTCGCGTATCAAGCAGCGCATCGCCGAGGCTGGCCAGTGGTTCGGTGAAACCTTACTCCGCGACGACGCGCTGCGCGAATCGCTTAACGAACACCTGGAGCAGGCGGCGCACCGGGTGGCCCCGGAGTTCGCCGCCTTCCTCACTCGGCATATCAGCGACACGGTGAAGAGCTGGGACGCCCGCGATATGTCGCGGCAGATCGAGCTTAATATCGGTAAAGATCTGCAGTTCATCCGCATCAACGGCACCCTGGTCGGGGGAACCATCGGCCTGTTGTTGTGGCTGCTCTCGCAGATCCCGTCGCTGCTGCATCTGCATATTGGTTAGCAATGATACTATCTGAACAATAGCGCTGAAAAATATTCCACAGGGAGGGCGAGATGATGCACCGGATGACCCGCTGGCTAACCCGGCACGCCGCCGCGCTGTTCTTCCCGGCGGCGCTCATTCTGTATGATTTTTCCGCCTATCTCACCACCGACCTGATCCAGCCGGGGATCCTGCACGTGGTGCGGGATTTCAACGCCGATGTGGCGCTGGCTCCAGCCTCGGTGAGCCTGTATATGGCCGGCGGCATGGCGCTGCAGTGGCTGCTGGGGCCGCTCTCTGACCGGATCGGACGGCGTCCGGTACTGCTCACCGGCGCGCTGATTTTCACCCTCGCCTGCCTGGCGACGCTGTTCACCACCTCCATGACCCAGTTCCTGATCGCCCGCTTCGTGCAGGGCACCAGCATCTGCTTTATCGCCACCGTCGGCTACGTCACCGTACAGGAAGCCTTTGAGGAAAAAAGATCGATCAGGCTGATGGCGGTGATCACCTCCGTCGTGCTGGTGGCGCCGATCGTCGGCCCGCTCTCCGGCGCGGCGCTGATGCATTTTATCCACTGGAAAGCGCTGTTCGGCATTATCGCCGCCATGGGGCTGGTGGCCTGGCTGGGGCTGCTGTTGACCATGCCGGAGACGGTGCGCCGCGGCGATGTGCCGTTCAGCCCCCTGGGCGTGCTGCGCGATTTTCGCAACGTCTTTCGCAACCGCATCTTTTTGCTCGGCGCCGCCACGCTGTCGCTGAGCTATATTCCGCTGATGAGCTGGGTGGCGGTATCGCCGGTGATTTTAATGGACGCCGGCGGGCTGACCACCAGCGAGTTCGCCTGGAGCCAGGTGCCGGTCTTCAGCGCCGTCATCATTGCCAACCTGTCGGTGGCGCGCTGGGTAAAAGATCCCACCCGTCCGCGCTTTGTGCTGAGCGCGGTGCCGGTACAGATGCTCGGCCTGGCCATCCTGATCGTGGGGAATCTGGCCTGGCCGCACGTCTGGCTGTGGTCGGTGCTCGGCACTTGCTTCTACGCCTTCGGCATCGGGCTGATTTTCCCGACGCTGTTCCGCTTTACCCTCTTTTCCAACGACCTGCCGAAAGGCACGGTCTCCGCCTCGCTGAATATCGTGATCCTCAGCGTCAGCGCCTTATCGATTGAAGGCGCGCGCTGGCTGTGGTTCCATGGCGGGAGACTGCCCTTCCACCTGTTGGCGGTGGTCGCGGGGCTCGCCGCCGCCTGCTGCCTCGCCGGACTGTTACGCCACCAGCGTCAGTGCGCGCAAGCGGTCATTGAAGCCCGGCAGTCGTGACCCCTTTGACGGAGAAAGCCCCATCATGAGTGAGATTGAACTCAGTCCGGCGCAGCGCGACCTGCTGCGCGACAGGCTCAGCAAGTACTGCGAAGAGACGTTTAACCTCGAACTGGAGCAGTTTGACGCTGAATTTTTTGTCGACTTTATCGCCCAGGAGCTGGGGCCGCTGTTTTACAACGCCGGTATCGAAGAGGCCATCCGCACCCACCTGGCATGGAGCGAGCGGATCCAGGAAGAGATGGATTTAAAGAAGGTCTATTAACGCCGCGCGCAGACGCAGGAGATCAATAAAAGCATACAAATAACAGGGTTATAATGGCGACTCTTTCAGCATCTCCCGTGTACGGGGAAGGAAAACCATGTCGCTTATCACCGATCTACCCGCCATTTTTGACCAGTTCTCGGAAGCTCGCCAGAAGGGCTTTCTCACCGTCATGGATCTTAAAGAGCAGAACGTGCCGCTGGTGGGCACCTACTGCACCTTTATGCCTCAGGAGATCGCCATGGCGGCGGGGGCCGTGGTGGTCTCGCTGTGCTCTACCTCCGATGAAACCATCGAGGAAGCGGAAAAGGATCTGCCGCGCAACCTCTGTCCGTTAATCAAAAGCAGCTACGGCTTCGGCAAAACCGATAAATGCCCCTACTTCTATTTCTCTGACCTGGTGGTTGGGGAAACCACCTGCGACGGTAAAAAGAAAATGTACGAGTACATGGCCGAGTTCAAGGCGGTCCACGTGATGCAGTTGCCGAACAGCGCCAGCGACGCGGCCTCCCGCGCCCTGTGGAAAGCGGAGATCCTGCGCCTGCAGCAGGTGATTGAGGCGCAGTTTGGCGCGTCGATTAGCGAGGCGGCGCTGCGCGAGGCCATCGTGCTGAAAAACCGCGAACGCCGGGCGCTGGCCTACTTTTATCGTCTCGGGCAGCTCAATCCGCCGGCGCTCAGCGGCGGCGACATCCTGAAAGTGGTGTATGGCGCCACCTTCCGCTTCGACAAAACCGCGCTGATTGACGAGCTCAACGCCATGGCGGAGCGCATCCGTCAGGAGTGGCGGCAGGGTAAACGACTGGCCTCACGCCCGCGCATTCTGATCACCGGCTGCCCGATCGGCGGGGCGGCGGAGAAAGTGGTTCGCGCCATCGAAGAAAACGGCGGCTGGGTGGTGGGCTATGAAAACTGCACCGGCGCGAAGGCGACCGAGCGCTGCGTGGCGGAAGAGGGCGACGTCTACGATGCCTTAACCGATAAATATCTCGCCATCGGCTGCTCCTGTATTTCCCCTAACGATCAGCGCCTGCAGCTGCTGAGCCAGATGGTGGAGGAGTACCAGGCCGACGGGGTAATCGACGTCATCCTGCAGGCCTGCCATACCTATGCCGTGGAATCGCTGGCCATTAAACGCCATCTGCGCCAGCAGCACGACCTTCCTTATATGGCGATTGAAACCGACTATTCGACAGCGGACCTCGGCCAGCTCAGCACCCGCGTCGCCGCCTTTATCGAAATGCTGTAAGGAGCACGCGTGATCTACACGGTTGGTATTGATTCCGGCTCCACCGCCACGAAAGGCATCCTGCTGGCGGACGGGGTGATTACGCGTCGTTTCCTCTGCCCGACCCCCTTTCGCCCTGCCGACGCCATCCATGAGGCCTGGGAGACGCTGCGCGCTGGCCTCGCGGAAACGCCCTTTTTAACCCTCACCGGCTATGGCCGCCAGCTGGTGGATTTTGCCGATAAACAGGTGACGGAGATTTCCTGTCATGGCCTCGGCGCCCGCCTGCTGGCGCCGGACACCCGCACGGTGATTGATATCGGCGGCCAGGACAGCAAGGTTATCCAGCTGGATGCCGGGGGCAACCTCAGCGACTTTCTGATGAATGACAAATGCGCCGCCGGTACCGGCCGTTTTCTGGAGGTCATTTCACGAACCCTCGGCGCCAGCGTCGAACAGCTGGACGTCATTACCGACGGCGTGGAACCGCACGCCATCACCAGCATGTGTACGGTATTCGCCGAATCGGAAGTCATCAGCCTGCGGTCGGCCGGGGTCGCGCCGGAGGCGATTCTGGCGGGGGTGATTAACGCCATGGCCCGGCGCAGCGCGAACTTTATCGGCCGCTTATCGGCGCAGGGACCGCTGCTGTTTACCGGCGGCGTCAGCCACTGCGCCGCCTTTGCCCGCATGCTGGAAAGCCATGTCGGCATGGCGGTGACAACCCATCCCGACGCCCAGTATGCCGGGGCGATTGGCGCGGCGCTGATCGGCCAGCGTCGGCGGAGGCGCGGATGACAACCTTTCTGTTTTTATTTCATTCCACGGTGGGAGTGGTGCGCACGCGCAAAGCCCTGCAGGCGGCGGAAATGACCTTCGAGGTCAAAGATATTCCCCGCCAGCTGCGCAGCGGCTGCGGACTGTGCATCCTGCTGGAGGGGACGGAAGCCGATGCGCGAAGCTGGATCCTGCCGGAGCTGACGGCGGCGTTGTATCAGCAGGACGGGGAAGCGTGGCGCTGTCTCGCCACCTTCCCATCGGCAGGTTAATCGCTTACCCCAAAGCGCGTCGCCGCGAAGCAGTTCAGCAGGCGGTGCATCAGAAAGACCAGGGTCAGCGTCACCACCAGCGAGACCGTCACCGAGGTGATGCGGTACAGATCGCTGAATACCAGATCCTGATAGGGATGCAGATTCTGGCCAAACATAATGCCGATGGTGGTGATGCTGGCGAAGCCCACCCCGGCGCCCACTTTCTCCATCACGTGCAGACGGGCGCTGAAGGCCAGCCCGAGGCCAATCAGCGGCATCATCAGGACCATGTGGTTGCTGAAGTCATAGATAATCAACTGCACCACCAGAATATAGAGGCAGGCCAGCACCACCCCCGCCACGCGCCAGATCGAGCTGATTACCGCCCCGCGATAGTGCATCGGGAACAGGATCAGGATCCCGGCCATCAGCGCTGACAGCGAGTCGCTGAGATCGCAGATCTGAAACACCACGAAGATGATCGTCGCCACCGTGCCGGAGAGCAGCGACTCGTGGCGGATGCGGGCGGCGTCTTTTTCAAGGCGCGGCGGCGGCTTGCGCGGCTCGACGTCCGGGATCAGGTAATGCAGCAGCGCGCTTAGCGCCACCGCCAGCACGCACGCTTCCATGTTGGAGAACATCAGGGTGTGCCAGTTACTGGTCGGGTAGCTCATAAAGTTGAGCATCGTGCTCTGACACACCACCCCCATCGACCCCAGCAGAAACAGCGGCCCCTGGCTCATAAAGCGAAAACGCATCACGTACAGGGCGAACACCACCAGCGTCATGATCACCGGCCACTGCGACAGATAGCCAACGATCAATACCATTTCGACGCAGTTCACCGCCGCGCTGAATACAAACTGGCGGGCGACATGGCGGTTGAACACCGGCACCAGCGACATCAGCATCAGCGGATAAACCACAAAAAATACGCCGTACTGCACGTCGTAGAAGGTGGAGATGCTGAGGGCAATGGTCCCGGCCACGGCGATACGCACCGTCTGGCGAAAATCATTCGCCGTGTAGACGATATTGCCGTGCGGGGTAAAGACGTGCGCCAGGGTATTAATAGACATAGTGCAACCAGCTCACCAGATGGATCTGCAGGCCAGCGAAGGTGCGGGCGAAAGGTCCCTCGCTATTGTACAGCTGCACCGTGGCGCGGGCGCCGGTCGGCAGCGGTTTCTCCAGCGGCTGATCCAGCGCGACGTGAATGCGCATTCGCTGGGCGTCGCGCACCCAGCGGGTGGACTGTTCCGGCTGCGACAGCTGACCGTTAACCGCCTCCTGCCCCGCCAGAATCCCGGCATCGCTGCTGGTGACATGCGCCGGGAAGACTTCCCCCGGCAGGGCGTCAAAGACCACCGCCGCATCGGTGTTTACCGCGGTGTGGCGCAGGCTCTTCTCACGGAAGTCAGCGACGATATCGGTATTGTTGTTGACCAGCGCCAGCACGGCCGTCGCCGCGGTGGCGTAGATCCCCGGGTTAAGCTGCAGGTTGCTGACCATGCCGTCAGTTTCCGCACGCACTTTGGTCCAGGCCAGGTTCAGCTGCGCCTCCTCCAGCGCGTTGCGGTATTTCTGCAGGGTGACGTTGCGCTTATCGTCGCGCTCGCCGCGCTGGATCAGCAGGTTCTGGATCTGCGCGTTCAGCGCCGAGACCGACTGCTCGCTGGTCTGCCAGGTGGTCCGCACCTTGTCGAGATCGGACTGCGAGACGTTCTGCATGGTGCTCAGGCGCTGATAGCGATCGAGCGTGACCTTATCGTTACGGGCGGTGTACTGCGCGGTGCGCAGGTTGGCGCGGGCGGCGGCGATTTGCGCGTCCAGCTGCTGGTTGCTCAGCTTCGCCTGTTCAAGGGCGATCTGTGCCGCTTCAACTTTATTAATGAATGGCGTTGGGTCGAGCTCATACAGCAGGTCGCCCTTTTTCACCTGGCTATTGTTATGCACGTAGACGTGCGAGACATAGCCGGAGACCCGCGACGAAACCGGGGTCACCACGCGCATGACGGTGGAGTCCGGCGTCAGCGGGATCCAGATATCGGCAACGATAAACCAGGCGAATATTCCCAGAAAAGCGGCAATACTCACCCGTACCCAGCGGGCAAATTTTTGTTCAGGCGTCATCATAGTGTGTTAGATCTTGTTATCTTCTTCGCGGATAGTCCGCAAACGGCAGGCGATTTGATTTAACGTGGCGCTGAAGGTGGCGAGGTCGGCCTCCGGGATGGTCTGGGTTACGCGCTCCTGATAGGTCTCGATCACGCGGCTCAGTTTTTCCAGAATAGCCCGCCCTTCGGCGGTCAGCGTCAGCAGGCGAATGCGTTTGTCATATGGCGATGTGGAACGCAACAGATAGCCCTGCTTTTCCAGTAATGAGAGGGTGCGCGTCAGCGGCGGCAGTTCAATCCCCTGCACCTCCGCCAGTTCGCTGACCGAGACGTTGTCTCCCAGCTGATGCAGCTGCATCAGCACCGTCCAGCTGGACTGGGTGAGTCCCGTATCGGTGATAGCGGAGTCAATAATCGCGCGCCACTGGCGCACCACCATGGCCATCCGCATCCCCAGCGGGCGGCGGGCAAACAGTTCGTCTTCAGTCACAGCTTTTCCTCTCATTGTTGAGAAGAAAATAATACTTATCAGGGTAAGTATCAAGAAACGGAAGGTCGCGTCGCATCAATTGATAAATTTCGTGAATGTTTCCCCGGCGTCGCCAGCGCTTACCGGGGCAAAGAAGAAATGATGTCTGAAAAAAACCGCACTTTTTAATTGATCTGATCCCGACGCAGGCCGATATCTTTCAGCTGTTCGTCGCTCATTTTCTGCAAAGCTCTGCGCGTTTGCTCCTGAAGCCACCATTTTTTGACAAATCGCACCAGCAGTACGAAACCGATAAATGGCTGTCTTGCCCTGTTCTCGTGAAATTCCATCCTCTACCTCCTCACCTTGCCAGAGGCTTTATCTTCACGGATTTGGGGGTAAGGAATACAGATTCACAAAACACTTTTCTTTAACATACAGATTAGCTAAAACGTACAGCAGACCCCACTTTTTACGGCCATCTGTACTGGTTATTCCATCTGTATGGCGGCAATTAAGGATACACATGACCCGCTATCAACATCTCGCGACGCTGCTGGCCGAACGCATTGAACAGGGCCTGTATCGCCACGGCGAAAAGCTGCCGTCGGTGCGCAGCCTGAGCCAGGAGCACGGCGTCAGCATCAGCACCGTCCAGCAGGCCTATCAGCTGCTAGAGCAGCAGCAGATGATTGTGCCGCAGCCGCGATCGGGCTATTTCGTCGCCCCCCGCAAGGCCCAGCCGCCGGTGCCGCCGATGTCGCGCCCGGTGCAGCGCCCGGTGGAGATCACCCAGTGGGATCAGGTGCTGACCATGCTCGACGCCCGCTACGATAAAACGATCATCCCCTTCGGCGGCGGCTCGCCGGACGTGACGCAGCCAAGCCTGAAGCCCATCTGGCGCGAACTGAGCCGGGCGATCCAGCACAACCTCACTGAGGTGTTGAACTATGACGAACTGGCCGGGCGCCGTGAGCTGCGGGAGCAGATCGCCCGCCTGATGCTCGACGGCGGATCGGTGGTGACTGCCGACGATCTGGTGCTCACCAGCGGCTGCCACAGCGCGCTGTCGCTGGCCCTGCTGTCGGTGTGCCAGCCTGGGGACATCATCGCCGTGGAATCCCCCTGCTACTACGGCACCATGCAGATGCTGCGCGGACTGGGATTAAAGACGATTGAGATCCCCACCGATCCGGAAACCGGGATCAGCATCGAGGCCCTGGAGCTGGCGCTGGATCAGTGGCCGATCAAAGGGGTGATCCTGGTGCCGAACTGCAACAACCCGCTGGGCTTTATCATGCCGGACGCTCGCAAGCGCGCAGTGCTGAACCTGGCCCAGCACCACGATATCGTTATTTTCGAGGATGATATCTACGGCGAGCTGGCCACCGAGTACCCGCGCCCGCGCACCATTCACTCCTGGGATATCGACGGCCGGGTGATGCTCTGCAGCTCCTTTACCAAAACCATCGCCCCCGGCCTGCGCATCGGCTGGATCGCCCCCGGTCGCTACTACGACAAGCTGCTACAGATGAAGTACGCCGCCAGCGGCACCAACGTCCCCTCCACTCAGCTGGCGGCCTGTAACTTTATTCGCGAAGGCCACTACCACCGTCACGTGCGGCGGATGCGGCAGATCTATCAGCGCAATATGGAGATCTATACCTGCTGGCTGCGGGAATTTTTCCCCTGCGGGATCTGCGTCACCCGGCCGAAGGGGGGTTTTATGCTGTGGGTGGAGCTGCCGGAGCAGGTGGATATGGTCTGTGTCGCCAAACAGCTGTGCCGGCTGAAGATCCAGGTCGCGCCGGGCTCGCTGTTTTCCGCGGCGGGCAAGTATCGCAACTGCGTCAGGATCAACTGCGCCCTGCCGCCGACCGAGAAACATAAAGCGGTGATGGTGAAGCTGGGAGAAGCGGTGAAGGTGGCGATGGAGTGAAGTGCAACCTGTTCTCCCCGGTGGCGCTGCGCTTACCGGGGCTACGGATGATCCCGCGTCAGCAAAGCGCTTCACTGGTCAAAAAACACCATCCCCTTATACGGCTGTTCGCGGCAGGCGGCCAGACGCTGGGCGAGGCTGCCGACGTGCAGCTCCAGCTTATGGCCGTCGGGGTCGAGGAAGTAGTGCGAGGCGCCTTCGCTGCGGTTCAGCTTCCACACCGCCACGCCGGCAACCTCAAGGCGAGCGGCGAAGCAGGCGAAATCGGCTTCGCTGATGCTAAACGCATAATGGGTGTAATCGCTCTCCTCCGGCGGGGTGATGCGCCGCTGCGGATCCAGCGACAGGCATAGCCACAGATCGCCGCAGGAGAGATAGGCGCCGCTCTCCCAGCGGGCGTGCAGCGTCATACCCAACAGCTGCTGATAAAACGCCACGCTCGGCGCCAGCTGGCTGACCGCCAGGGTCAGGTGATTCAGTCCGCTCAGCATGTCTGTTCCTCCAGTGAATTCACAATGAACTGGCGCAGCCATTGATGCGCCGGGTCGCGGTGCCAGCGCTCGTGCCACAGCATCAGCATCTCAAAGCCGGCGACCGCCAGCGGCGGCTCGACGACCGCCAGCCCGCGCTGCCCGCGCACCAGCCGCTCCGGCAGCATCGCCACCAAATCGCTGTTGCGCAGGGTCTCCAGCATAAACAGGAAATGTGGCACGGAGAGGACAACCCGCCGCGTCAGGCCAAGGTTCGCCAGCGCGGTATCGGTCGCTGCGCTGAAGCCGCCCCCGTCCGGGGAGACGATCGCTTGCTCCAGCTGACAGAACGTTTCCAGACTCAACCCTTGCCGCAGCGCCGGATGCCCGGCCCGACCCGCCAGCACGTAGCGCTCGCGAAACAGCAGGCGCTGATGCAGCCCCGGCGGCGCGCCCTCGCGGGTATGGAAGCAGAGATCCACTTCATCGCTGGCCGCCTGCTGCTCCAGACGCGCCGGCTGGAGCTCAAATACCGCCAGCCGACTGCCGGGAGAGGCCAGGCGTAGCCTGCCCAGCAACGGCAGGAGGATCGCCGAGGCCATATAGTCCGTCGCCGCCACCCGCCAGGTCTCCGCCGCCGTCGCCGGATCAAAAGGGCTGACCGGCGCCACCGCCTGCTCCAGCGCGGCTAACGCGGCGCGCAGCGGCTGGCGAAGCTCATCGGCGCGGGCGGTGGGCTGCATGCCGCGCGGGCCCGGCATCAGCAGCGGGTCGGCAAACATCTCCCGTAACCTGGCGAGCTGAATACTCACCGACGGCTGCGACAGATTCAGCCGCTGCGCCGCCCGGGTGACGTTGTTTTCACTGAGCAGCACGTCGAGCGTGCGCAGCAGATTGAGATCCAGACGATGTAAATTAATCACAGCTATACCTGGGATTGAAGTAATTAATTTCTACTATAGCGCCAGCTTTCCTACTCTGCAGATCTTCCCACTTCAGAGGTGATGTTATGAAAGTACTGCTGATTTACGCCCATCCGGAACCGCGCTCCCTCAATGGCGGACTCAAAGATTTCGCCATCCGTCATCTGCAGCAGGCCGGTCATGAAGTCCAGGTGTCCGATCTCTACGCCATGCGCTGGAAGGCCGGGTATGACGCCGACGACAGCGGCGCGCCGCCGGTCGGCGAGTTCTGGCGTCCTACCCTTGATTCAAAACAGGCCTTTTCGCAAGGAACTCAAAGCGCGGATATCGCAGCCGAGCAGGAAAAGCTGCTGTGGGCCGATACGGTGATTTTTCAGTTCCCGCTGTGGTGGTTCTCGATGCCGGCGATCATGAAAGGCTGGATCGATCGGGTATACGCCTGGGGTTTTGCCTATGGCGTCGGCGAGCATAGCGACCGCCACTGGGGCGATCGCTATGGGGAAGGCACCTTCGTCGGCAAGCGGGCAATGCTGATCGTCACCGCCGGCGGCTGGGCGGAACACTATTCACCGCGCGGGATCAATGGCCCCATCGACGACATCCTGTTCCCCATTCAGCACGGTATGCTGTTCTATCCCGGCTTCGAGGTGCTTCCGCCGCTGGTGTTCTACCGCACGGACAAAACCGATGCCGCGCAGTTCGCCGACCAGTGCGCCACCCTGGCCGGGCGGCTGGACACCCTGTGGCAAACGGAGCCCATTCCATTTCGCCGGCAAAATCATGGCGACTATCTGATCCCATCGCTGACGCTTCGCCCGGAGCTGGCGCCGGGGCAAAGCGGCCTGGCGGTGCATTTGCGTAGCGAGTAGCAGACAAACGCTGCCCGTCTTCGCCACCGAGGATGGGTAGTTTATCCGACTCTCTCCAGCCCCAGCATGCCTCGCGCCTGGATAAAGCACAGCAGCAATCCCCCCCACAGCGCCATCGTCAGATAGGGGCTGATACCGAGGATATTGAACCCACTCTCAATGATCTGCAGCAGGAACAGCGCTAGCACCATCCCGACGATGCGCCCGCTGCCGCCATCCGGATTCACGCCGCCAAGCACCGCCGCGAGGATCGACACCAACAGATACGATTCTCCATAAGACACTTTGGCTGAGTTCAGCTTCGACATCATCAGAAACGCGGCCACAGCGCAGAGCAGGGCCGAGATGACATATACCCACATCAACACCCGTCGGGTATTGATCCCGGAATAATGGGTCGCCCGCTCGTTGGATCCGATCAACATGATCGCCCGACCCAGCGGGCTTTTCTCCAGCAGCACCCACAGCCCGATCGCCACCACCGCAAAAAGCCACATTGGTAGCGGAATACCAAACCACTGGGCATGATTCAGCCACAGTACCCACTGAGGATAGTTAGCGATGGCGCTGCCGCCGGTGATCAAAATATTTATCCCTTTGAGCAGGGTCATCATACCGAGGGTCGCCAGGATCGGCGAAACACGGATCCCGGCGATCAGTATCCCGTTGCACAGGCCAATGATCATCGCCGCCCCTCCGCCGGCCAGCAGCGTCGCCAGCGCAGTGGCGGCACCCGGTGGATAGCTTGTCGCTACCCAGGCCATCACCAGCGAGCAGGCATTGGCGGTCGCGATAATTGACAGATTAATGCCGCCGCAAAGCATGGTCATTGCCATCGCCAGCGCCAGGATCCCCAACATCGGCATTTGCGAGGCAATCGACTGGAAATTAGTGACAGACCAGAAGATGTTTGGCATGGCAATGCTAAAGGCGATAACCGTCAGCAGCAGCAGGCCGATCAGGTAAAACTCAACGTTATTGCGCCATGATTTTTTCATAACAAGCTCCGGTTCTGATGCTGGCTCCAGGCCGTTACGCTGATACTGACGACGATGATCGCCCCGGTAATCAGGGTCTGCCAGTAGGAGGAGACCCCCAGCAGGTTCAGGCCGTTCTGCATCACCGCCAGTAAAATCACCCCCAGCAGCGTACCGGTGAGGGTTCCGCGCCCGCCAATCAGGCTGGTACCGCCCAGCACCACCGCGGCCAGCACCGTCAGCTCATAGCCCAGCAATGAATCCGGCGCGACAGTCATCACTGTCCATGCCTGCACGACACCTGCGGCCCCCGACATCAACCCCATATAGCCATAAACGAACAACTGCAGGCGGAGCACACTGAAGCCGACGCGGCTGGCGGATTCCCGGTTGCCGCCCATGGCATAGATCTTGCGGCCAACGGTGGTGAAATTCATGATAAACGCGGTCAACAACACCACCGCTATCATCGTCAGCAGCGGCAGCCCCAGGCCGTAATCGTAACCATCGGCATCGGTGTATTTGAACAGCATGACCCCCTTTTCAAACCACGGGGGGAAGTCATAGAGCCAGACACCTTTGCTTAACCACAGCAGTAAACCGTAGAAAATATTGAGCGTGGAAATGGTGATAATGATCGAGGGGACCCGCAGACGATTGACCAACAGCGCGTTAACCAGCCCCAGTAGCACGCCGATACCGCCGGCAAGCACAAAGGCCACCGCGAAGTTGCCGCCCACTTTTTGCAGCATCACCACCATGCCGTACTGGGCGATAATGGTCATGGCCGGGAAGGAGATATCAATCCCGCCGGCGATCAGCACCACGAACAGGCCACAGGCGAGGATAGTCAGCATCGCGTAGTTATTAGCGAGGTCGTAAATATTACCGAAAGTGAAAAATTCCTCACTGCGCCAGCCCAGCATCAGGCACAGCGCGATAATAAACATACCTAACCAGAATTCATGTTGTTTCAACAGATTAGCCATTAACCACCTCCGCTATCTGCTGTTGGTTACTGCTGTCCGGCAGGAAGCTATGCGTCAATTCGCCCTGCTTCATCACCAGGATGCGATGACTCTGGTACCACGCCTCTTCGATCTCGTCACAAATCATCAGCACGGCGATGCCATGGGCAGCCAAATCGCTGATGATATGATAGATCCCGGCTTTGTTTGCGATATCCACCCCCACCGTCGGGCTATCAAGGATCAGCAGCTTAGGGGCGATCGCCAGCCATTTGGCGATAGAGACGCGTTGGGCATTGCCGCCGGAGAGGGTATTCACCGGCAAATGCGTATCCGGCGCTTTAATGGTCAACGCGTTGACCATTCTCGTGACCAGTTGCTGAGCTTTACTGTCACTCAATAGTCCGCAAGTGCCTTTCACTTTATGAAACACCGTGCTGATGATGTTATTTTCAATCGACTGACTCATCACCAGGCCGCGTGACATACGGTCCTCAGAGACATAGCCGATACCGTGGCGGATAGCGTCCTGATTGCTACGCAACCGCACCGGTTGGCCATTTATCAGGATCTCGCCGCTGTCGGGGCGGGTCATGCCGAAAAGGCTCAGGCACAACTCTGTTCGCCCCGCACCCAGCAGGCCGACTATCGACACCACTTCTCCGGCTTCGACCTTCAGAGAGACGTTGTGATATTCCCCCTTGCGGCTGAGATTGCGCACTTCCAGTACCGGCGTGCTGCCCTTCCCTTGCCACAGGTCGCGCACCTGATAATCAAACTCCTGGCCCGTCATCAGAAAACCGAGTCGCCGAGTAGTCACCTCTGCCGCCGGTAAGGTGCCGACCAGATTGCCATCCTTCAGCACGCTGATGCGATCCGATACGGCCATGACCTCTTCCAGACGGTGGCTAACGAAGACGATGCAGATCCCCCTCTCACGTAGCTGGCGCACGACATTCAGTAGCCCCTCCACTTCCTGATGGGTCAATGAGGCCGTGGGTTCATCCATAATGATAAGCCGGGCGTCCTGCGCCAGCGCGCGGCAGATCGCCACCAGCTGGCAGCGGGCGATGGAGAGCGACTCAACGGTGGCATCAAGCGGCAGCGAGACGTTAATACTCCGCATCGCCTGCTCCGCACTGCGCCGCAGTTCGCTGCGCTTTACCAGCACGCCGCGGTGATAGTGGTTGATGGCAATGTTCTCCCACACGCTGAGATTGGGAAACAGCGACAGATCCTGATAAATCACCTGGATCCCATGGGCGACAGAGGCCGCAGGCGTCAGTCTGGGCCACGTCTTGCCGCCCAGCTCCATCGCCGCGCCCTCATCCGGGCGATAGACGCCGGAGATAATTTTGATCAACGTCGACTTCCCGCAACCGTTCTGCCCGGCCAGGCAGTGTACTTCCCCGGGCATAAAATCGATGCTGATATCATTGAGCGCGCGGTTAGCGTGGAAGGTTTTGCTGACGTGACGAAGGGAAAGGAAAGGTTCCATAACATCCCCTGGCAGGTTAAGCCGGGGCGCCAGGCGCCCCGGAAGATGGATTAGTAGAGCGAATCAATATTGTCTTTATTTACCAGCAGCACTTTATGGAAGCGGATAATATACTTGTCGCTATCGACATCCGCTTTACCGAGCTCTTTCAGTTCAAATCCTGGCTCAATGGATTTGCCGTTCAGCAGGGTGCTGGCGACGGCCGCGAGGGCATAGCCGGCTGTCGCCGGATCGTAGGTAATGCCTTCTGTAATATCACCACTCTTAATGAGGGAGGCCGCCTGCGATGGGATCATCATCCCGTAGACCGCAACTTTGTTTTTCGCACGCTTCTCTTTCACCGCGCGCCCCGCGCCAATCGGACCATTCGAACCAAAAGAGACCACCGCTTTCAAATCCGGGTAAGTTTTCATTAGATCGAGCGTGGTACGGCGGGAATCATCAACACTTTCCGCTACCGGCATGCGGCGGGTGACTTCATGCATGTCCGGATAATGCTCTTTTTGGTATTTCACCAGCAGATCGGCCCACAGGTTGTGCTGCGGTACCGTAAGGCTACCTACATAGATAACGTAGCCGCCTTTGCCACCCATCCGCTTGGCCATATGCTCCACATATTCAGCGGCGAACTTCTCGTTATCGATGATCTCCACATCCCAGTTGGCGCTCGGCTGTCCGGGCGATTCGTTGGTCAGCACGACGATGCCGGCGTCACGGGCTTTTTTGAATACCGGCTCCAGCACGTTGGCATCGTTAGGCACGATAGTGATGGCATCCACTTTACGTGCAATCAGGTCCTCAATAATTTTCACCTGCTGCGGCGCGTCGGTGCTGGACGGCCCAACCTGAGAGGCGTTGAGGTTAAACTCTTTCCCAGCCTGGACTACCCCTTCACCCATCCGGTTAAACCATGGCATGCCATTTACTTTTGAAATATTGACTACCGTTTTTTCCGCCGCATATACCGGCGCGGAAATAAGCGCAGCCCCCAACAGCAAGGATGAAAAAATATTAACGACCAGACGTTTATGCATAATAATTAGCCTCAATACGTTGTAGTCAGACAGGGGTATGACGCAAAATGGAAAAAAGATATAAATAGTAATAATGTTAATAATTTAGAAGAGAATAAACACAAGCTGTAACAGCAGACAGGTAATATCCAGCTATAAATATGGATAATAATACTATAATCCTGTGACGTGAGCTTTTTCACAAAAAGCCTGCAACATACTTTATTGTTCCATAATAATTATCAGGTCTATGAGAAAACCTATTTTCCCGTCTGGTCATTTACCGCAAAACAACAAAAAAATAATACCAGAAAAATCATATGGTTTTTGATTGCGCTCTTGGCCTATTCCGTGGCAGGATAAAAAGATGAACAGAAACGCGATCGTAACCTATCCCCGCCGTTGGTGGCTGCCTGCATAACAGGCGGCACGATACACGTTTCCATTTTCAAAGCCGCCGGAAGGCGGCTTTGGTGTTTTCAGGACGTCTTTCGGCTGAACAGTCTGATAAGGAGTCCCTGATGAACCATCCGCAAACCATCCTCACTGGCGACCGCCCCACCGGCCAGCTACATCTTGGCCATTACGTCGGCTCGCTGCGCCAGCGCGTCGCGCTGCAGCACGACCACCAGCAGTTTATCCTGATCGCCGACCTGCAAGGGCTCACTGACAACGGCAGCAACCCGCAAAAAATCAGCCATCATATTCTCGAAGTGATGGCCGATTATCTGGCCGTCGGCATTGACCCCAGGCTCACCACGCTCTGCCTGCAGTCCGCCCTGCCCGCGCTGGCGGAGCTCAGCGCGCTGTATATGAATATCGTCACCGTCGCCCGCGTGGAACGTAATCCGACGGTCAAAAATGAGATTGCCCAGAAGGGATTCGCCCGTTCGTTGCCGGTGGGCTTTCTCGCCTATCCGATTAGCCAGGCGGCCGATATCACCGCCTTCAAAGCCGAACTGGTGCCAGTGGGCGACGATCAGCTACCGATGATTGAGCAGACCAACGAGATCGTCCACAAGATGAATAGCCTCACCGGCGAACCGGTGCTGCGCCACTGCAAGGCGCTACTCAGCGAAGTGAGCCGCCTGCCGGGCGTCGACGGCAACGCCAAAATGTCGAAATCGCTGGGCAATACGCTGACGTTATCGGCCAGTGAAGAGGAGATCCACCGCGCGGTCAGCGCGATGTATACCGACCCGACGCACCTGAGAGTCAGCGATCCGGGGCATGTCGACGGCAACGTGGTGTTCACCTATCTCGACGCTTTCCATAGCGATAAGGCACTGGTGGCTGAGATGAAAGCCCACTATCAGCGCGGCGGGCTGGGGGATCGCCAGTGTAAAAATGAACTGGAAACCTGCCTGCAGGCGCTCCTGGCGCCGATCCGCGAACGGCGGGCCACCTTTATTCAGGATAAAGGGATGTTGCTGGAATTGTTGCGTCAGGGCAGCGAGCGCGCCCACCAGTTGACGCAGCAGACGCTGCATGAGGTGAAACGAGGTCTGGGGCTGCCGGTCCTGTTCTGAGGTGATGAAAGGTTTCCGGTAGTGGATATTTTGTTAACGCGTCGACAAGACCCTTCCTTTAGTGTGGACAACACCGCCGCGAATGTTACTATCACGTTAACGGTAGCTCTCACTATGCGTGTTTCATTAAGGCCAGGATCGCTGATGATACCACATAAGTAGTACAGCGTTCGGCTGCGCATCGACGCGGTAGAGCGCTGCGTCAGCGGCCCTTCCCCACTCATTCGTCCTTCGCAAGGAGGACGCTCCGCCCGCCGGAGAAGACACGCGTATCACTTCGCACAGGGAATCAAGCGAGTCGCGTATGGACAAAATAAAGAAACGTTGGACAGGGTATTTTGTCGGCTTACTGGTGGTACTCGCCGCCGCAGCATGGTGGCTGCTGCGCCCGCCGGGCCTCCCGGAGGGTTTTGCCAGTAGCAACGGACGAATCGAAGCCACCGAGGTGGATATTGCCAGCAAAATCGCCGGGCGTATCGACACCATTCTGGTCAAAGAGGGTCAGTTCGTGCACCAGGGAGAGGTGCTGGCGAGAATGGATACCCGTGTACTGAACGAGCAGCGTCTTGAAGCCGCCGCGCAAATCAAGGAAGCGGAAAGCACGGTCCTGGCCGCCAGAGCCTTGCTCGATCAGCGGCAAAGTGAAATGCGCGCCAGCGAAGCGGTAGTGAAGCAGCGTCAGGCGGAGCTGGATTCCACGGCGAAACGCCATGTTCGCTCAAACACCCTCTCTCAGCGTGGCGCCGTCTCCGCCCAGCAGCTGGATGACGATCGCGCGGCAGCAGAAAGCGCTCGCGCGGCGCTGGAGTCGGCGAAAGCCCAGGTCTCAGCCGCCCGCGCCGCCATCGAAGCTGCCCGCACCAGCATTATTCAGGCGCAAACCCGCGTCGAAGCCGCCCAGGCGACCGAGCGGCGGATCCTGGCCGATATTGACGATAGCGAGCTGAAGGCGCCCCGCGACGGCCGTATTCAGTATCGCGTCGCCGAGCCGGGTGAAGTGCTGGCCGCCGGTGGTCGGGTGCTGAATATGGTCGATCTCGCCGACGTCTATATGACTTTCTTTCTGCCCACCGAACAGGCGGGTCTGCTGGCGCTCGGCAGCGAAGCGCGCTTGATCCTCGATGCCGCTCCGGATCTGGTGATCCCGGCCAATATCAGCTTTGTCGCCAGCGTCGCCCAGTTCACGCCGAAAACGGTGGAGACCCGCGACGAGCGTCTCAAACTGATGTTCCGCGTCAAAGCGCGCATCCCGCCGGCGCTGCTGGCGCAGCACCTGGAGTATGTCAAAACCGGTCTGCCCGGCATGGCTTACGTGCGGCTGGATAACCAGCAGTCCTGGCCTGAAGCCCTGACGGTGAGGTTGCCGCAATGATACTGACGCCACAGGATACTTCGCCTCCCGTCGCCCGGCTGGACAACGTTGGCCAGCGCTTCGGCATCACCGTGGCGCTGCGGGATATCAGTCTGGCGATCCCGGCGCGGCGCATGGTCAGCCTGATTGGCCCGGACGGCGTCGGCAAATCGAGCCTGCTCTCTCTCATCGCCGGGGCGCGGGCCATTGAGCAGGGTAACGTGATGGTGCTCGGCGGGGATATGCGCGACGTTCATCACCGCCGCGAGGTGTGCCCGAAGATTGCCTGGATGCCGCAGGGGCTGGGGAAAAACCTCTATCACACCCTTTCGGTGTATGAAAACGTCGACTTCTTCGCCCGCCTGTTTGGCCACGATAAAGCCGAACGCGAATCTCGTATCAACGAGCTGCTGCAGAGCACCGGGCTGGCGCCGTTTCGCGATCGCCCGGCGGGTAAGCTCTCCGGCGGGATGAAGCAAAAGCTGGGGCTCTGTTGCGCCCTTATCCACGACCCGCAGCTGCTGATCCTCGATGAACCCACCACCGGCGTCGACCCGCTTTCCCGGGCGCAGTTCTGGGAGCTTATCGACAGCATTCGTCAGCGCCAGCCGGAGATGAGCGTACTGGTGGCTACCGCCTACATGGAAGAGGCTGAGCGCTTTGACTGGCTGGTGGCGATGAACGCCGGCGAGGTGCTGGCGACCGGTACCGCTGCGGAGCTGAAAGCGCAGACCGGCAGTCAGACGCTGGAGCAGGCGTTTATCGCCCTGCTGCCGGAAGCGCAGCGCCAGGCGCATAAGGCAGTGGTAATCCCGCCGCGCGACGACCGCGAGGAAGAGATCGCCATCGAAGCCCGTGGGCTGACCATGCGCTTTGGCGACTTCGTCGCCGTCGACCACGTTAACTTCCGCATCGCCCGCGGTGAAATCTTCGGCTTCCTCGGCTCCAACGGCTGCGGCAAATCCACCACCATGAAGATGCTCACCGGCCTGCTGCCCGCCAGCGAAGGCGAAGCCTGGCTGTTCGGCCAGCCGGTCGACCCGAAAGATATCGCCACCCGCCAGCGGGTGGGCTATATGTCGCAGGCTTTCTCGCTCTATAGCGAACTGACCGTCCGGCAAAACCTCGAACTGCACGCCCGCCTGTTTCATATTCCGGACGGCGAAATCCCCGGTCGGGTGGCGGAAATGAGCGAGCGCTTCATGCTCAGCGAGGTGGAAGACGCCCTGCCCACCGCCCTGCCGTTGGGCATCCGTCAGCGTCTGTCGCTGGCGGTGGCGGTCATCCATCGCCCGGAAATGCTGATCCTCGACGAACCCACCTCCGGGGTCGATCCGGTGGCACGGGATATGTTCTGGCAGCTGATGGTCGACCTCGCGCGTCAGGATCGGGTGACCATTTTTATCTCCACCCACTTTATGAATGAGGCAGAACGCTGCGACCGCATCTCGCTGATGCACGCCGGCAAGGTGCTGGCCAGCGATACGCCGCAGGCGCTGGTCGAGCAGCGCGGTGCCGCCAGCCTCGAAGAGGCGTTTATCGCCTGGCTCCAGGAGGCGCAGCCAACCGCCGCTGCTCCTGAGGAACCTGCGCCAGCTGCAGCATCCCATCCAGAACGCGCGGCCCCGCGCCAGGCCTTCAGTCTGCAACGGCTGTTCAGCTACAGCCGCCGCGAAGCGCTGGAACTGCGCCGCGATCCGGTGCGCTCGACGCTGGCGCTGCTGGGAACGGTGATCCTGATGTTTATCATGGGCTATGGGATCAGCATGGACGTCGAGGATCTACGCTTTGCGGTACTCGACCGCGATCAAACCCTCAGCAGTCAGGGCTGGTCGCAGAATATCGCTGGCTCACGCTACTTTATCGAACAGGCGCCGCTGCGCAGTTACGATGAGCTCGACCGGCGGATGCGCGACGGCGAGCTGGCGGTGGCGATAGAGATCCCGCCGAACTTTGGCCGCGATATCGCCCGCGGCACGCCGGTGCAAATCGGCGTCTGGGTGGATGGCGCAATGCCAAACCGCGCGGAAACGGTACGCGGCTATGTGCAGGCCATGCATCTGGCCTGGCTGCAGGAGATGGCCGCCCGGCAGAGCAGTCCGCAGCGCGCTACCTCTCTCATCTCCATTGAGACCCGCTATCGCTATAATCCGGACGTGAAGAGCCTGCCGGCCATCGTCCCGGCGGTGATCCCGCTGCTGCTGATGATGATCCCGGCGATGCTCAGCGCCCTGAGCGTGGTACGCGAGAAGGAGCTCGGGTCGATCATCAACCTGTACGTGACGCCGACCACCCGCAGCGAATTCCTGCTCGGCAAGCAGGTGCCTTACATCGTACTGGGAATGTTTAACTTCTTTTTGCTGTGCGCGCTGTCGGTCTTCGTCTTTGGCGTATCACATAAGGGCAGCTTCCTGACGCTGAGCCTGGCGGCGCTGCTCTATGTCACCATCGCCACCGGACTGGGACTGCTGATCTCAACCTTTATGAAGAGCCAAATCGCCGCCATCTTCGGCACCGCCATCATTACGCTCATCCCGGCGACCCAGTTCTCCGGGATGATCGATCCGGTGGCGTCGCTGGAAGGCCCCGGGCGCTGGATTGGACAAATCTACCCGACCAGCCACTTCCTGACTATCGCCCGCGGCACCTTCTCCAAGGCGCTGAATCTCAGTGATTTGTGGGGCTCCTTTATTCCCCTACTGATTGCGGTGCCGCTGGTGCTCGGGCTGAGCGTGTTGCTGCTGAAGAAACAGGAGGGGTGATGCGCGGATTACGTAATATTTATAACCTCGGCGTTAAAGAGCTGCGCAGCCTGCTGGGTGATAAAGCGATGCTGGCGCTGATCGTGTTTGCTTTTACCGTGTCGGTGTACTCCTCAGCTACGGTGATGCCCGGCTCGCTGCACCTGGCGCCGATTGCGGTTGCCGATATGGATAAGTCGCAGCTCTCTTCACGCATCATTAACGCTTTCTACCGCCCCTGGTTTCTCGAACCGGAGCTGATCACCGCCGATGAGATGGACGCCGGCCTGGATGCCGGGCGCTACACTTTCGCCATCAATATTCCGCCAAATTTCCAGCGCGATGTGCTGGCCGGCCGCCAGCCGGAAGTGCAGGTCAACGTCGACGCCACGCGCATGAGCCAGGCCTTTACCGGCAACGGCTATATCCAGAATATTATTAACGGCGAAGTAAACGGCTTCATTGCCCGCTATCGGGAGAACAGCGTGCTGCCGGTAGAGCTGGCGGTAAGAATGCGCTTTAACCCTAACCTGGAACAGGAGCGCTTTGGCGCGGTGATGGCGATCATCAACAACATCACCATGCTGGCTATTGTCCTCACCGGCTCGGCGCTAATCCGCGAGCGCGAGCACGGTACCATCGAGCATCTGCTGGTGATGCCGGTTACGCCGTTTGAGATCATGATGGCCAAGATCTGGTCGATGGGGCTTGTGGTATTGGTGGTCTCCGGGCTGTCGCTGCTGCTGATGGTTCAGGGGATTTTGCAGGTGCCCATTGAGGGGTCGATTCCACTGTTTATGCTGGGGGTGGCGCTCAGCCTGTTCGCCACCACCTCGATCGGCATTTTTATGGGCACCCTCGCCCGCTCGATGCCGCAGCTGGGGCTGCTGATGATCCTGGTGCTGCTGCCGCTGCAGATGCTCTCTGGCGGCTCCACGCCGCGGGAAAGTATGCCGCAGCTGGTCCAGGATATCATGTTGACCATGCCGACCACCCACTTCGTCAGTCTGGCGCAGGCGATTCTGTACCGCGGCGCCAGCTTCAGTATCGTCTGGCCGCAGTTCTTAACCTTGCTGGCTATCGGAGCGGTGTTCTTTACTATCGCCCTGCTGCGTTTTCGCAAAACGATTGGTCAGATGGCGTAAGGGCTTAAGAAGGGCCGTCGACTCCCGGCGGCCCGAATGGTTTATTTGTGGCGATTCATAAAGTGGCGAAGACCCCAGGTGAAGGCCATCGCCATGCTGAAGAGAATGAACAGCAGCACCACCCAGCTGATGGAGATGCGCAGCAGCGTGCCGGGGGTCATAAACGGCTGCAGATAGACAGTGAAGGACTGGGCGGGTGATTTCCCCAGCAGTTCATACAGGTTATCCGTCAGCCACACGCCGACCCGGCAGAACAGCCAGATTATCGCTGGCCAGCAGAGCAGCACCAGAAAGGTAAAGCGCTCCTGAAGGTAGGTGAAGAGCCGGCGCAACGGCGACCAGTTAAGCAGGATTTTCATTTCTATTCTCATATTGCCAGCCGATAACCAGAGCAGATAACGCAAGGTACGTCGGGCAGCATCCATACAGGCAATCATCCCTCTTTGTATATCAAATTTGCTGTCATATAAACCAGATCAAGTTAACAAAGTGTTAATGATATAGCGGATCAAGCCCAAAAACCGGCAAGATGCATACCCATTGTTGCAATAAATGGGGAGTGAAGTCCTCAGCGGCGGAAATAATTTCGTAATTTCGCTAACGCGTTAATATTCCGAAAGAAGAAGCAGCGCTATTATTTCGCAGAGCACAAGATAATAGCGCTGAAATAGAGAGAGATATTTAATCGTAGCCACTGATAATTATTTTTCGACTCGTATCATTGGATAAATTCACGGTACGAGCGACCACACCACGCGCGTAATTCTCAGTATTTTGCGAGGCAAAAAGATAGGTATTTTTTCCGCAGCGTTGCAGAGGTTGTTTATTCACCATACCCGTGTTGCAGGTTTCTGACACCACCCGCCCGGAGAGCGTCAGGTTGGCGGGTTAGCGAAGCAGTAGCAGGACTTCAGGCGATATTTTTCCCTGAGTCAGTGCTGCATATCTTGTCCGCGCCACAGGGGCGTAGCCCCATGTCAGATCCGTAGCCCCGGTAAGCGCAGCGCCAGCGGGGAGATATACCCCACAAAGCAAAAAACCCCGCACCTTTCGGGACGGGGTTCTTTTTAAACGCAAAAACAAAAAGCTCAGTCTTTCGACTGAGCCTTTCGTTTTATTTGATGCCTGGCAGTTCCCTACTCTCACATGGGGAGACCCCACACTACCATCGGCGCTACGGCGTTTCACTT
>NZ_JAKKOM010000022.1:0-87923 GCF_021739525.1 Klebsiella sp. 2019SCSN059 | reverse complement strand
GAAAGCGTGCGTATTGCCTGAAAACACAACCCGCTACGGGGGAGACTTACCCGAAATCTGATTTATTCAACAAAGCCGGCTCTAATATCAATAAATGATGAAAGCCTGCGGACAGACTGCCCCGGCAGTCTGTTCGTGCTTTGAAGAGCAGTCAATCTGCGCTTTGTTTGTTTTTCTGTTCAGGGGTCTGCTATATGAAGTACAGCACCACACTACCCGTTAAGGCGCTTCCGTCGGCGGAAAAATATGACGGCAAAGGGCCAGAATACAAGCGCCGCTTTCATGTCATGGCTAAACCAACCGGCTCAACCTGCAACCTCGATTGTTCCTACTGTTTTTACCTGCACAAAGAAGAGCTTCTGCATCAGGACAGACATACCGGAATGAGTGACGAGGTGCTGGAGAATTTCATTCGCCAGTATATTGACGGTCAGGACGGTGACCAGGTGGTATTTTCCTGGCAAGGCGGCGAACCCACGCTGATGGGGTTAGCGTTTTTCCAGAAGGTTGTGAAATTTCAGAAGCAGTACCAGAAGCCCGGACAGCGTGTCGAGAATGATTTACAAACCAATGGCGTGTTGTTAAACGATAAATGGGCTGAATTTCTAAAAGAACATCAATTTCTGGTGGGACTCTCGATTGATGGCCCACGAGAACTGCATGACCGCTATCGCGTGACCCGTAGCGGCAAACCGACATTTGACAAAGTGATGGCGGGCGTTGAGGCCCTGAAGCGTCACGGCGTCCCATTTAACGCGCTGGTAACGGTAAACCGGACCAACGCCCGCTTTCCGCTGGAAGTGTACCGCTTCGTCACCCGCGAACTGGGTGCGACCTATGTACAGTTTAATCCCTGCGTCGAACCTGTTGATTTCAAACAAACCGCGCCGCAATTCTGGCAGGATGACGCCATCCCGCTCACCGGTAGCCGCCGCGCGCGTCCCGGCGACCTCGACTCCATTGTTACCGACTGGTCGGTTGACCCGGAAGACTGGGGCACGTTTCTGATTGCCGTTTTTGAAGAGTGGGTGAATAACGACCTGGGCCGCGTGCAGGTCAATCTGTTTGAAACGGCGGTCGCCCAGACAATGGGAATGCCGGCGCAAATTTGCACCCACTCAGAATTCTGCGGAAAAGGGCTGGCGATTGAGAAAAACGGCGATATTTATTCCTGTGATCACTATGTCTACCCGGAATATCAGATCGGCAACATTGAGCATGCTCAGCTTTCGCATCTGGCTTTCTCCGAACGGCAGAAAGCGTTTGGCATGGGCAAGCGCGACACGCTGCCCAACTACTGTAAAGCCTGCCCTTATCTGAAGCTGTGCTGGGGCGAATGCCCGAAAAACCGCCTGGTGCGCGCACCGGACGGCGAGTTGGGACTGAATTATCTTTGCCCGGGCATTAAGGCCTTTTTCAACTATGCCGAGCCGATCCTGGTGGGCATCGCCACTTTAATTAAACGTGATTTTGCAGGGCTACGCCGATGATAAATCGAGAGAAGTTATTGCAGCTTGAGCAACGCATGAACGAACAGGTTCTCGGTCAGGAAGAACTGGTGCGCATGTTGATAGTCGCCCTGTTGTGCGACGGACACGTGTTGCTTGAAGGTTTACCGGGCCTGGCGAAAACGCGCGCGGTACGCGAACTTGCCCGCCACGTTGAGGGGGATTACCGTCGTATTCAGTTCACGCCTGATCTTCTGCCCTCAGATATCACCGGCAGCGAAATTTATCAGCAAAACGCCACCCGTGAAGAGGATCAGTTCCGCTTCCGTCCCGGCCCGGTGTTCGGCAATATCATCCTCGCCGATGAAATCAACCGCGCCTCGGCCCGCGTGCAGTCCGCGCTGCTCGAAGCCATGGAAGAACGTCACGTCACCGTGGCGGGCAAAAGCTGGCCTTTACCCGGTGTTTTTATGGTTCTGGCCACGCAAAACCCAGTGGATCAGGAAGGTACCTGGCCTCTGCCGGAAGCCCAGCTGGACCGTTTTTTGATGAAGGTACTGGTGCACTATCCGTCAAAAGACAATGAACAGAAAGTGATGCAACTGGTGCGCGCCGAGCAGCAGAAAAAGTATCAACAACTGACGAGTACCGCATCAGCACAGCCAGAACAGACCGATACGCTCATGCTGAGTCAGCAGGAAATCGCTGAATGCTGGCAGGCGATTTCCGCTATTCACGTCTCCCCGACCGTCGAAAATTATATCGTCAACCTGGTAGACTTAAGTCGTCATCCACAGTCGGTGAGCGATACGCTGGCCGGTTATCTGACGTTTGGCATCAGTCCTCGCGGCACGCTGGCCCTGGAGCGCTGCGGGCGAGCGCAGGCCTGGCTGGAAGGCCGGGACGCGGTGCTGCCCGAAGACATTAAAAAGATCGCCCCAGCGGTATTACGTCATCGTCTGATGCTCAGCTACCAGGCCAGCGCGGATAACTGCACACCGGACGATGCCGTGCGGATGCTGCTTGATGCCGTGGTGGCATAATGAGTAGCGCCGTTCGCATTGACCGGGAAACGCTGCTGAAGCTCGCCGCAGAGGCGCGAGCCATCGCCAATCCGCCAGGGCAGATCCCGCCTGGCGCGCTTGGGGGTGAACGTACATCACGCCAGCAGGGCCGCGGGCTGAACTTTGACAGCCTGCGTCGTTATCAGCCCGGCGACGACGTCCGGCTGATTGACTGGCAGGCTACTGCCCGCATGCGTACGCCGTGGATCCGACTTTATAACGAAGAAAAAGAGCGCCCCGTCTTTCTGCTGGTTGATCAACGACGGGATATGTTTTTTTCCACGCGCGTTCAGACAAAATCCGTCGCGGCAGCGAAAACTGCCGGATTGCTGGCGTGGCGCAGCTGGCACGACGGCGATCGTTTAGGCGGCATTGTCTTTGGCGATCGGGACTGTTCTCTGCGTAAATGCCGCGCGCCAAACGGTACGCTTCCCGCATTTCTCGACGATATTGTGCAGTACAACCACGCCGTGGCGGATAATTATCCGCGGGAAACGCCTGACCCACTTTCGCTGGCCGCCATTCTGCGCCACTCTCTGCCGTTAATTCCAACCGGCTGCTGGGTCGCGTTAATCAGCGACTTTCACGATCTGGATAACGAGTGCGATGCGCTGCTGGCAGCCCTGCGCCGTCGAGGGGAAGTGAGTGCATTCGTGATCCTCGACGATCTGCATTTGCGCCTGCCTGCACACGGGCGGCTGGCCGCTCGGTATGAAGGGCAAGAGGCGGCATTTTCGCTCTCGCCTGCGCTACAGGACGGCATCAAACAAAGCATCACGGCGCGACTCTCAGCCCAGGCGTCTCGTCTCACGCGACTTGGCGTGCAGGTGAAGCAGATTGTCGTCGCCGGAGATCTACTCAGACAGCTTCAAAAAGAGGTATAGATGCTGGAGAAAGGATTTACGGTACCCGAACTGGCGGAACCGGTTCTTCCCGATTCACCGTCATGGTTTCCCCTACCGCCGGGATGGTTTGTACTGGGCGGTATCCTGCTCGCCCTGTTGCTCATTTATCTCATCATCCGCATCGCCAGATGGCGGCGAAACCTGTGGCGTCGCCAGGCGCTGGCGGCTCTCGCTCAACCGCAAACGGTAGACAGCTGGCTGCTGCTGATGAAACGTATTTTGCTGGTGCATCAGCCGCGGGAGCAAGTGAGCGGCGCGCTGGATCCTGCCCAATGGTTGCAAAACGTCCCGCTGGATGACGCGTTACGCCAGCAGCTGTGCGAACGCTACTGTCAGCCAGAGAACCAGCTCAGTGATGGCGATACCGAACGGCTGCGTATGCAGCTTCGCTCCTGGCTTGAAGGATTACCCCATGTCTGACTTCTTCTCACGTCTGGCGTTCGCCTGGCCGTGGGCCTGGCTGCTACTGATCCTGCCGCTGGCAAGTCGCTTTGTGATGGCCAAAGAGCGCTCGTTGAAAGAGTATGTCCGGGTTCCTTTTTTGCCTGGGCTGATTAACGAACTCCAGCTTAACAACCAACCTGCACATGGCGGGAAGCTATCCACCTGGCTGTTCTGGCTGGTATGGTCGCTGTTGGTCTGCGCCCTCGCCCGCCCGGAATTGCTTGCCCCGCCGCAGCATACTGAAAAACCGATGCGCGATATTATGCTGATTCTTGATGTTTCCGGCTCTATGGAGAAAAACGACGTTACGGGCGGTATCACCCGTCTGCAGGCGGTACAGAGCTCCGTTAAAAAATTCGTAGCGGCTCGTAAATCCGATCGTATCGGGCTGGTGATTTTTGCCAACAGCGCCTGGCCTTTCGCGCCCGTCAGTGAGGATAAACAGGCGCTGGAAACCCGTATCAATCAGCTTGCGCCTGGCATGGCGGGACAACAGACGGCGATTGGCGACGCGCTGGGCGTCACGGTGAAACTGCTGGATTCCAGCGGCGATACTGACGCCAGTAAATTAGCCATCCTTTTGACCGATGGTAACGACACCGCGTCACAACTGACCCCTCGCCTCGCCGCACAGCTGGCGGCCCGTCATCACGTACAGGTTCACACCATCGCCTTTGGCGACGTGAACAGCGGCGGCGATGACAAAGTGGATGTCGCTCTTTTACAGGATATAGCTCGCACCACCAGCGGGCGCGCCTGGACGGCAGAGAATAGCGGGGCTTCGCTGGATGCGGTCTGGCAAGAAATTGACGCGATTACGCCAGTGCAGGTAAAAAGCATCGGCTGGTCGTGGCGTATACCGCTTTTTGCCTGGCCGCTTGCCGCCGCACTGCTTCTGTTGCTGACCTTTAATCTGTATCGCGCGTTCAGGGAGAGAGCGGCATGAGTGATTTTCACTTTTTATACCCCTGGCGTTTGCTGCTGCTGATCCCGGCCATCGCGCTGTGGTGGTTACCCTCCGCCGGGCATAGCGCCTGGTCGCGCATCATGGACAAGCCGCTGGCGAAAGCGCTGATCGTCGGGCGGCAGCGCAAGCTCACCCGCGTACTGCCATGGCTGGCGATGCTTGGCCTCATCGCGCTGGCTGGCCCAAGCTGGCAGCGTCAGCTTCCCGCCGCGCTGACGACGGAAAGTAACGTGATGGTGATTTTGCAACAGGATACCGCCATGTTTGCCAGCGATCTGCCTCCCAGCCGCCATCAGAGGATGCAGACCAAAATCCTGTCCCTCATGGAGCGCATGCCGGGTACCCGATTTGGCCTGGTGGTGTATAACTCCGGTGCCTGGCTAACCACCCCGCTCACTGTCGATACGGCGTTTTATTCGCTATTCCTGCATGCGCAAACCCCCGCGTTATTACCGTCTGGCGAGGGTTCCGGACTTCAGCATGCCATCTCACTGGCCATGCATAATATGCCCACCGCCCCGCGCAGCATTATTCTGGTGGCGGATACCCTAAGTGCGGATGACGCCAGATGGCTAGGCACACAAAAGACACCGCTGCAGATCTGGGTGCCGGGAACCGCTCAGGGGGGCGCGCTGCCTGAAAAATATGCCGCCAGTGAAACCGATACGCGACTGAATGTTAAACGCTTTGAGCAGGTGCGAGACGAGGGGATCCCCGTCACGCTGGTGACCACCGATGATGACGATCTGCCCGTGATACAGAGCCATATTCAACAAAGTGTCACCGCGCAGAACAATGCCCGGAGTGATTTACACTGGCGTAACGATGGCTGGATGCTGGCGATACCTATGCTCGTCATGCTGTTTATCTGGCGACGCCAGCTCTTTTGCTGGGTTTTAATCGCGCCGCTGCTGCTCTGGCAGCCATCCGGCCATGCCGCCTGGCTGGATGCCTGGATAAGCCCCGATGTGCAGGGTCAGCGTGCTTTTGCCGAGGGGGATTATGCCCGCGCGGCCCAGCATTATAGCGACCCGCTCCGGCAAGGTATTGCATGGTATCGGGCGAGCAATTACCCCGCCGCTACCGCCGCGTTCCGCCAGGCGCAACAAACCCCGGAAACCCTGCTCTGGACAGGCAATAGTTATGCCCAGCAAAAACAGTGGCAGCAGGCGCTAAACAGCTATGACCGGGCGTTAAGTCTGCGCCCGGACTGGAAGCTGGCCCAGGGGAACCGCGCCAAAATCGCCGCGATCATCATGCAACTGCGGCAAAAAGAACGCGAGAAAAAGTCGGCGCAAGGTGAAGAAGCCGATTACAAACCTGATGAAATTAAGCATGATTTGAAACCCGACGATGGCGTTGAACAAAAGGACATTCAGCCCATTGCTGGAGGGAATCCGCAGGTGAATCAGTGGTACGAAAATCTGACCGTTTCGCCTTCGGGGCTGCTGGAAAGTCTCTACCGGACTCAGTCAGGAGAAGGCCAATGAAACTTATCTGGTTAATTCTGGTGGCGGCGCTTCCCTGTCAGGCAGCCATGACGGTCACGCGCGAGCTGGTTGCTCCAGAACACGTTGTCCCAGGCCAACCGGTGCGCGTGGCGGTGACGTTCTGGACGGATTCATGGTTTAATCCGCCGCCGCAGTGGCCCGGTTTCCCGGTCGAAAATGGCGATATCTCGAGCAAAGCCGAACCCAATCAGCTTCTGACCCGTCACGCCGAGGGAACCAGCTGGAGCGGCGTGCGCATGGAACGCCAGCTCACTGCCTGGGATGCAGGTAAGCTGCGTTTACCGGCTTTTGAAATGACGTTAACCGCCTCCGGACAGGCGCCCGTGACGGTCAAACTACCGGCGCTGGAAACGCAGGTTAACTGGCCGCAAGGAATTGAACAGCCAGACCGTTTCCTGCCCGCTTCAGGTCTCTCGCTCAGCCAGAAGGTCAATATTTACCGTAGTGGTAAAGATAAAACGCTGCGTGCCGGCGACGTTATTGAACGCGTCGTCACCGTCCGAGCCACGGAGGTGATGCCCGCCCAAATCCCACCGCTGCTCTATGCCATCAGCGGCACCCATACCCAGCGTCTGCCGCCTGAAAATCGTCTGCTGACTTCGGGCCGGGGGGATCTTGAAGGCGCGGAACGCGTGGAAACGCTCCGCTATTTGCCTGTTGTTGCGGGGGAAGTCACGCTGCCGCCGATCAAATTGCGGTGGTGGGATACAACCCATCAGCAGTGGCAAACCGCTGAACTCCCCGGCAGCACCTACCGGATTGCCGCTTCGCGCTCGGCCGGTGCGGAATCTTCGTTAAAGGGCGATCGTGGCACGTTGACCCGGCAGAATGCGTTAATGCTCGCAGGCGGCCTCGCGTTACTCATGCTGATGTTTATTTTCCGCCGCACTTTGCTGCGTAGCGCGCGTTACTTATCTCACCGTTGGCGCCGATTCTGGCAGCCACTTTCGCTACCGGGACAGACCCCGGATAACAGGAGTTCACGATGAAGCGTACGTTAATCGCTCTGACTTTATTCGCCCTCTGCGGCAACGCAGTGGCAGATCCACTCTCAGCATGGAACGATACGGCAGCCAAGCGCGCCATTGAAGAATGGGTGCAAGGTGCCACCAACCCAGACCGCTCAACGTTTATTCCGGCTGAAAAACGCTACGTCGTATTTGATAATGATGGCACCCTGTGGCCAGAAGCGCCGCTGACGTTTCAGATCCGGTTCGTGCTGGATGAGATCAAACGTCTGGCCCCGCAACACCAGGAGTGGTCTAGCGACGCGTTGGTGCAGGCCGTGTTGAAAGACGATATCAAAACTGTCGCCGCTTCCGGCGAAAAAGGGCTTATACATCTTTTATCGCTGACGCACAGCGGCATGACGACTGATGACTTTAATCAGCGCGTTGCTAACTGGGTTTCATCGCATAAGGACCCGCGTTTTGGCTGCCAGTACGATCGGATGGGATATCAGCCGATGCGTCAGCTTCTGGAATATCTGCGGGCTAACGGTTTCAAAACCTGGATTGTCTCCGGCGGCGGTATCGATTTTATGCGCGTACTGTCGCAAAAAATGTACGGCATTCCACCTGAACAAGTGATCGGGTCGTTTTCGCTTGGCGAATTCGCGTTATCTGATGAAGGGACAAAAATTACCAAGACAATGTCGGGGGCCTTCAATGACGATGCAGCCAATAAACCCGTGGCGATCCACCTTTTCATGGGCCAGCGCCCTGTCGCGGCATTTGGCAATAGCGATGGCGATCTCGCCATGCTGCAGTACACCGCCGCCAATCCTGACGTCAAACCCTTTGGCCTTCTGGTGCATCATACGGATTCCGTGCGTGAATATGCCTATGATAGTCATCCTCCAGCCAGCGGAAAGCTGATTGATGGATTAACGCAGGCAAAAGCGCATGGCTGGACCGTCGTTGATATGAAGCAAGACTGGAAAACGGTGTTTGATCCGGCACAGTGTGTGACCCAGCCGGGATCGTAGAGCCTGTACCTCAAGATAGCTGAGCAAAGCGCAAAAACAGGGGCAAAGGCCCCTGTTTTATTACCGGCGGCTCATCGCCAGCTTCGCCGCAAAAAGCAGAAACAGGCAGCCGGTCGTTCGATCCATCCATTTCACTACCGCCGTTTTTTTCAGGATACCGGCGGCATAGCGAGTGGCGGTAATCAGCGTTAACGACCACAGCGTACCAATCAATACATGGATAGTAACCAGGAGAAAGGTCCATGTGATGGGGGAATGCCCCGCCGGGATAAACTGAGGTAAAAACGAAACGTAGAAGACGCCCATTTTGGGATTAAGCACATTTCCCAGCATCCCACGCAGAAACCAGTTGCTCGTGGCGGTTGCCGCTGCCGGATTGCTGTTAAATTGCTGGCGCGGACGCAGAAGCAGCTGGATGCCCAGCCAACAAAGGTAGCCCGCGCCGCACCATTTCAACAAGGTATAAGCCAGCTCAGAAACCGCCAGCAGCGCGCCCAAACCAAAGGCCACCAGCGCGCCCCAGATAAAGCACCCGAGATCGATGCCTAACGCGGCATGCAAGGCTTTGCGCCCGCCTTCAGCGGTCGCCGTGCGCAGTATAAGCGCGGTATCCAGACCTGGCGTCAGGGTAAGCAGAGTGGCAGCGAGGGTGTAAGCCAGAAGTGAATCAGTGACGAGCATTTCCTGTCTCCGAAAGAGACAAGGCTACTGAAGCGTTCACATTTTTGCAACAAGAATGATGAGCCATTCAAGGTGAATGGCGTTCCGCCTGGATAACGGGAAGTACACCACATGAAGCTCTCTATCTAACGCATACAACAACCGGACCTGTTGCAACGAACGGAGCCGGTTTAATTCTGTCAGAGCGGAGAAGGCAACTTAACTGATGCTTGCCCTTTTAGCATTTAAAATTCTGTTCGCGCCATCGACAAACCCTTCACCACCTGGAAATTGACTTATCCAGCGAGGCAATGATGATATAACTTGCGCTATGTCATTGATCGTGTTCATTCCCAACGTTTTGCTGTAGTAACTGAACATAGGTGCATCATTGAGCGAATCACCACTGTAGAAAACCGATGCTTGTTCATCAGATTCTTCCAGTGCATAAAACTGCTTTAACACCTTTCTGCTCATGACGAGTTTGTCATATCCCCCTAACCACCCCAGTACCCATAAATTATTAATGGTATAGCTGCATTTATTTTCCACTAATTCGTCAATAAGTTGTTTGGTCTGTTCATGATTTTTGGGAAGTTTGAAAGCAATACTCGTCAGGCGAAAATCCTGATCGTCAGAAACCTCAACCCAGGGGTATTTCTGGCGAATCTTGAAAAGAATATGGCTGATGTTTTTTCGATTAAGAAGATAGTTGTCTTCATGCCAGAAATACCTGTTAATACCCTCACCGACGTTATTTCTGATAAGAAATAATCCTCCATTTTCAGCGATGACCCCATCAACAGGCCACATTCTCGCCATCTGATCGGCCCACCCCGCAGAGGCCGCCGTTACCGGAATAACCTTAATGCCCGCATGTTGTAGCATTTCCAGACTCTGATAGGTTCTGGCCTGCAGTCTGCCCTTATAGGTCAGCGTTTCATCCATATCAGTTAAAACAAAACGAATATTCCATAGCTCTTCATTCTTAGCGCTATCAATTAAATTCATAATCCCTCCATACTGGTGATATTAATGGCTTTCTTGATAAACGTTAATATCAATTTGGCATTTGATATTCACTATTAATTCGAGTGATTAAACCTTCTCACTGCACGAAGAAAGTCCGCCAGGGCATTATATGTCCGAGGATAAATTTATTGCTCCGTACATTCAGCAGGAACACTTCGAGGCCCTTCTCCATCAACGATCTGCGCAATCGGCCCCCCCTGCTTATCGCTTCAATTCGTCCTGCCACAGCGGGGATGACGCCAGCTGATGGCATACCGTGTCGATAAATACCCGGGTCTTGGCGGGAACCAGCGTGCCGGGCGGCATCAGGGCATAAACGCTGACCTTCGCCGCGCTACGCCAGTCGGGCAGCACGCGGACCAGTTCCCCGCGCTGCACCGCCTGGCAAACCATCCACCCCGGCAGCAGTGCGATCCCGGTTGCCCGAATCACCGCCGTCAGCAGCGCTTCACTGATATTGGTGGTGAGGGGGCCGGCTGGCGTCACCTGGATATGCTCCCGACCATTTTCGAGGATCCAGTAGGGCCAGTCCGGATGGTGGGTAAAGCCGAGACACCGATGGGCTGCCAGTTGCTCAGGATGAGTCGGCTCACCGAAGCGTTGCAGATAGGCCGGCGAAGCAATCAGCTGACTTCTAAACGCCCCCAGCTCGCGCCCGGTTAAGGTACTGTCCCGCACGCTCCCCAGGCGAACCACCGCATCAAACCCCTCCGCGACAATATCGACCCGTCGATCGAGAAAATGGGCATCCAGGCGAATATCCGGATACGCCTGCAGGAAATCAGGAAACACCGGGGCAATCAGCTCCCGGCCAAAGGTCACCGGCAGCGAAACCCGCAACGTTCCCTGCGGGGTGGCAGCAAAGTCCCCCACCTCCCGGCTGGCGGCGCTGAGCTCATCCAGCGCCGCGCGGGCGCGCTGCAAAAACCAGGTTCCGGCTTCGGTAAGCGTTACGCTACGGGTAGTGCGCACCAGCAACCGGACGCCCAGTTTTTTCTCGAGGTGGCTAACCCGGCGGGAAATGACCGACGCATCCCGAGCCAGCCTGCGGCTGGCCCCGATAAAACTCCCTGTCTCGGCCACACAGACAAACGCCATCAGCTCTTCAAAATCATCGAACATGATTCCTGCACCCAGCACATTAATCATTTGCAAATAAGGCTGATTATCAGCGATCTGCCAGGGTATTAACATAGCGGCTCTGCAAACTACAGTGAGAGAAGCACATGAAAACGTTTTTGAGTATCGGGTCCGGTCCTGGGATGGGAATGGCGACGGCCTCACGATTTGCTGGTGAGGGATTCCGGGTGGTGCTGTCCTCACGCAATAAAAACTATGTGGCGGCGCAGGCCGACCAACTGAGAGCGGCTGGATTAGCCGCGGAAGGCCGCGTAGCGGACGCCAGCGATATCACCAGTATCGTGGAACTCATTCGCGAGGTAGAGGTGGAGACCGGCGGCGTGGATGTGCTGCACTTCAACGCCGCGGCCATACATGACGGTAATCTGGAGACCCAGTCGGTGGCAGGCTTCATCCAGGATCTCACCACCAATATTGGCGCGGTATATGCCGCCATCAAAGCGGTCACTCCTCGGATGGCCGCGCGTGGAGAAGGCGCGATCCTGCTGACTGGCGGGATGTTTGCCACTCAGCCTCATCCGGAGTATCTGACGCTAAGCGTCGGCAAAGCCGGGCTGCTTAACCTGACGCATGGCCTTTTTCCGTTATTAAAAGCGCAGAATATTCATCTTTCCATCGTGACGGTGGGGGCGTACGTCACGCCGGGTTCCGCCGAAGCCCGGGAGATTGCCGAACTGTTCTGGCAGCAATATCGCCAGCCATCAGCGCAATGGACAGCGGAAGCGTTTTATCCCGCCCCACACCATCAGTAACCTTCCCCGGCCGTCGCTCGGCGTCCGGGAGGCATCGCCCGGACATGTGGAAAAGACATCATCCATCGCTTGCTTTCCCTGTCACCTCGGATCAGGATACGTCGATATTCATGGAGGCTATGTGATGAAATATTTTATCGGTATGGCGGTGACGTTATTGTTGAGCACGCCGGTGCTGGCGGCGGGCGAGCTTGAGATAAACCAGTCTCCTCTGACGCTGGTGCTGAGTGACCAGAATCAGGCACGGGTCTCTTCCTGTGCCGATTTCATTGCGCTGCGTAAAGCGGGAGAGACCGTCGATGCGCTGCCCGGACTTTCTGACCCGGATGGCCGTGCGGCGGAAGCGGCGTTATTCTCCTGCTGGCTACAGGCCTACACTATCGATCACACGTTATTGCCCTCTGCCGCGCCGAAACCTACCCTGGCTGACGTGGTTCAGCACTTTCCTGCCAGCGCGGCGTTTATCGTCAGCGTTGACGAAAAGCAGGACGTCGCCAAAAACTTTGTGGGGAAAACCATCGCGGACTATACCCCGGACCTGAAAGCCAGGGACGATCGTCTGGAATCAGCGGCTAGCGCCAGTGGCTATGTGCTGGATGAATATTATGCGTTTACCGATAAGCAGGGGCATCAGCTCAACATTGTGGCTCTGGTGGGCTACGCCATCGGCGGTACGGCAAGCGTGAAAAGCTACTATCGCATTGATGACACGCACGCCCGCGTCTGGAGCGTCACCCGGCTCGATGAGAACAGCCCGCTATAAGCGAGGGTTCCCTCTGCGGCGCTACCGCAGAGGGTGTTCCGTTTACCTGGCCAGCCACTGGCGCCAGCCGCCCCAGGCGGTGATCTCGGTGGCCGCGCCCAGCCCCCCGGCTTCGCAGATAAAGCCCGTCACCCAGCGGCCGTCCGCCAGCTCAATCTGTCCCAGCCCCAGCGGCGCGGGGATGGCGGCCAGCAGCGACCCCACCTCAGCGCTGGGGATCGCCCAGACTTCCACCGCTATCGCGGCCCCCTCTGGTTCGTCACGCACCATCGCCGGGCGCTTGCCATCCGGGAGGGCATACAACCGATAGCGCGGCGCGCTGTGGGTCGCCTGCAGCAGCCGGCCGCCCCGCGCCAGCAATTGACCGTTCAGCGGCTGGCCGGTCAGGTGGGCGCCGCATACCGCCAGGGCCATCCGATCATGGCCCGCGGGGTGCGCAGGCGGCGGGCTCTCCAGCTGCGCGCCGCCTGCCAGCGGCAGCCGCTCCGCGCGCTGGAAGGCGTCGGCCAGGCTCAGCAAATACTGATCGGTAAAGGCCCGGCCGAACAGCGTGACGCCGGAGGGCAGTCCGTCGGGCATAAACCCGCACGGCACGCTCACCGCCGCATAGTCCAGCAGGTTCATAAAGTTGGTGTAGTAGCCCAGGTCGGCGTTGCGGGCGATGGGCTCCGCCGCCAGCTCGTCCAGCGTTACCGGCTGCGGTAAGGTTGGCGTGAGCACGCAGTCCAGCGTCTCGAGGATAGCATCGCACTGCGCTTTATACTCCTGCAGCTGATACATCGCCTTAAAGGTCGCCGTCGCGTCGATATCAGGCGCTTTCGCCAGCACGTCGCGAATAACCGGCAGCACGGCGTCAGGCTGCTGCTCAATCAACGGGCCAGCCACCGCATAGCGTTCAGCGACCCATGGCCCGTCATACAGCAGGCGGGCGGCGGCGAGAAAAGGCGCGAAATCGATCGCCACAGCTTCCCCGCCGAGCGCCGTCAGCCGCTGCACGGCCTGGGCGAACAGCGCTTCGCTGGCGCGGCAGCCGAGGAAGTTAAGCTCCCGCGGGACGCCAAAGCGAAACCCGGCGGACGGCCTGCCGAAGGCCTGACGACTGTTCCACTGAGGATTGCGGCGGCTGTAGCTATCCTGCGGATCGGCCCGGGCAACCAGCGCCAGCAGCTGGCTGGCCTCGTCGGCGGTGGCGCTGAAAAAGGTCACGCAGTCCAGCGTGCGGCAGGCCGGTACCACCCCGGCGGTGGAGATCACCCCTTTCGTCGCTTTCAGGCCCACCAGGTTATTCAGCCCGGCCGGGACGCGACCGCTGCCGGCGGTGTCGGTCCCCAGCGCGAAGCTGGCGACGCCCAGGGCTACCGCCAGCGCCGAGCCGGCGCTGGAGCCGCCGGAGGGATAAGCGGGATGGTACGCGTTGCGGCAGCGACCATACGGCGAACGGGTCCCGTTCAGGCCGGTGGCAAACTGATCGAGATTGGTTTTGCCCACCGGCACCGCCCCCAGGGCAATCAGCTGTGCGACAATGGTCGCGCTTTGCGTCGGCCGGTAAGCAAACGCCGGACAGGCAGCGGTGGTGACGATTTCCGCAAGGTCAATATTATCTTTGATGGCGAACGGCACCCCGTACAGCGGGAGCGTGTCTGGCGAATGGCCTTCCAGCGCCGCCAGAAACGGCGCCTGCTCCGCTTCGCTCAGGAGATGGATAAACAGATTAAACTCGGGATCCAGCGCTTGCGCCCGCTGGCGGATCCCCGCCAGCAGCGCGCGCGGGGTGGTGTGGCCGTTACGATAGTTCGCCGCCAGAGTCGCCAGGCGTAAATCAAACGTCTGCTGCATCATGCCTTCTCCTCAATAATCACTGCCACCCGCTGCCCGGCACGCACCGCGCTGCCTGGCTGCACATTGACCTGCTGAACCCTGCCATCACACGGCGCCAGCAGCGGGATCTCCATTTTCATCGACTCAAGCACCACCAGCACATCGCCGGCGCGTACCCGGCTGCCGGCCGCGGTCTGTACCTGCCACAGATTACCGGATACCGGGCTTTCCACCCCCTGCTCCCCCGGCTGCAGCGGCGCATCGCCCGCCTCTTCTGTCGCGCTCTCCTGACTGTCGAAATGGGCCTGGCCGCTGGCGATCCAGCGCTCGCGCTCGTCGTTAAACGCCCGCTGCTGATGGTCGCGAAATGCGCTAATGCTCTGCGCCTCGCGAGAGAGAAACTGCTGGTACTCCGCCAGCCGCAGCGTGCTGTGCTCGATGCGCAGCGGGTAGCGTCCGAGCGGGAAATCGCGGCGAATAGCCAGCAGTTCTTCCGCCGAGACCGGATAGAAACGCAGCTGGTCGAAAAAGCGCAGCAGCCAGGGCTTGCCGGCAAAATCGGCCACCTCGTGATAGCGATTCCACATCTGCAGGGTGCGGCCGACAAACTGATAGCCGCCCGGGCCTTCCATGCCGTAAACGCACAGATACGCTCCGCCGATGCCCACCGAGTTTTCCGCCGTCCAGGTTCGCGCCGGGTTGTATTTGGTGGTGACCAGCCGATGGCGCGGATCAAGGGGCGTGGCCACCGGCGCGCCGAGATAGACATCGCCGAGACCCATCACCAGATAGCTGGCGTCAAACACCGTTTGCCACACCGCCTGCTCATCCGGGAGATCGTTTATCCGGCGAATAAACTCGAGGTTGCTTGGGCACCAGGGGGCGTCCGGGCGGACGGTGGTCATATATTTGTCGATCGCCTTGCGGCAGGCCGGATCGTCCCAGGAGAGCGGGAGATGCACCACCCGTGTCGGAACCTGCAGATCGTCGCTCATGCAGACCGTGGCCCACTCCTCGCGGACCCACGCCAGCAGCGTCTCCAGCGCCAGCGTTTCCGGCTGGAAATGGAGCTGCAGAGAGCGGATCCCCGGCGTGATATCGATGATCCCGTCCCGGGATTGCCCCTCAAGGGCCTGCATCAGGGCATGGATGCGAAAGCGCAGCACCAGATCCAGCTCCGCCTCACCGGCCTCCAGCAGCAGATGGGTATCGCCGGAGAGGCGCGCCACCAGGCGTTTGTCAGCGTCGCCGCAGGTCATCACCACCGGTGAGGTGAGCGGCACAGGCTGCCAGGCAACGTCCTGCGCCTGCAGGGTCGCCAGCTCCGCGCGACGGCCTGCCGCCAGCCGCCGGGCGGTGGGGACGTCAACCGCTACAAAGCGCACCTTATCCCCCGCCTTAAGCTGGCCCAGCTGCCAGAGATCGGCTTCGATCACCGTGACCGGGCAGACAAAGCCCCCGAGGCTTGGGCCGTCCGGCCCGAGGATCACCGGCATATCGCCGGTAAAATCCACCGCCCCCACCGCGTAGGGGTTGTCGTGAATATTCGACGGATGGAGCCCGGCTTCGCCGCCGCTGTCGCGGGCCCAGACCGGCTTGGGCCCGATCAGGCGCACGCCGGTGCGGCTGGAGTTAAAATGCACTTCCCAGTCGGTGGCAAAAAAGGTCGCCATATACGCCGGGGCAAAGAACTCCGGCGCGCCGTGGGGGCCATAAATCACCCGCAGCGCTCGTACTTCCAAAAGCTCAGGGCGCAGCCCTGCGGGAAGCGCCGCGCCTTCCATGGTCTCAGCCGGAGGCGCAAGATGCAGTACGTCGCCGGCGCGCAGCGCCCGTCCGCCGTGGCCGCCAAACTGACCGAGGGTAAAGGTGCTTTTACTGCCCAGGTAGTCCGGCACCTGAATGCCGCCGCACAGGCAGAGATAGCTTCTGACGCCTGGCCCGCTTATCGCCCCCAGCCTGAGGGTCGCCCCCGCCGGAACAGAGAAGACGCCGTCCATCTCCTGGTCGATGCCGTCGAGCGTTACGGGCAGCGGCGCGCCGCAGACTACCGCCTGCACCGCGGTATTAAATTTCAGCGTGGGTCCGCTAAGGGTGATCTCCAGCGCGGCGTCGCCCTCGGCATTGCCCAGCAGACGATTGCCCAGGCGCAGCGCCCGGTCATCCATCGGGCCTGAGGGCGGTACGCCCACCGCCCAGAACCCCAGACGTCCCGGGTAGTCCTGGACGCTGGTCTGGGTGCCGGCGCTGAGTACCTCCACGGTATCGGCCCGGTAGCGCAGTTGCTCCAGACAGCGGGTCCAGGGTTCCCCGGCGGTGAACGGCGCAAAGCCAAGGATCTGCTGCAGGTACTGGCGGTTGGTTTCGACGCCGTACAGGCGGGTCTCCGCCAGGGCCTGCGCCAGGCCGTCGATCGCCTCATCGCGGCTGGGGCGCCAGACAATAGCTTTCGCCAGCAGCGGGTCAAAAAACGGCGGCACTTCACAGCCGGCCTCGACCCAGCGGTCGATGCGCAGGGTAGCGCCGTCCGCCGGCGGAAACCAGACGTCGGTTAACAGTCCGGGCGAAGGCTGAAACTGGCGGCCAGGATCTTCGGCGTAAATTCGCGCCTGAATGGCATGCCCCCGGGGCTGTAGCCCGGCGGCCAGCTCGCTCAGCGGCGGTAAATCCCCTGCCGCCAGGGCGATCATCCAGCGCACCAGGTCCACGCCCCACACCTGCTCCGTGACGCCGTGCTCCACCTGCAGCCGGGTATTGACCTCGAGGAAATAAAAGCGCTGCGCCGCGCTGTCGTAGACAAACTCCACCGTCCCGGCGCTGCGGTAGTTCACCGCTTTACCGAGGGCAATGGCCGCGCTACACAGCGCCTGCGCCATCCCGTCCGGCAGATTTGGCGCCGGCGTCTCTTCAATCACTTTCTGGTTACGCCGCTGCAGCGAGCAGTCGCGCACGCCGAGGGCGATAACCGCCCCCTTCCCGTCGCCGAAGATCTGCACCTCGAGATGGCGGGCGCGTTCAATATATTTTTCGAGAAACACCCCGGCGTCGCTGAAGTTGTTTTGCCCCAGCCGCTGCACCGTGGCAAACGCCTCGCTCAGTTCGCGGGCGTCGCGGCAGACGCGCATGCCAATCCCTCCGCCGCCCGCCGTGCTCTTGAGCATCACCGGGTAGCCCACCGCCTCTGCCGCCCGGCAGGCTTCTTCGCTGTCGGCCAGCAGGTCGCTGCCTTCCAGCAGCGGAACGCCCTCCGCTTTGGCCAGCGCGCGGGCGGTATGCTTCAGGCCGAAGGTTCGCAGCTGTTGCGGGGTCGGGCCAACAAACGCCAATCCCGCCGCCTCACAGGCCTCGGCGAAGGCGGCGTTTTCCGACAGAAAGCCGTAGCCGGGGTGGATGGCGCGGGCGCCGCTCTGCCGCGCGGCGGCAATGATCTTCTCTACGACTAAATAGGTTTGCGCTGCCGGCCCCTCGCCAAGGCTGAGCGCCTCATCCGCTTCGCGGACGTGCAGACTGCTCAGGTCGGCTTCGGCGTAAACGGCGACGCCCTTCACCTGCATGGCGCGCAGGGTGCGCAGAATGCGGCAGGCAATCGCCCCGCGGTTGGCAATCAGTAAGGTATCAAACATAAGCGGAACTCACAGCGAAGCGGGTCGTCCCGCAACAATTCGTCTTTCCCTGAGGTCGTCCCCGGGAGAACCGGCGCTTAAAGGTGGCGCGTCGGCGTGTGGTTCAGGCGGTCGGCGCGAACGGCGAACAGCCGAAAGGCCAGCAAACGCCAGCGCTGCCAGCGGGTCAGTTCCATACCAGCACCTCGGCGGGGGTCGGGTTCCAGCCATTGCAGGGATTGTTGAGCTGCGGGCAGTTGGAGATCAACACCATGGCGTTGCACTCCGCGCGCAGTTCCACGTATTTTCCCGCCGCCGAGATGCCATCCGCGAAGGTCAGACCGCCCTCCGGCGTCACCGGCACGTTCATAAAGAAGTTAATGTTGGCGCCGATATCGCGCTTATGCAGACGGCCATCATGCAAACAGGCGCAGAGGAAATTATCCCGGCAGCTGTGCATGTAGCGCTTGTCGAGGGCGTAGCGGACGGTGTTGCTCTCCTGGGCGCAGGCGCCGCCGAGGGTATCGTGCCGCCCGCAGGTATCGGCCACGATGGTCATCAGCGGACGGCCAAGGTTGGAATAGAGCACGCTGCCGGCGGTGAGGTAGGCGTTACCCTGGCGGCGCAGCGTGCGCTGCGCATCGTAGCGCTCGCGCGGGTTGTCGGCGTTGTAAAACAGGGTATCAATCGCCTGGTTGCCTTCGAGATCGAGCAGACGCAGGGTTTGCCCTTGTTTAACCTCGAACAGCCACGGCTCCCCGGCGGGGATCACATGGCGATAGACGGCCTCTTCCGGACGTCGGTGACTGGTGATAAGGGTCATAAACGCCTCCTTACAGGGCAAAAAGTTGGGTATTGCGGAACGCGCGCAGGTTCTCATCGCGGGTCAGGAGCGCCTGAGTGGCCGCGTCTTCATCGTCGGCCTGATACCAGCTCAGCTGCACCGGACGGGGGGCATACTCTGTGGCCGGATCCTGAGGATGCGGGAGCGCGGTGAGGACCAGCAGGACGTCCATCGGGGCATACAGTTCCACATAGTCCCCGGCGCGGCTGTTGCCGGAGACAAAGTGAAAGCGCCCCTCGTCATCGACGGTCACTTTGCTGAAGAAGTTGACCACCATCAGCAGATCTTCCAGACCGAGATCCCATTTCCCCATCTCCACCAGCAGGTTATCGACGCCGTTGCGGTAGAAGCCATTGCGTAATTCCTGGTAGCGTCCGGCGCCATATTTGTCGTGCGTCTCCCCGGCGTTGAGGACCCCGCCGAACGGATCGTGCCAGCCGCAGCTGTCGGCGACGATCCCGGCCAGCACCCGGCCCATATCGGAGTAGAAACAGTGCCCGGCGGTCAGGCGCGCGGTATGCTGTCCTTTGAGGGTATCCGGCAGGTTGAGCCGCTCACTTTTCTCATGGGGATTGAGCATCATCATGCTGACGTTTGCCCCGCCGTCGAGATCGGTCAGGCGCAGGATCTGCCCTTTGCGCAAAATCAGCGAGGTGTGCGCCCCGCCGGGAAGCCGCTCTTCGCGCAGGCTGGGGGTGGAGTGAAACAGTTCAGTCATCAATTTATCTCCTTAATGCGTAAACGTTGGTGTCGCTACCGGCGGCCAGTTGCGCCATCCGCGCTTCATTGAGCGGGATGTCGTAGGTAATACGCGCTCCCCAGGCGTTGGGCGCCTGCGGGTCGATGCGCACTTTGTCGAACACCAGCAGCCTCGTGCCCAGGTTGAAGCCTTCGGCCAGGTCGTGGGTGACCATAAACACCGTCATGCGCGTTTCGCTCCACAGCTGGAGCAGCAGCGCATGCATATCCTTGCGAATGCCGGGATCCAGCGCGCCGAAGGGCTCGTCCAGCAGCAGCACCCGCGGCTGCATCACGAACGCCTGGGCAATGGCCAGCCGCTGCTGCATCCCGCCCGAGAGCTGCGCCGGGTATTTATCCAGGGCGTGTCCCAGGCCCACTTTCTCCAGCATTCGCTGGGCCTGTTGCCGGGCCTCGCGCTTTCTGCCGCCAAACAGGCGCCCCAGCAGCGGGGACGCCGGCAGCTCCAGGCCGATGGCGACGTTATCCAGCACGTTGAGATGCGGAAACACCGAATAGCGCTGGAAAACCACGCCGCGACTGCGGTCCGGCTCCGCCGCCAGCGGCTGGCCGTCGAGCAGGATGGCGCCGCGGGTCGGTTGCTCCTGACCGAGCAGCAGACGCAGAAAGGTCGATTTACCGCAGCCGGACGCGCCGACCATTGAGCAAAACTCGCCCTCTTTCACCTGCAGATTAATGCGCTCCAGCACCACGTGGTCGCCGTACTCCTGCCAGATGTTTTTGATGTCGATAAAACTCATCCCCGGCCTCCTTCCGCCCACGGGAAACAGGCTTTGTGCAGCTGACGCAGCGCCAGATCCATCAGCCATGCCAGCAGCGTGATCCAGATGACATACGGAATAATCACGTCCATCGCCATATAGCGCCGCACCAGGAAGATGCGATACCCCAGCCCGGCGGTGGCGGAGATGGCCTCGGCGGAGATCAGGAACAGCCATGCCGAGCCCAGCAGCAGGCGCAGAGAAGCGATCAGCCGCGACAGCAGCTGAGGAAGCACCACCCGCAGCACCACCGTCCAGCTATTGGCCCCCAGGGTCTGCGCCTTTATAAACAGCTCCGCCGGGATCTCCCGCGCCCGCTGCTCCAGGTCGCGCGCCAGCATCGGCGTAATGCCGATGACGATCAGCATCACTTTCGACAGCTCATCCAGGCCAAAGACGATAAACAGCACCGGCAGGATTGCCAGCGGCGGGATCATTGACACCACCGTCATCAGCGGCGACAGCGCCGCGCGGTACATCGGGAAGACGCCGGCGGCGATACCGATGCCGAGGCCGATGAGCGACGAGACGGCCAGGCCCGTCAGCAGACGGCTCAGGCTGATCAGCGTGTCGGCCCACAGCAGATACTCGCCGCTGCGTTTGTCCGGGGTGAACGCCATCCGGTCAATGGCCGCCGCCATCTGCGACAGGCCTGGCAGCAACTTGTCCTGCGGATTGGCTTCCAGCCGCACCGCCGATCCCATAAACCAGGCGGCGATCAGCAGCACAAACGGCAGCAGCATCAGCGTCAGGCGCATCCCCTTTTGGGGATATCGGTTAATGTGGCGCATGGCGTGGTCTCCCGGCGGCAATCATTACAGCTGGCCCGCGGCGGCCAGCTTCAGGTAGCTGTCGTCAAAGCGCAGTTTGCGGTTGGCGGCATCGCCGAGCGTGACATTGCCCGGGAAGGTCATGCCGATAAAGTCCGCGCTCTGCGCCCCCTCGCCCAGCAGACCTTTATCGAAGGAGAACTGCGCCACACGCTGCATGGTTTTCGCCAGATCCGGCGAGGCGATAAACGCCAGGGTGTCGGCAGGCGTCCAGAAAAGATGAGTGGTTTTGAGCTGCGCCTGGTAGCCGGCGAGATCGGTACCGGAGTCGGCGGCCATAGCGCTCAGCGCCTGGGTATCGCCGGCCTTCATTTTGGCCATCATTTCAAACCACGCGCCGGTCAGGGCTTTGCCCAGCGCCGGGTTATCTTTCAGGGTCTGGGTATTGACCACCATCATGTCGATAAGCTCGCCTGGCACCTGCGAGGAGCTAAACACTTCGCTGGTTTGCGGGGTCTTTTTGATAACCGACAGCTGTGGATTCCAGGCCACCGCCGCCCGCACGCCGCTGGTGCCGAAGGCTGAGACGATATCGGCATCGGAGGTATTCACCACCTTGACGTCTTTTTCCTGCAGCCCGGCTTTTTCCAGACCGCGCACCAGCAGATAGTGGGAGACCGACAGCTCCGGGAGATACACCGACATCCCTTTCAGGTCGCTGAGCTTTTTATCCGCCCCTTTCAGCACCACCCCGTCGTTACCATCGGAGTAGCTGCCGGTGATCAGCGCCGTGCTGTCGACACCGCCGGCCGCCGGAATGGTCAGGGCGTCCATATTCGTCATCGTGCAGCCGTCAAACTGTCCGGCGGTGTACTGATTGATGGATTCGATGTAATCGTTGAGCTGAACAATATTGATTTTGATGCCGTACTTGCTGGCCCATTTATCGATGATCTTTTCATTGCTGATGGCGCCCCAGGGCATCCAGCCGGCGTAGATGGTCCAGCAGACGTTGAACTCTTTCTTGACGGCGGCAAAGGACGGGACGCTGGTCAATAGCGTCAGTGACAGGACAAGTGAGCGGAGGAGCGGCGATGTTTTCATGGTGGACCTCTGGTTAGCACGAGAAACGGAGCAGCGCGACACCCAACGGTGCTGCTGTCTCCCGGGCTTTTATCCCGCCGTGTAACCTCGCCGAGGTCGCCAGCTCTCGGACCAGACGTTCACCGCGGTGAACCGGAACCCTAGCCAGCTATTGTGTGATCTAAATTGTCTGTTGCGCTGCTTTCTGCTGATGGTCTTGCAAGCGCCATGCCAGGAGCCAGACAGCCGTGCTTTCAGTGATTTACCGCCAACCGGCGCATCGCCTCCCAAAAATGGGGAGTAAAAGTGGGGCATTGCATGGCTTTGGTGCAAAGGGAAAGCCCGCCGCGTTCTGGACAACAACCGGCCGGGGGTCATGGGGGATGAATCCTGTAGCTGATTATCATGGCGCGGGGTAAATGTTTGCCATTACGCCGCTTCGACATGAGGGGATGACGCAGGCGCTTCTCCCCTGTCCCGTCGCCAGGCGGGGATCATATTTTTACCGCCTGTTTTACCCGCCTGACGGTAAAGCATTTAAATGTTGAATACATACTAACGCTAAATCGCAGGCTTGTGCGTTTTAACGCACAGTGATAATGTTGCGCCACGTTAAGTAGAGGGGTGGAATAAATTCACCATTCGTTAACTCAGAATGCCTGGCCTGTTAAATACAAGTTAAAATCACGCCAATGTTATTTAACACAGAGAGGTTCCATGAAAATATTGCTGATGTTGCCCACCCTTTTTCTGTTAAGTGGTTGTGTGGATCTGGGGGATGTGGGCATACACCCGGAAGAAGAAACCTATTACGTTAATCAGGGAAAACATCAGGTGATCGATTGCCTTCATTATGCCGCTTCTAAAGCGAATTTATCGCTGGAATATGATGACACTCTTCCTGAAAACATCGATAAATACAACCTGATGAATACTGAAAACACGACTGTCGCGTGGGTGGAAATCAGTAACTTCAACGGCAGGCAGACTTCGGTAGAATTTTATTATGCGCCGCATGCCCCGGATATACATCGGTCGGTCACTACCATTGCTGAACGGTGTTCATAATGCCCGGATAACCAGAGACAGAGTTAAGCTGAAAAGAAACGAATGATGAAAACCTCTCTCCTTTTGCTAATAGCAATGCTGGTGATTTCTGGCGAGTTACACGCTGATACTGTTTTTTATCAGGATAACCATTTTGTCGGGCACTCTCTTTTTACAGGCACCGTAAGCAAAGCGAAGCACCATAATAAATTAGCGATGAGTTTTGGCATTTGCCAACTGAGAAAAATCATCAGGAGCGTCACGGATAGCGACGCAAAAAAAGACGCGTAAAGATTGTCCAATAGCTGGCCAGTGTATCCCCCTCCAGGCAGACGCACCTCCCCCGAAAAATGAAATACGAGTGACCTACTTCAGATGAGCGTAGTGCTTTGCACGGTTGATGTCTGCCGCGCACGCCCCTCATCATCCAGATGTTATGTTCATCTCGTAACACCTGACGGACGCCTGGTGTTACGCTAACGTCATTTAAGGCAGATCATCCACACTCGGAGGGTAGTTATTTTGTTAAGCAGTCTTTACCGAAAGCGAGACGGACAAAAGGTATATTCAGTATTTCAGGATCGGCGCTGCTGAAGAACACGTTACCTGTTCGGCTTTCAATGGGTTTGTATTTTTTCAGCATCTCCATTTCAATACCCGTGCTCATAAATGACTTGCCATTTTTATCATACAAAAAGAAGCACATTTTGTTATCTTTGCCAGGTTCAATGCTTTTATCAGAGAAGTTATCAAGCGTAACTTTATAGGTCACCAGATACTTCGCCTCGCCGGTCACGCTATCCCATTCACTTCCGGCGGCCTCCTTTAGGGCAAAAATCTTGACCCCTGAAAAATAAGGATCAGGATTCTTTTTATCAATAGCCTGCACCGTTCCTGAGGCAGCGATGGCTACAGCCAGCGCAATACCTTTGGCAATATAATTATGCATTTCCCACCTCATTCAATTTACTATTAAGTGAACGCTACCATAGATCATGATATTGGTATTATCAATGATATTCTCCGTCATCACTATTTGATGAAAATCCAGTCTGTCATTATATTTAAACTTATAAATCAGTGCATTGAGAAAATAACCATTAAAATAATTCTAATGTAAATTTAATAAATTGTTAACTGTAACTTATTTTTCACTTATTTCTGCGTCATGTTTAAGCAGGGTTTATCTTCAACTTCATCAGCATGCGATTTAAAGCCGTTCGCACCGACCAGGTTAGCGCCTCCTGTATCTATAGCGTGAATATAATCAGCGATCAGGAAGAGGATAAACAGGTGGGTGCCTGTCCCCCGCCTGAATGCCATGCCTCTTTTTCCATTGGACCTACCATCGGCCTTGAGCCAGTCAATAAGTGAAGCGCACAGCGATGACCCATTTGCACCGACTCAGTGCCGCCTGTTCACCATACTGAATCTCATCCCCTCCCACACTTCCATGTTAACTGTCTGTATATAAAGCACTATTTTAACTGGCACGTTTAATGCTCTGCGGTTGTATACAGAGATGTTGACAAGATCTCAGGCCAGGAGGCGACAACCCATAGCCACCTGCGGTCGCGACGCCAACGCCTTCTTCTCTCCGTGAAGCCTCCAGGGCGGATGCGTTTCACGGAAACCTGTTAACTGAAAACGGAGAACAACATGACGACACTCAGCGAACCGTTGGTTACCCCGAAATATGGCAAATGGCGCCAGCTGGTGCTGGGCCTGATCTGTATGGCCGCCATCTCCAGTCCGCAATATGTCTGGACGCTGCTGACGAAACCCCTGGCCGCAAAGCTGGGCGTCGGTCTGCCCGAGCTGCAGGTCACCTTCTCGCTGCTGATCATCCTCCAGACCTTCTTTTCGCCCTTTCAGGGGCGGTTAGTGGAGAAATTTGGCCCACGGCGGCTAATCGCTATCGGCACGGTGATGGCGGGAATGAGCTGGGTGCTTTCCGCACAGGTAAATGGCCTGGCGACGCTGTGGCTGGTTTATGGCTGCATGGGCGGCCTTGGAACCGGGATCGTCTACATCGGCGTTGTCGGCCTGATGGTCAAATGGTTTCCGCGGCAGCGGGGGTTCGCCGCCGGCGCGGTGGCGGCGGGCTACGGGATGGGGGCCATCCTAACCACCTTCCCCATCTCCCTGTCGCTGACTACCAACGGCCTTGAACACACGATGACGACCTTCGGGTTCCTCTTCGCGCTCGTCGGCTTCCTCGCCAGTCAGGGACTGAAGCTGCCGCCGCCTGCTGTCTCTTTGCCCGTCAGCCAGACGGTGGCGCAGAGCAGCAGATCGTTTACCTCCCGGGAAATGCTGCGCCAACCGCTGTTCTGGCTGATGTTTGCCATGATGGCGATGATGTCGACTTCCGGGCTGATGGTCACTTCGCAGATGGCGGTGTTCGCCGAGGACTTCGGCATTAGCCAGGCGGTGGTGTTTGGCATGGCGGCGCTGCCGCTGGCGTTAACGATAGACCGCTTCACCAACGGTTTAACCCGGCCGCTGTTTGGTTTTATTTCCGACCGCTTCGGCCGCGAGCAAACCATGTTTATCGCCTTTGCGCTGGAGGGGGTGGCGATGACGCTCTGGCTGGCGTGCCGGGAAGATCCGCTGCTGTTTGTCCTGCTTTCCGGGGTGGTGTTCTTTGGCTGGGGGGAAATCTTCTCCCTCTTCCCGTCGACGCTCACCGATACCTTCGGCAGCGAACATGCCGCCAGCAACTATGGCTGGCTGTATATTTCTCAGGGCATCGGGTCAATCTTCGGCGGCCCGCTGGCGGCGTTGCTCTATCAGTACACCCACGGCTGGCATGTGGTTTTCAGCTGCGCCATTGGCCTGGATTTTGTCACCGCCGCCCTCGCGCTGTGGGTGCTAAAACCGTGGCGCGCGCGCTTTATCCGCCAGCATACCTAACCGGCAACCCTGGCAGAAGTGACGGCCAGGCCGTCACTTCACTGATATTCGCTGCGCAGCAGCGCGTACAGATACTCATCGCCCCACTGGCCTTTAAAAAAGATATTCTGCCGGTAATGCGCCTCGCGACGAAAGCCCAGTCCTTCCAGGAGTTTGATCGCGGCGGTATTGCGGGTGTCTACCACCGCGATCAGCCGGTGATGGGCCAACGGTTCAAAGAGTAAGGCTATCACCGCCTGTATGGCTTCCCGGGCATACCCCTGATGCTGATACGCCGGGGAAAAGGTCATCCCCAGCTCGGCCTGTCTGCCCCGATCGAAAAAGTGGATCCCCACATCTCCCGCCAGCGCACCGTTGGCCTGGATCTCTACGGCAAGCTGGAACCAACTTTCATCCTCAGCAAAGGCCAGGGAACGCTGTTGTTCATAGAAGGCAGTCGCCTCTGCCATACCGTAATTGCTCCAGCTCTGAAAGCGGGCCACTTCCGGCAGGTTGCGATAGCGGCTGAAAGACGGCAGATCTTCCGTTCTGAACCGGCGCAGCAGCAGCCGGGGCGTGGTCAGGGGTAGCAACATCTCTTCTTCCTGGTGAGTGGGGCAATAGCGCGCCATCTTAACCTGCGCAGCCTGACGCCGCTAGCCGCATGGCGGTGCCTCCTCCCAGCGATAGATTTGAGTGGTGGCCAGCGCCAGCATGGCGAAATCTTCCGGCGTATCGCCGTAAGCGAAGATCGCTTCGTAATCGGTCAGGGCGTAGTTCGCCAGGATACGCGCCTTTTTGGCCAGGCCGCTGCAGTCTCCACCCTGATACTTTCCGGTCGCTGCCCCGTTTTGAAATTCCACTTCGCTGCACAGCAGCTCAAGATTATGCTGCTGGCACCACGGACGAAGGTAGACATCCAGCGAGGCTGAGACCACCACCACGGTGTCCCCTCGCGCCTGATGCCAGGCTATACGCTGCATCGCGTTCTCCCGCAGCGTGCGGGGAATAAACGCCTGGCTATGATCGTTCCCACGCTGCAGGATCTCAGGTTGCGATTTCCCGGCAAAAGCATAATGAAACACTTTTTGCCGGATGGCAGAGGCTGAAAGCCAGCCCATTTTCCAGGCGAGAATATAGGGTAACAACCGCAGTTTGCCCCGACGAATGGCTTTCGCATCGAGGGAATGATAAATGAAAGGGGTAAACGTATCTTCGTGGGTTATCGTGCCATCGAAGTCAAAAAAGGCAATGTTCTTCTTCATCCTTGTCACCTTATACACCAATACCGGCGCCGCGCGTGGCGCGGCTGATTTACTTTTTGCCCGCCTGGCGGCAAGATCCGGCATAATGCACCGCTGTCGCAGGACGACCGGGTCACCGGCAGTCATGACAGCGAACCATTCGACAGGAAAACGCATGAAGCCAAAACAAGCGGACATTCTCCGCCACGCCAGCGCGCTGTTTAATCGCGAAGGATATCAGTCGCCCAGCATCGAGCGGATTGCTGAGCATGCCGGCATCTCCAAAATGACCTTCTACCGCTACTATGCCGATAAAGAGGCGCTCATTCTGGCTATCCTCCGGCAGAAAGAGAGCGAGTTTATGCAGGATCTGACGCAGATCACCGCGGATAAAGCCACCGCGCGGGAGAAGCTGTTCGCCGTGTTCGACTACTATCAGTGCTGGTTGACCTGCGAAACGTTCCACGGCTGCATGTTTACCCGCGCGCTGTTTGAATATGGCGCGTCATCGCCGGCGATCCGGGAGCAGTGCTCCCGGTTCAAATCGCGCCTGTGGCAGTTCTTCCGCGATATTCTGACTCGGGTATTAAAACCAGAGCCTGCCGAACGGGTCGCCATGATGATGGTGATGCTCATCGATGGCGCCATCGCCGCCCAGCAGGCCGAGTCCGCCGAATGCCGGGAGATCCCGCCGGGGACGACCGCCTGGAGCGCGGCCAAAGCGCTGATCTACTCAGAAGGCGGTACGCTGTAAGCTCATGCTGCCGTCCAGCGACTGCAGCGCCGCCAGCAGACCATCATAGTAATCGTTGCAGGTTTGCAGGCGCAGCGCGGCGCCAAAGTAGACCTCCTCCATCGCCGCCGGATGTTTTTTGCCAATCGGCACAATCACATTGTTCAGCCAACCGTCCGCATGGCCGATATCGACCGTGATATGTTCGGCATAGTAATGCACGTCGCGATCGCTAAGCCCAATCCGCCGACAGCCCGCCACCAGTTTTTCATACTGCGGCGGGTCGAGCAGTTCGGTCATCGCCATCACCCCCAGCGATTTGTAGTAATGCTGACGATTTACGCCGCCGAGCATAAAGGCGTTATACCCGGCCAGCCCCTGCCACTCATAAAGATGGGCAAAATGATTGTCCGGTAAGGCGATATTCCGCCGCTTCAGTAAATCCTTATACAGATTAACGTGGGTGATCTCAGCGCTGCCCTGGCCTATCTCATCCCACAGATTTTGCGCAATCTCGGCGCGGGTTTCCGGCAACGAGCCCACCAGCCCCATCGCCACCAGATCGAAGAAAAGCAGATTCAGCGCGCTGTCGCTTTTGAAGAAATAGTCGATTTGCGCCGCGGAGGCCTCGCTGGCAAGGAAATCGAACAGCGGATGATGAGACGCCGGGTGCTGCTGGCATAAGGCGCGCAGTTCGTCGACGATATTGCCGGCATTGAGCACCGGCCTCTGGCGGTGGAAACGTTTGCTTTCCGCCCGCAGCCACTCAGACTCAATGTAATTTCGGATCCCGGAGAGCAACGGATGAAACTGATTGGCAGCCGCCGGCGAGAGCGGGTCGGCAAGCCAGGACTGATAAAGGATGAACAGCGCATGGTGCGCGCGCTTTTTGGCCTGCGGATCGTCAGCGGAGAAGGCGCGGATGCAGGTATTCTCCGTCAGATGCCAGGCTCTGTCGGCGACCAGCGGATTGGCCGTCAGCTTCAGCGACAGTGCGTTGCTGTGCAGAAGCTGGTCAATTAACTCATCCAGCGCCAGCCTGGCTATCACCGCGGTTTGGTCACTACCAATGACCCCATTGTCGGTATTACGCATGAATTTATCCCTGTGAAATGCATGGCGAATATACGGTATAGTACCGCTCACAATGCGGCAACGTAAATTTCAACCACATTGTTAATGCGCTGTTTATTAAAGACTTTAAATAAAAATAACAAAAGCCACTAAAATAGTGTTGATATTATAAAAATAATAACGTTACCATTCAGTACAGTGACAAACGACCCAAGGAATCACGATGCCCTATCTGTTACTGACGCTGGCCGCCCTGTTCTGGGGTGGGAATTACGTTGTCGGTCACGTGCTGGTTCAGGGCGTGGATCCGATCCTGATGACCGAAGCGCGGTGGGCGTTAACGGCGCTGCTGCTGGGCCTGCTCTACCGCCGGCAGATTGCCGGCAGTCGTCACCTGCTGCGGGAAAACGCCCCGGCGGTGCTGGTGCTCACCCTCTGCGGTCAGGTCAGTTTCCCGCTCACGCTCTATATCGGTCTGCAAACCACCTCCGCCCTCAACGCCGCCATCTATATGTCCGCCACGCCGAGCATGGTGCTGCTGATTAATCGGCTGATTTTTCGCGACCCGGTATCGGCCCGCAACTGGCTGGGGGTGGTCTTCAGCACCCTCGGCGTGATGATCCTCTTATTCCAGGGCAACCCGCTGCATGCCGCCTCGCTGCATACCTTTTCCGTCGGCGATCTGTGGGCGATGGGGTCGGCGCTGAGCTGGGCGCTCTATTGTTCGCTGTTACGTCTGAAGGACCGCCGGATCCCGGCGAATGGCTTTGTCGCCGTCAGCTCGCTGCTCGGCGCCCTGCTCCTGCTGCCGATCGTCGCCTTCTGGCTGATGCGCCACCCGGCGCAGGACTGGGATGCCTGGCGCGAGCCGTTTTTCCTCAGCGGGCTGGCTTATCTGGTGATTTTTCCGTCATGGCTGGCCTATCTGTTCTGGAATAAAGGGATCGCCACCATCGGCGCCACGCGGGGGGAGATTTACACCCACATCATCCCCCTCTCGGGTGGCGTGTTAAGCATCCTCTTCCTGCATACCCAGCCCCATGCCTGGCACCTGTTCAGCGCGCTGTTCATTATGCTGGGGATTGGCATCTGCTCGCTGGAAAAACGCCAGGCGGCGACGGTTCGCCTGCGCGGTTAGCGTGTCTGCCGGGCGCCTGATTACGCCCGGCGTCAGCCCTTAACGGCTGGTGGAGAGCGGCTGGTGACGCGCCGCTCCGGCAGGTTGCGCCACCCGGCCCTCGCGGCCAAAGAAGGTCAGAATGGTAATGACGATCGCCACCGTCCCGGCCACCAGGGCCATCGCCAGGCCGTAGTTATGCCCGTGGTGCTGCGCAATGGAGGCCTGCAGGGTGGCATTCACCGAGGCCAGCAGATTCCCCAGCTGATAGACGAAACCGGGCAGCACCGCCCGGGTGTTGGCCGGGACCAGTTCGTTGAGCCAGGTCGGGATCACCCCCCAGGCGCCCTGCACCATAAACTGCATCAGAAACGCCCCGGCCCCCAGCGCCAGCGAGCCGCTGGCGAAAGCCCACAGCGGGATCACCGGCAGCGCCAGCAGAGCGGCGATCATAATCGCTTTGCGCCGGCCAATCTTCTCCGACAGTGAGCCGAAGAACACCCCGCCGATGATTGAGGCGATGTTGTAGCACACCGCGATAATGCTGACCGTTTCCGGCGCAAACCCGTGCTGGACTTTCAAAAATACCGGGTAGAGATCCTGCGTCCCATGGGAGAAGAAGTTAAAGGCCGCCATCAGCACCACCAGGTACAGGCACAGCTTCCAGTGGCTACGCAGCACCGGCAGCAGAGCCGTGCTCGCTTTACTCTGCCGGGCCGCCAGCCAGACCGGGGACTCCTCGACGCAGAAATAGATAAACGGCAACAGCAGCACCGGGGCGGCGCCAATGACAAACATCCCGCGCCAGCCGAGCTGTGCAAACAGCAGCCCGTAGGCCACGGCCGCCAGCAGATAGCCGAAGGGATACCCCGCCTGGAACAGACCGGACATCAGGCCGCGCGAGCGGTCGGGGATCGTCTCCATCGCCAGCGACGAAGCCACGCCCCAGATCCCGCCCATCGCCACGCCGTACAGCACCCGAAGCAGAAAAAACAGCATCAACGACGGCGCCGCGGCGGAGAGCAGCTCAAAGGCGGAGAAGAAAACGATATTGAGCATCAGGATCGGTTTGCGGCCAAACTTTTCCGCCGCCCTGCCGAAGATCAATGCGCCGACGGGCCGCACGGCCAGGGTCAGCAGAATCGCCAGGGTGACCTCTTCGAGGTCGACGTGAAAGGAGTGGGCGATATCGCTCAGTAAAAAAACCAACAAGAAAAAGTCGAAAGCATCGAGCGTCCAGCTTAAAAAACTGGCGATCGCCGCATTGCGCTGTCGTGAAGTCCAGCCGTGCATCTTGTCATCCCTATCCCGACGCCGTTGCCGGGAGCTTGCGCGGCGTCCGGCAGAGCAGGCTGGTGTCACCGCTTGTGTAAATTGTTTGTATAGAAAGTTGCTCTTTTGTTAATTACACCCCTTTTCAGGTCGTCGGCAAGTTTATTAGCACGCTAATTTGTTTCAAATTGCGTGCGACGGCCCACCGGTTCGCTAATTTTCGACCAGAATTAAGGGCAGGCTGGCTTCAGTGCACTGCCCCGATGCCGTATCCACCCACAGGAAGGGAGAGAATCATGAAGAGAATCGCCATCGTCGGCGCCGGGCCGACGGGGATTTACACCTTGTATGAACTGGTGAAGCGCGGTGAGCCGCTATCGATCGCGCTGTTTGAAAAAGAGGCGCAGGCCGGGGTCGGTATGCCCTACAGCGACGATAATACCGCGGCGCAGATGCTGGCCAACATCGCCAGCATTGAGATCCCCCCTATCGACCTGACCTATCTGCAATGGCTGCAGCAGCAGAGCGATGACTGGCTGGCGGCGCGCGGTCTTGAACGGCACGCGCTGCATGAGCGCCAGTTTCTGCCGCGGGTGATCCTCGGCGAGTACTACCGCGACCGCTTTCTGTATCTTGTCCAACGGGCCAGAGACGCCGGCTTCGTGGTGAACGTTTGCGAGTCCTGTGAGGTCATGGATATTGCGGTGCAGCCCGTCGGGATCGCCATCCACACCGACAGCGCGGCGCAGCCGGATATCGTCGATCTGGTGGTGATAGCCACCGGCCATTTGTGGCCTGAAGAAGAACGCGCCAGCCGGCAGTACTTCCCCAGCCCGTGGACCGGCCTGATGGAGGCCCGCATCGCCCCCTGTCGGGTCGGGATCCTCGGGACCTCCTTAAGCGCGATTGATGCCGCCGTGGCGGTTGTAGCCCGCCACGGCGTTTTCCATACTGAACACGACAAAACGACCCATTTTTCCCTGCATCCCGGCAGCGAAGCGCTGGAGATCACGCTGATGTCACGCAACGGCGTGCTGCCGGAGGCCGATTTCTACTGCCCGATCCCGTGGGAGCCGCTGGAGATCGCCACCTCTGCCGCCCTTGAGGCGGCCGTCGCTCAGGGCAGCGACGGCCTGCTGGAGCGGGTGTTTCAGCTGATCGTCCAGGAGCTGGAATATGCCGCCCCGGCCTGGTGCCAGGCGATGGGGCTGCGCCAGCTGACGCCTGACAGCATCGCCGACGCCTGGTTTGCCGACCGTCTTACCCATGACCCCTTCCAGTGGGCGCAGCGCAATCTGCAGGAGGTGGAGCGCAATAAGCGCGAGCGCCACACGGTGCCCTGGCGCTATGCCATTCTCCGCCTGCACGAGGCGATTGAAACCGTGGTGCCGCAGCTCAACGACGAGGACAGCCGTCGCTTCCGCCAGGGGCTCGCCCGCGTGTTTATCGATAACTACGCCGCGATCCCGCCGGAGTCCATTCGCCGCCTGCTGGCCCTGCACCGGGCGGGCATTCTGCGAATTGTGGCGCTGGGTGAGGATTACGATCTGCAGCGCGAGTCTGACCGGACGCTGATTGTCCATCATCAGCAGCGCTGTGAATTCGATGTCTTTATCGATGCCCGCGGACAGAAAGCGCTCAAAACCCGGGATCTGCCCTTTCCTTCACTGCGCCAGCAGCTGCTGGCCTGCGGCGACGCTATTCCGGACGTTGGTGATGACTACACGCTGCAGGTGCCGGAGGCAGTGCGCGGCCGGGTCGCCTTCGGCGCCCTTCCCTGGCTGATGCACGATCGCCCCTTTGTCCAGGGGCTGACGGCCAGCGCCGAGATTGGCAGCGCAATGGCCCGCGCGGTGTCACAGCAGGCAACCGGCCGGCGGCGCCGTCTCTGGTTTATCGACTAGCGGGACGTTTAAACGCAATATCCGAATAAAGGGGGGCTGGCAGGCGTGCTATAAACAGTGGCTGTTCGTCCCCGAGCAAGACCACGTCTAACATTTACGAGGTACTCATGAGTCATCTTTTTAGCGCGACGCGTATTGGTCAGTTGACGCTGGATAACCGTATCGTTATCGCCCCCATGTGTCAGTACTCTGCCGACGAGGGGAAGGCGACGTCCTGGCACCGGATCCATCTCGGGCAGCTGGCGTTCTCCGGCGCCGGCCTGTTAATTCTGGAAGCCACGGCGGTAGAGCCGGCGGGACGTATCTCGCCGGGGGATCTGGGGCTGTGGGATGATGAAACCGAAAACGCCCTGCGCGCCGTGGTGGAGGATATCCGGGCCTGGTCACCGATCCCTCTGGGGATCCAGCTGGGGCATGCCGGGCGCAAGGCCTCCTGCGCGGCCCCCTGGCAGGGTGGCCATCAGCTGGCGCTCAACCAGGGCGGCTGGCAGACCGTCGCCCCCTCCGCGGTGGCGTTTCACGACGGCGATCGCGCCCCGGCCGAGCTGAGCCATGCCGATCTGGCGCGCATCAAAGCGGCCTTTGTCGCCAGCGCATTGCGCGCCCAACGCCTGGGCTTTGAGCTGATTGAGCTGCACGCCGCCCACGGCTATCTGCTGCACCAGTTTCTCTCACCGCTCAGCAATCAGCGCCGGGACGAGTATGGCGGTTCGCTGGAAAACCGCATGCGCTATCCGCTGGAAGTGTTTAAGGCAATCCGCGAGGCGGTGGGCAACGCCATGGCGGTGGGCGTCAGGTTGTCGGCTACCGACTGGGTCGAAGGCGGCTGGGACGGCGAGCAATCCATTCAGTTCAGTCAGCAGCTGGAAGCGCTGGGCAGCGACTATATCCATGTCTCCAGCGGCGGATTGTCGCCGCAGCAGGCAATCACCGTCGGGCCGGGGTATCAGTTGCCTTTCGCCCGCGACATTCGCGAGCAGGTAGCCATCCCGGTGATTGGCGTGGGACTGATCACCGACCCGCAGCAGGCGGAAGCGGCGCTGGAGAATGGCGATGCCGACCTGATCGCCCTCGCCCGCGCGGTGCTCTACGATCCGCACTGGCCATGGCACGCCGCGGCCAGCCTTGGCGCCCAGGTTCGCGTACCTTCGCAGTATCTGCGCTCCGAGCCGCACGGCCTGAAAGGTACCCTGCTTCCAAACCGCTGAACCCGGAACGGGCATCAAAAAGGGGTATCGTAAGATACCCCTGAGCAGGATGTTATTGCCGTTCTATGTGCCGGGCGGCGGCAACGTCTTGCCCGGCCTACAATACCCGATCATTGCGCAGCCAACTCGCCCCCTTGCAGGCCCGCGCAAGCGCAGCGCCGTCGGGCGCGATATCAGGCTCCACGCTCTGTTTTTACGGACGGCGGCTGGCCAGGCAAACACCGCGAGTTACTGCTGGGCGGCCGGTGGCGTAGCGTTCTGTTTATCCTTCGCGATACTGTCCTGAATGGCTTTGGTTTTGCTCGCCGCTTCCGCCGAAAGCTGATTGGCATCGCCGATGGCGTTGTCTTTGATCTGACCCGCCTCTTTGACGATGCGGTCACTTTCCTGCTTTGCGTTCTGCTTCACCGCATCGGCCTGGGCTTTCGCCTGCTCGGCGATGGCATCCGCTTTCTTGTCCGCCTCCGCCTTGATGGCGCTGGCCTGATCCTTCAGGCGATCGGCCTCGGCGTCGGCCTGGCTTTTCAGCGTATCAATTTGCTTATCCGCATCCTGCTTAATCGCCTGGGCTTTGTCCGCCGCGGCATCCTTCATCTGCTCCGCATTATCTTTCGCCTTATCCAGTTTGTTATCTACTTTCGACGCATCGTCGCAGCCAAACAGGGTCAGGCACAGTGCGGAAGCGAGCAGTGTTTTATTCCAGAGTTTCATCAGCATTCCCTTACAGGTTGAGTCATTATCCAGCCTTGTGATTTATTGCTTTAATAGCATTCACATTTTATATATAAACGCTCAGCCAGCAGAGTCAAGCCGGCGGCGTCCGCGCCAGGGTCGCCACCAGCCCCTGGCGCGATCAGGCGTCGGCCACCTGCTCTACCGCCCGGGAGAACGCGTCGATGGCCAGCCCGACGTCGGCGGTGGTGACCGATTCCGCCGGGTGATGGCTGACGCCCCCCAGGCAGCGCACAAACAGCATGGCCGATGGCCAGCGCTCGGCGATGGCGATGGCGTCATGCCCTGCGCCGCTCGGCAGCGTCAGCGACCGCCCCTGCACCGCCACCACCGCCTCGCTCAGCACCGCCTGCAGCTGGCTGTCGCAGGCGGTGGCGGCGATGCGATAATACTCCTCGGCGCTGAAGCTCAGCTGGCGGCGCCCGGCAATGGCCTGCGCCTCCGCCAGCAACTCCTCCAGCAGCGCCGCCAGCAGCGCATCCTGCGGGCCGCGAATATCCAGCGTCAGCTGCACCTCGCCCGGTATCACGTTCACCGCGCCCGGCGCACAGCGCAGGGTGCCGACCGTCGCCACCAGATTGCCGCCGCGCTGCCGGGTCAGGCTTTCCACCTGCACCATCCATTCCGCCGCCGCGGCGAGCGCGTCCTTACGATGGAGCATCGGCACCGTGCCGGCATGGCCGGCTTCGCCGGTAAAGCGGCAGTTCAGGCGGCGGGCGCCGTTAATCGCCTCCACTACGCCGAGCGCCAGACCCGCCTGCTCCAGGCACGGCCCCTGCTCGATATGCAGTTCCAGATAGGCGGCGATATCCTGCGGGCGGCGGGCGGCATGGGCGATCCGCGCCGGATCGAGCCCGGCATTCACCAGCGCCTGGGCGACGCTCACCCCGTCGGCATCGCACTGCGACAGCCAGCTTTCAGGCCAGGTGCCGGTGACGCCGCGGCTGCCAAGCAGGGTGATGCCGAAGCGGGTGCCCTCTTCATCGCCAAAACCGACGATCTCGATAGCCTTTGCCAGCCGTCGCCCCTGCTGGTGCAGACGCTGCACCACCTCAATCGCCGTCAGCACGCCGAGCATGCCGTCGTAGCGCCCGGCGTTGCGCACGGTGTCAAGATGAGAGCCCAGCAGCACCGCCGGCGCGCCCTCCTGCACGCCTTCATAGCGACCGCAGATGTTGCCGACGCTGTCCTGCCACACCATCATACCGGCGCCCTGCATCCACTGACCCACCAGCTGGTTGGCCTGCAGATGCTCCGGCGACAGATAGACCCGGGTCAGGGCGTCGGCGGTTTCGCTGAGGGCGGCCAGCTGGTCGGCGCGCGCCATTACCCGGCTGGCGGCCGCCTCTCTCTCCGCCTGCTGGCGGATGGTATCACTCATAGGTTGCCCTCGGTGCGGTAGTGATCCCAGGCCGCCTGCATCGCCGCGCCCTGGGTGGTGGTGAACTTGAGGTAGTTCAGCACCGCCTCCAGCGCACTGAGGGTCTGCATCACGCAGTCTTTACGCGCGTTATAGCCCATGGTGCCAATGCGCCAGACTTTACCGTGCAGCGGGCCGAACGAGGTGCCAATCTCAATGCCGAAATCTTCCAGCATCAGCTTACGCACCTGGTCGCCGTTGACCCCGTTGGGGATCACCACCCCCAGCACGTTGTTCATTTTGTGCCGCAGGTCGCCAAAGGTCTCGAGACCCATCGCCTGGATCCCTTTCAGCAGCGCATCGCCGTGCAGCTTGTGGCGGGCGATGCCGTTGTCGAGTCCCTCCTGAAGGATCAGGCGCGCGCACTCCCGGGCGGCGAACAGCGCAGAGGTCGCTTCGGTGTGGTGGTTAAGGCGCTCCGGCCCCCAGTAATCCATCACCATGCCGAGATCGAAATAGTTGGAGTAGATCATCTCGTCGACGCCATCGTGGTGGGCGTCGGTGCGGATCCCCTGCTCAATGCAGCGGCGGCGGCGGATCGCCTCTTCCATCCGCGGGCTGAGGGTAATGGGCGAGGTGCCGGAGGGGCCGCCCAGGCACTTCTGCATCCCGGCGGACACCGCGTCCAGCTGCCAGGCGTCGGTTTCCAGCGGGTTGCCGCCGAGCGACGCGGTGGCGTCAGTATAGAACAGCACGTCGTGGCGACGACAAATCTCCCCCAGCTCCGCCAGCGGCTGCAGCATGGTGGTCGAGGTATCGCCCTGCACGGTAAGCAGCAGGCGCGGGCGCACGCGCTTGATCGCGTCCTCAACCTGGTCCGGGGTAAAGACTTCCCCCCACGGCACCTCGATGGTGTGTACCTCTGCCCGGCAACGGCGCGCTATTTCGCACAGCAGGTGGCCAAACCGGCCGAACACTGGCACCAGCACCTTGTCGCCCGGACGGATCGCCGACACCAGGATCGCTTCGATACCAGCGCGGGAGGTACCGTCCACCAGCATCGTCCAGCGGTTTTCGGTGCGAAACACGCCGCGGTAGAGCGCCATCACTTCATTCATATAGTGGGTCATCGCCGGATCGTACTGCCCCACCAGCTGGCTCGCCATGGCGCGCAGCACGCGCGGGTCGGCGTTGATCGGCCCCGGCCCCATCAGCAGGCGCTGCGGCGGGTTAATTTGCGAAAACTGAGTGATATCCATCTGCCATTCCTTACGTTAGTTAAGACCGCGCACCGAGGAGATAAACTGTTTCAGTTCGGTTGTCTGCGGACTGGCGAACAGCGTTTTGCTGTCACCCTGTTCCCAGACGCGCCCCTGATGCATAAACACCACGCGGTCGCCCACTTCGCGGGCAAAATTCATTTCATGGGTGACGAGGATCAGCGTCATGCCTTCCGCCGCCAGCTGCTCCAGCACCTTCAGTACTTCGCCCACCAGTTCAGGGTCGAGCGCCGAGGTGATTTCGTCACAAAGTAAAACCTTTGGCGACATGGCCAGCGCCCGGGCGATGGCCACGCGCTGCTGCTGGCCGCCGGAGAGGTTGGCCGGGTAGTAATCCAGACGGTCGCCGAGCCCGACCTTCTCCAGCATCCGCTGCGCCAGCTCGCGGCATTCGGCCTGGGACTTCTTCAGCACCCGCCGCGGAGCCAGCATGACGTTCTCCAGCGCCGTCATGTGCGGAAAGAGATTGAAGTTCTGGAACACCATGCCGATGGAGCGGCTGATCTCCCGGGCCTGGGAATCGCGGTCGGTGATGGTCATGCCCCCGAGCTTGATGCTCCCCTCCTGGTACCCCTCCAGGCCATTGATGCAGCGCAGCAGAGTGCTTTTGCCCGAGCCGCTGCGGCCGATGATCGAGATCACTTCCCCCATGTCGATATCCAGATCGACGCCCTTCAGCACATGGTTGTCGCCGTAGTACTTCTGCATCTGATTAATGGTGATGAGAGGCATTGAATTTGTTCTCCAGATAACGGCTGTAGCGGGACAGCGGATAGCACAGAATGAAATAGCCCAGCGCCACCAGGGCAAACACTTTAAACGGCTGGTAAGTGACGTTGGTCAGCATGGTTCCCGCCTTGGTCAGCTCCACAAAGCCAATAATCGAGGCCAGCGCCGTGCCTTTGATCACCTGTACGGCGAACCCCACCGTCGGCGCGATGGCGATCCGCAGCGCCTGCGGCGCCACCACCCGGTACAGGGTCTGGCCGAAGCTCAGCCCGAGACAGCGCGAGGCTTCCCACTGGCCTTTCGGCAGCGCGCGAATGCTGCCGAACCAGATATCCAGCAGAAAGGCGCTGGTGTAGAGCGTCAGGGCCACCGACGCCGCGGTCCATGCCGAGACGTCGATGCCGAACAGCGCCACGCCGAAAAATGCCAGAAACAGCTGCATCAGCAGCGGCGTCCCCTGAAACAGTTCGACGTAGCCGCGGATCAGTCGTTTCACCTGCCGTCCGCCGGTCAGGCGCAACAGCAGCAACGGTAAGGTCACCAGCGCCCCGCCGGTAAACGCGACCAGCGACAGCAGCACCGTCCAGCGACCGGCCAGCAGCAGGTTGCGGATAATGTCCCAGTCGGTAAAGGTGGTCATCATGCCTGCACTCCCAGCCATTTACGCCCCGCCGCCATCAGCAGCTGACGCATCGCTATCGATAACGCTAAGTAGATCCCGGTGGTCACCAGATAGACCTCAAAGCTCAAAAATGTCCGCGACTGGATCAGGTTGGCGGCGAAGGTCAGCTCCTCATAGGAGACCTGCGACACCACCGACGAGCCGAGCATCACGATGATGCACTGGCTGACCAGCGCCGGATAAATCCGCTGCAGCGCCGGGGGCAGCACGACGCGAACGAAGGTTTGCGTCCGGCTGAGTCCGAGCACGCGTCCGGCCTCCCACTGGCCTTTCGGCGTCACCTGAATGCCGGCGCGCACGATCTCGGTGCTGTAGGCCCCAAGGTTCACCACCATCGCCAGCAGCGCCGCTTCGCCGGCGGTCATCTTCAGTCCCAGGTTCGGTAAACCAAAGACGATAAAAAAGAGCTGCACCACGAACGGCGTGTTACGAATGATTTCCACATATCCGCCCCACACCCGGCTGAGGATGCCCGGGCGGCCGCTGCGGATCGCCGCCCCGAGGATGCCGATCGCCAGTCCGCCGATCGTCGCCAGCACCGTCAGCTGCACCGTCACCCACAGGCCGGCCAGCAGCTCCGGCCAGTGCGGCCAGAGCTCAGAAAAATGAAGTTGCTCCGTCATCCACAGACCTTACGCGCCGAGGCTGGCAGGCAGCGGCGCTTTCAGCCACTTCTCAGACAGACCGTTGAGGGTGCCGTCCTTAATGCCCTGCTCGATGAGGGTATCCACTTTCGCCTTCAGCGCCGGTTCGTTCTTTTTCAGCCCGATAAAGCACGGTGAGTCCTTCAGCATAAAGCTCGGCACCGGCGCTTTGTCGGCGTTCTGCCGGGCGATGGCCGCCACCACCAGGTTCCCGGTGGCGACATACTGCACCTGGCCTGACAGGTAGGCCGACAGGGTGGTGTTATTGTCCTCGTAGCGCTTAATCTGCGCCGCCTGCGGCGCCACGCTGGTCAGCACCATGTCTTCCACCGCCCCGCGGGTCACGCCGACGCTTTTACCGCTCAGCGCGGCCGCGTCCTTCAGCTCCGCCCCTTTCGGGCCAAACACCCCGAGGAAGAACGGCGCGTAGGCGCGGCTGAAGTCGATCACTTTCTCACGCTCAGCGTTTTTGCCGAGGCTGGAGATCACCAGGTCCACCTTATCCGTCTGCAGATACGGCACGCGGTTGGCGCTGGTTACCGGGACCAGTTGCAGCTTGAGCTTCATCGACTTCGCCAGATAGCGCGCCATGTCGATGTCATACCCCTGCGGCTGCAGGTCGGTCCCCACCGAGCCGAATGGCGGAAAATCCTGGGGTACGGCAATGCGGATGACGCCGCGTTTTTCAATATCCTGGAGCTGGTCAGCCTGAGCGGCGGAAACAGACGAAAGGAGACAAGCGGCCCCGGCCAGTGCGATCAACAGTTTCTTCATGATGTTTACCCGTTACGTTAGCATGAAACAAAAGATTCTTTGAATCTGTTTTTGCAACTAATGTGCCAGATACAGTCGATGCGCGGGTTGGCGAGGAATTAAGGCAAAAAGTGAGAGCGGACAGGGATTAAGGAGCAGAAGAGTAAAAATCGACGGCGCCAGAACGCGGAACCAAATGCACCATATTGATGCACAGCACCACGCTGGCGCCCCATCAGCGTTGTTCCAGCTCGTCCAGCTGCTGATAAAGCGTAGCGATATCGTGGATCCGCGGACGACCGCTGTCGAGCGTTTCATGCAGAAAGGCATTGGCCAGCAGATTGATCAGACTGTTGACCGAGGCATAGCTGTCGTAAGCCGAGACGCTGTCCAGCGGCGCGCAGAGCTGCCAGCGGGAGAGCGGGAACAGGCTGTGCGCCTGCGGCTCGCACATTAACAGAACCGGCACCCCGTCGCGCTGCAGCTGCTGCAGCAGCGGGCGCACGATCCGCGGCCGCCGGCGAAACGCCATCATCACCACCAGGTCATCGGCGGTCAGGTCGACCAGCTCTTCGCTGAGGCTCTGCCCCGGCTGGGGCAGCACCAGCACCTGACCGCGAGCCTGCAGCAGCTGCTGGCGCAGGTGCAGCGCCGCCGGATAGGCATTGCGCATGCCAATCACCACAATGCGGCGCGCGGCCACCATCGCCGTCAGCGCCTCGGCGAACTGGTGAGCGTCAAGGGCATTGACCCATTGGGTGAGGTTCGCCATCTCCTGCTTATAATGACGCGCCAGCAGCGTGTTACCCTGCACCGCGTCGCGCTGGTCGGTCAGCGGCATTCCGCTCTGGCGCAGGGTGCGCAGTTCATCGCGCATGTCCTTATATTTGTCATAGCCCAGGCGCTTGAACAGCCGGCTGACGGTGGCTTTCGACACGCCGCTCAGCTGCGCCAGCTCGGCGCTGTTGTAGCTTATCAGGTCATCAAAGTGGTCAAAGATGAAATCCGCCACCCGCTGCTCCTGCGGCGACAGCGAGGCGTATTGCCCTTTCAGTCGTTCATCGAGTTGTTGCATAGCGCCCCTGTAACTTTCGTTTCATCATCCATCCCTCATCATACTGTATCTGCTATGCCTTACACATAGCGTGCCAGCGGGAAAATTCCGGTCATTGTTTTTATCAATGAAACGAAACGTTCAGAGATGGAACAGCTTTTGCAGTGTTCTGCGGGTGATTCGTTCAGAAAGGATAATTTATGCACAGTAGCAACGTTTCGACCCACGGCATGGCGGTCGCTCCCCACCACCTCGCCAGCCAGAGCGCGCTGGCCATCCTGCGCGAGGGCGGCAGCGCCATTGAAGCGATGGTGGCTGCCGCCGCGGCCATCGCCGTCGTCTATCCGCACATGAACGGCCTGGGCGGGGATGGTTTCTGGCTGATCGTGCCTCCCGAAGGGGATCCCATCGCCATTGACGCCAGCGGGGCGGCCGGCTCGCTGGCCACACTCGAGGCCTATGCCGGTCAGCGGCATATCCCCCACCGGGGGCCGCAGGCTGCGCTGACCGTCGCCGGCACCGTCAGCGGCTGGGACGAGGCGCTGCGAATTTCACGGGACTTAACCGGCCGCGCGCTGCCGGTGGCGCGCCTGCTGGCCGATGCTATCGGTTATGCCGAAGACGGCATTCCGGTCACCGCCTCCCAGGCCCATGCCACCGCCAGCAAACTGGAAGAGCTGCGCCACCAGCCGGGCTTCAGCGAAACCTGGCTGGCGGCGGGCGAGCCCCCCCGGGCCGGCAACCGCTTTCGCCAGCCCGCCCTCGCCGGAACCCTGCGCATGCTGGCCAGCGACGGTCTCGACAGTTTCTATCGCGGCCCGCTGGCCGAACGTCTCGCCCAGGGGATGGCCGCGCTGGGGATGCCCGTCACCCTCGGCGACCTGCAGGCCCACCGCGCCCGGCGCCCGGCGCCGCTGACGCTCCAGCACCGACAGGGCACGCTGTGGAACCTCGCCCCGCCGACGCAGGGGCTGGTGTCGCTGGCGATCCTCGGCATCACTGACCGTCTGAACATGGCCGACGCCGACGAGGCGCAAACGGTGCATCGCATCGTCGAAGCCACCAAGCGGGCGTTTGCCCTGCGCGATGCGCATATCACCGATCCGCGCCATCTGGATGTCGACGTTCAGCAACTGCTGACTCCGGAGGCGCTGCAGCCGCTGGCCGACAGCATCGACGACGCCAGCGCTTCGCCCTGGGGCGGCGGCAAAGGCCCGGGCGATACCGTCTGGATGGGCGTCGTGGATAACAGCGGCCTGGCGGTGTCATTCATTCAGAGCATCTATCACGAGTTTGGCAGCGGCGTGGTGATCCCGGACACCGGGATCGTCTGGCAAAACCGCGGGGCGGCCTTCAGCCTCGATCCGCAGCATCTTCTGGCGCTGGCGCCAGGCAAACAGCCGTTCCATACCCTCAACCCCGCCGCGGCGCGCCTGAACGATGGCCGGGTGATGGTCTATGGCTCGATGGGCGGCGACGGTCAGCCGCAGACCCAGGCGGCGCTGTTTACCCGCTATATCCTGCAGGGGGCGCCGCTGCAGGAGAGCATCTCCCGGCCGCGCTGGCTGCTGGGCCGCACCTGGGGCCAGTCCTCGGATTCACTGAAGCTGGAGGGACGCTTTGCCCCCGCCTGCATCGCTCGCCTGCGCGAGCTGGGGCACGAGGTGGAAGTGCTGGCCGATTTCAGCGAGGCGATGGGCCACGCCGGGGCCATTGTCCGCCATCCCAACGGCCTGCTTGAAGGGGCTACCGATCCACGCAGCAACGGCGCCGCCGCCGGATACTAAGGAGCAGACCATGACCACACAGCCAGACTGGAGCGAGTATCTGACGCAGATGACCCACCTGTTGCGCCTGGAGCTGGATGCGCCGCGCCGTGAGGAGCTGGAGCGCCAGTTTGCCCGCATCGCCGCTATGGCGCAGCCGCTGATGGACTATCCCCTCGGGCCGCGCGACGACATTGCGGGGGTGTATAAAGCATGACACTTCACCATTTCACTATCGCCGAGATCCAGCGTGCGCTGCACGAGGGCGAACTGAGCGCCCGGGAGATCGCCCGCCAGACGCTGGACGATATCGCCCGCGTGAATCCGCAGATCAACGCCTGGACCGAGGTCACCGCCCAGCGCATGCTGGCGGAGGCCGACAGCATCGACGCCCTGCGCCGGGAAAAGCGCCCCCTGCCGCCGCTGGCGGGCATTCCCTACGCGGTGAAAAATCTGTTTGATGTCGCCGGGCACACCACCCTCGCCGGCGCGGAACTGCTGAGCGACCGGCCGCCGGCAGCCAGCGACAGCTGGGCGGTGCGCCAGCTGCACAGCGCCGGCGCCCTGCTCAGCGGGATGCTCAATATGGATGCCTACGCCTACGGCTTCACCACCGAAAACAGCCACTATGGCGCGACGCATAACCCGCACGATCTGTCGCGGATCGCCGGCGGATCTTCCGGCGGTTCGGCCGCGGCGGTGGCGGCCGGGCTGGTCCATTTCAGCCTCGGCAGCGATACCAACGGATCGATCCGCGTCCCCGCGTCGCTGTGCGGGATCTTTGGCCTGAAACCCACTTTCGGCCGCCTCTCCCGCTCCGGCAGCCATCCGTTTGTCGCCAGTCTGGATCATATTGGTCCCTTTGCCCGCCGGGTGGCCGACCTCGCCGCGGTGTATGACGCCCTGCAGGGGCGCGACCCGGCCGATGACTTTCAGGCCGATAAAGCCAGCGAGCGCACCGGCAACCTGCTGGAGCGCGGGCTGGAGGGTCTGCGCTGCGCGCGGCTGGGGGGCTATTTCACCACCTGGTGCGATGACGATGCCCGGGCGGCCGTGGATCGGGTCGCCCACGCGCTGGGCGCCGACAGCGAGCTGCAGTTCGCGGATGCCGCCCTGGCCCGCTCGGCGGCCTTTATCATCAGCGCCAGCGAAGGCGGCAATCAGTATCTGCCGGATCTTCGCCACTCGCCCGAGCGCTTTGAGCCTCACTCCCGCGAGCGGCTGCTGGCCGGGGCGATGATCCCCTCCGCATGGTATCTGCAGGCCCAGCGCTTCCGCCGCCATGCCCGTCAGGCGATGAAATCCCTGTTCAGTCAGGCCGATGTGCTGATCGCCCCGGCCACCCCATGCAGCGCCACGCCGATTGGCGCCGAGGAGATGGTGATTAACGGCCAGCCGCTGCCGGTGCGCGCCAGCATGGGAATGCTGACGCAGCCGATCTCCTTCCTCGGGCTGCCGGTGGCGACCGTGCCCCTGCGTACCGCCAGCGGCAAGCCGATTGGCCTGCAGCTGATTGCCGCGCCGTTTAACGAACAAGCCTGTCTTCGCGCCGCGCGGGCGCTGGAAGCGATGGGCATTACCGATGCCCGAGTGGCGGAGAGTGCAGCATGATCAATCTGGATAATATAGACCGCCCGGCGATCCTCGCCGAGGTGACGGCGGCGTTTTATCAGTATGAAGAGGCGCTGGTCAGCAATAACATCGAGGCGCTGGATGCGCTGTTCTGGCACGACCCGCGCACCGTACGGCTGGGGGCCGGTGAAAATCTGTATGGCATCGAGGCGATCCGCGCCTTTCGCGCCGCCCGCCCCGCCGCCGGTCTGGCCCGCGATCTGCGCCATACCATCATCACCACCTTTGGCGCGGACATGGCGGTGTGCAGCACCGAGTTCACCCGCGAAGGCAGCGCCCGCCCTGGACGCCAGCAGCAGACGTGGGTGCGTTTTCCCTATGGCTGGCGGATTGTCGCCGCCCAGGTCAGTCTGATGGACTGAGGGGAACAATACCGATTATGGCCAGGTGGATACCGTCTCCCCTGGCCATTCCCGAACCGGTAAAAATGGAGTTATTGACGATGGTCAGGATGATTGAGCGCTGCTGAATCAGCAGATAGTCTTGCGCTGAAAAGGTCATTTCTGCCGCAGGGCTATCAGGCAGCAACAGTCATTACACTTTGCCAAGCAGGATATTTAACATACGGCGCAAGGGTTCCGCCGCGCCCCATAACAGCTGATCGCCCACCGTCAACACCGAGTAGATCGGCTCATTATTTAGCGACATTTTCTTGTAGCGGCCAATACCCACCTGCAGCGAACCGCTAATAGCAGCCGGGGTCAGTTTACTGACACTCTCTGGCTTATTATTGGGGATATAGTTTACCCACGGATGGGAATAGGTCACTAACTCTGTGAATTCCGTTTCGCTGACCTCACGTTTAAGTTTAAGGGTAATGGCAGCGCTGTGGCAGCGGATCACGCCGACCCGAATACATAAACCATTAACCGGGATGGTGCCGGGCGCAAGGCCAAGTATTTTATTGGTTTCCGCCTCACCCTTCCATTCTTCGCGGCTATTTCCATCGCCTAAATCGCTGTCGATCCATGGAATAATGCTGCCCATCAGCGGGACGCCAAAATTCTCCACCGGCATGCCGGCGCTATTAATCAGCTCACTCACTTTATTGACTAAAGGCAGCACGGAACCTGATGCCGCCAGTTCATCAGCGGACAAATGCTGGCTGATATACGCGCTTTGCGCGATCAATTCCCGCACCTGCTTAGCGCCCGCCCCGGAGGCAGACTGATAGGTCATGACGCTCATCCATTCGATCAGATCAGCCTTGATCAGCCCGGCCAGCCCCATCAGGCTCAGCGTAATGGAGCAGTTGCCGCCGACAAACAGTTTCACTCCCGCTTTCACCGCACGATCGATATTATCGCGATTGACCGGGTCGAGAATAATGCAGGCGTTCTCATCCATTCGCAGCGCCGAAGCGGCGTCGATCCAGTACCCTTGCCAGCCCGAGTGAATTAACGCCGGATAGATGGCTTTGGTATAATCCCCGCCCTGACAGGTAATAATAATATCCATTTCGGCGAGGGCGCTCAGGGAATTCGCATCTTTCAGTCTGTCGCTTTTACCATTAATAACCGGGCCCGCGGCACCCGCACTGGAGGTACTAAAAAAATGCGCTGAAATATCGTCGAAATCATTCTCTTCGATCATTCGCTGCAACAATACTGAGCCAACCATGCCCCGCCAGCCAACAATACCCACCTGCTTCATTTATTTAACCTTAAAAAGTTATGAGAATATTAATTTGTGTTCGCCATACCTTATATCGTATCCCCCAATAAAGGTCATTACCCACCACATTGATTTCTATGATTATTAAAATGTTTCATCTGCCATCAGCGGTTTTTATCTCTTATTACGGTAAAGCAGAAATAAGCAGGCGGCGGAGACTGTCCCGCTTTCAGCATTCAAAGGAAGAAATGACGTAGCGGAACGCCAGCGGCTGCTCCCCTGACAGTTATCAATAGTAACTTGCATTTTGATAGTAACTATGTCAATTTGCTGGCAACAGCCACCTGCTCCCTGGACCGCCCATGAAAAATGAACCGCTTTGCCACGCTCCCTGCCCCATCGCCCGTAGCCTGGGCCGCATCGGCGACAGCTGGAGCATCATGATCCTGCGCGACGCCTTTGCGGGCTTTACCCGCTTCGACGAATTTCAGAAAAGCAGCAACGTCGCGCCCAATATTCTGTCGCGCCGCCTGAAGGCGCTGGTCGACGACGGGCTGCTGGAGAAGGTCTGCTATAGCAGCACGCCGCCGCGCTACGAATACCACCTCACCCCGCGCGGCCGCGATTTCCGCATGGTGCTGCTGGCGCTGGCGGAATGGGGTAATCGCCACTTCGCTCCCGAAGGCCGTCAGATGCAGCTGGTGGAAACCGCTACCCAGCGCCGCGTGGAGCCAGTCATGGTGGATAAAGCGACCGGGGAAGAGATTATTCCGGGTAAATACGCCATGGTGCCGGGCCCCGCCGCCTCGCCGCTGATGCAATATCGTCATGAATATCTGCTGCGCAAACGCGAAGGCGATAACGGGCAAAAATTCCAGCCTGAACCCTACAGAGATGCCGGCAATGAATCCGGCCAGTAAGAAAAGCGTCCTCGTTCTGGCGGCCATCTGAATAACGCCAGGATTTTGTTCAGCGCAGCGCGGCAAACTTCGCCACGCGGGGATCTCGCCGGATGCCGCGCTGGCGCTGCGGGAGGCGCGAACCCAGGCATTTTCCGATGCGTTCTACCTCATCATGATTGGTTTTTTGCCTGCCGCGCAGCTGGTTCCCTTGATGAAAAAGCCGCCGGCACACTGATACTACAGGAGAGTTAACTATGGGCGTTTCCGTTAAACGCATTGTCGTCACCGGGATGGGGATTGTCAGCCCGCTGGGCTGCGGCGTACAGCACGTCTGGCAGTCGCTGCTGGCAGGAAAATCAGGCATTACCCGGCTCAGCGAGCAGCTGGTCGCGGATATTCCCTGCAAAGTGGCCGGCCAGGTGCCGTCCATTGAAAGCGATCCGCGGCACGGCTTCGACCCGCTGGCGATCATCCCGGCAAAAGAGCGCAAAAAGATGGATCGTTTTATCGAGTTTGCGCTGGTCGCCGCGCGTGAAGCGCTGACTCAGGCCGGTTGGTCGCCGGCATCAGCGGCCGAACAGGAACGCACCGCCACGGTGATCGCCACCGGGATCGGCGGGTTCAGCGAGATCGCCAATGCGGTACATACCACCGACGAGCGCGGGCCGCGTCGCCTCTCCCCGTTCACCATTCCCTCTTTTCTGGCCAACCTGGCCGCCGGGCATGTGTCTATCGCTCACGGTTTCCGGGGCCCCATCGGCGCACCGGTCACCGCCTGCGCGGCGGGCGCCCAGGCCATTGGCGATGCGGCGCGGATGATCCGCAGCGGCGAGGCGGATATCGCCCTCTGCGGCGGCGCGGAAGCGGCAATACATCGCGTTAGCCTTGCCGGGTTCGCCGCGGCAAGGGCGCTCTCCAGCGCCTCCAGCGACCAGCCGGAAGCCGCTTCCCGCCCCTTTGACCGCGACCGCGATGGATTTGTGATGGGAGAAGGCGCCGGGCTTATCGTGATCGAGTCGCTTGAGCACGCGCTGTCGCGCGGCGCCACGCCGCTGGCCGAGCTGGTGGGCTACGGCACCAGCGCAGATGCTTATCACCTGACTGCGGGCCCGGAAGATGGTAACGGCGCGCGTCGGGCCATGGAAACCGCCCTTCGCCAGGCCGGAGTGACCGCTGAAGAGGTTGACCATATCAACGCCCACGCCACCTCGACCCAGGTCGGCGATAAAGGCGAGCTGGCGGCGATTAAAACGCTGTTTGGCGCCCATCCTGTCGCCATTACCTCGACGAAATCCGCTACCGGCCATCTGTTAGGCGCGGCAGGCGGGATTGAGGCCATCTTCACCATTCAGGCGCTGCGTGATCAGATGGTGCCGCCGACGCTGAACCTGCATCACCCCGATGAAGAGGCGGCCGGTCTTAACCTGGTGGCGCTGGAGGCCCGCGCGCAGAAGATGCGTTATGCGCTGTCGAACGGTTTTGGCTTTGGCGGGGTTAACGCCAGCCTGTTGCTGAAACGCTGGGAATAATCGTCAACTCCCCCGCCGGCGCTGGCTGGCGGGGGAGCTCCACCCGGACACCCTACGCTGTCGCGGGTATCACATGTCCACCTGGCTCCTGTGTTCTCTGCTGAAGCTGAAAAATTCGCTACCACCGCTGAAGCCGGGTGAGCGGCCCCTTTCTCTTAAGGTCAAAAAATGGGAGCCACTGACGCGTTGCTGCGAAAACGGGTGCGTTGGGGTTTTGGCGTCCTGTAGACCAAAACCGATGTTAATGACGAAGACCTGAGCTTATGTGTTAGCGTTTTCCTGCTGCCTGGGGGGTGTCGCCGTTGCGGCTTTTGACCTGCTGCTGGCGTAAATGAAGAACAGCGCGATACCCAGACAGACAATGGCGCCGATTCGGCTCAGCGAGAATGGAATCGACGCATTGCCCAGCCAGCCGAAGTTATCGATCAGCATGCTCATGGTTAACTGGCCAAAAATGACAGCGACCGTAGCCACTGCAGCGCCAATACGCTGGACGGCCAGTACCATAATGACGATATACGGTACGCCAAACATTGCGCCCAGCAGCTGCCATTTAGGCACGTCCATCAGCGTCAGGGTGTGTTTGGGTTCGAAGAAGAAGATCAGCAATCCCGTCACCAGCGCGCCGACAGAAAATGTCAGGAACGCGCTTTTGAATACGCCGACCTTGCTGCCCAGCTGGCCATTGATAGCCGCCTGGATACTCAGCATGGCGCCACCGGCGACGGCGAGCAGAATCATGATAATTGTCATAACGTTACTTTACCCCTGGGCAACCATAACCAGCGCTGCAATGATAAAAATCAGCGCAATGATACGCTTACTGTCAATTTTCCGGCGCGACGTACCGAGCAGGCCGAAGTGATCAATCATCAGGCTCTTGAACACCTGGCCTGCCAGAATGCCGATCATCGTCATGGCGATGCCGATTGCCGGCGTTACCACGGTGAGGATGATGACGTAGATCGGCCCAAGTACGCCGCCAAGCAGCTGCCACCCTGGTTGCGCAAAGAATGACGGGCTGTTGCGCGGGCTGAAAAAAAGCATCAGCAGAAAGGTCAGCGCCGCGCCCACGCCAAATATGCTGAAGGTAGCCCAGAGGTCACCGACCTCCCCACCCAGTGGCCCGAGCAATCCTGCCTCTATGGACAGTCCCATGCCTCCGGCAATGACGATAAAAATCAATATGAGTTGCATAGCAATCAGTCTCCCGTAGTTCAGGCGGAGAAGATTACGACTTAACATGGATGAGAAAAATGCCATAATGAGATAAACACCTGTGCAGGATATGCATTAATGAATGAGCTCGGGAACATCAGTATTCGCGCCCTGCTGATTTTTATAGACGTTTATGAGACGCAGAATTTCTCTGTGGTAGCTCGGCGGGAAGGGATATCTGCCTCTCAGGTTTCGCGCGTCATCCATCAGATGGAGGATGTGCTCGGGCAGCAGCTTTTTTACCGCAATACCCGGGCGATAATTCCGACCGATAGCGGCCATCTTTTTATCCGCTATGCGCGAGCCATGACTGGCAGCATGGAGGAGGCGCGGCGGGAACTCAACGAGAGAACCCTTGAGCCTTCCGGAATGGTGCGCATAAACGCACCGGTATTCTTTGGACAGCGCCATGTCGCCCCCGCGTTACCCGGCCTGACGGCGCGATATCCGAAGCTCAGCATTGAGCTTACCCTGACTGATGATTACATCGATCCGCACCGCGAGCCGGCTGACGTAATTTTCCGCATTGGCGTGCTGACGGATTCCGCATTTCATGCGCGCGTGTTTGGCCAGCAGTTCTATCATCTTGCCGCGTCACCGGATTACATCCGCCGGCACGGCATGTTGGGATCACCCGAAGAGCTGGCGCGGCATAAATGCCTGGTCTATCGCGGTTCGTCAGGACCAAACCAATGGCTGCTGCGCAGGCACGGAGAAGAATGGGTGCACTACCCCGTCTCGCCCCTGATGTCATCGAATAATGCTGAAACTCTGCTGATTGCCGCGCTCGGGGGAATGGGGATTGTGCTGTTTCCTGACTGGCTGATTGGAGACCGGCTGAAGCGCGGCGAGCTTGTCGAACTTCTGCCGGAGCTGGATACGTCCATAAAAACGGAGCCACAGCATATCGCGGCAATCTATCCGAATGCCCGCCACCCTCCTCTGAACGTTCGGGCGATTATCGATTACTACCTGGACGCGTTCGGTTCACCGCTTTACTGGCAGTCTGAATAAGACAGGCGATGTTATTGCTCGTCCTGAAGTTAATTTCCGTTTCTGGCACAGAGCCAACGAGTTAAATGCCCTTGAGGTCCGTTTTGAGCGAAGACCGGACGACGCTATCTAAAGAAAGATATCGCTGATAATGTTGGGACCGCTCAGGTTAAAAAAGGTATAACTTTCTTTTCATTGACGATAACGAAGGAATTTTCATGGTTGAGGTTGAGGAAATAAAAAGGAAATATCCAGGCGCAGGAGCCTGGCAAATGGGTGACAGTCCGGAACTGGCAAGCGAGCTTGCGGAGCTGATTAAAAAAGGGATCAAAACGGCTTCTTGCGGATCTTTGGCCTCTTATCAGCAGGAAGCGTCTGCTCCGAGGATTGGGGATTACAACATTATTCTTGATGGCCAGAATGTTCCAGTTTGCGTGATCAGACTGGTTTCGATGCAGCTGGTGCGTTTTTGTGATGTGACTGAAGCGTTCGCCCGCAAAGAGGGTGAAGGCGATTTAAGCCTTGAATACTGGCAGAAAGAGCATCAGCGTTTTTTCATTCGTGAAGGTCATTTTTCTGAGGATATGGAGTTGATCGCAGAAGAGTTTGAAGTGGTTGAGGTGCTGTGAGACAAGGTTAACGGGCTGACGTTTTATCAATCGCCTTTGATAACAATATTCGATGCTGGCGCGAAGCGGACAAACTATCGAGCAAAAGGTCTGCAGTGTGCGAAATGCGAAGTTGGCAATCGCTCTCATTGCTGATGACTGTCGCATCCGTGGCAGGAAAGTAGGCATTGTCACTCAATCTATCCAGGGTACAGGTTCACCAATATAAGTGTGCGTGCAGCAACGGCAAGTCACCTTAACGTCATTTCTCGTAATTGAAGGGTTTACCTGTTGCAGAATTCAACATACAGACCCGGGTAAAAACTGCTTTCGCCTATGCAGACTAGGTCAATACGCATAGCGCGATCTCGTGCATCCTTTCTTTTGTGGGTCAGTAGCCCTTTTCGGACCTGAATTCAATAACGTGTGGCTGTATAAAAAACGGCCATGCTTAAAGGCTGTCTCATTCTGCTCATATAATGGCAGCCTCGTTGAACCGCCCTCCCACAACCATCTCTAAATACTGGGGTAAATGTCATTCTCTTCCCCAGGGATTTTACGGTGATTCTGTTCCTCGCAGATGACTCCCCTGCCATCCCCTCTTTGTCGTGCAAAATATCCGAACGGCTGCGATGAGCAAAAAGCGGTTATGGTTTCCCGGTTTAAGGCACAAAATCGCGCGGCGTTGAATCAAGAATGGAACGAAAAGCAGCGGTAAATGCCGCCGGGCATGAGAAACCAAGCTGGTAAGCGACCTGTTTGATTGGAACGCCGTTCGCGAGAAGATCCAACGAAGCATAAATTCTGGCTCTCTGCTTCCATGTTCGAAAACTAAAGCCTGTATCCTTCATAAACAATCGGGAAAAGGTCCGTTCCGACATGGCCGACATAAAAGCCAGCTCGCTCAACGATGCTTCCCAGCGCTGATTGACCAGTAGCGATCTGGCCGCGCTAAATAATCGCTCATCATTCGGCATGGGTAGCGCCATCGTTAAAGGTGGCGCCTCGCTGAGAATTTCCAGAAGCAACAACGCTATCTTCCGTTGAATCGGTGTGGCGTAGTCCTCACTGAACAGGCCTGCGATAAGTTCTTTGACTAACGACGTAGCCGTGATCACATGCACCTGATGACTCTTCGTAAAGCTCATACATTCTGCGATAAGGCTACTGCTGAAATAGATCGCCCTGAGATCGGTTTGTGAAAGCAGATGGTAACTATGGATATGCAGAGGCGGTAGCCATAATGCCCGCTGAGGAGGGATCACCCAACGGTCACTCTCTGTTTGCACCAGCATCACCCCTCTGGTGGCGAAGAGTAGCTGCCCCTCAACATGATGATGGGGAGGATCGACCTCACCGCGTTGATAGCTTATCGCAGTACTGGACCAGCCTGTGACTTCATCATGTCTTGGCGCTTTATCTATACTACCTGGCATTTCAGATTTAGCCCCTGCATTTATCATATCGAAACTGGAACCACCCGGAGTAGAGCCTTAGGCAATGGGTGCGTGACTTATCATTCTGATCGTCAAAGATATTACAGGAGCTTAACCTCATGCGTGTACACTTTATCGTACATGAAAGTTTTGAAGCCCCGGGCGCATATGAAACCTGGGCAATAAACCAAGGTCATGATGTAACTTACTCACGCGTCTATGCAGGCGATCGGCTACCTGCTGACGCCGAAGGCATCGATTTTCTTATCGTGATGGGCGGTCCGCAAGATCCGGACACAACGCTTGAAGCGTGCCCTCACTTTAATGCTAAAGCGGAACAGGCGCTGATTGCTTCCGCGGTTAAAACCGGTAAGGCGGTGATCGGTATCTGCCTGGGTTCACAGCTCATTGGTGAAGCGCTGGGCGCGCCGTTCTCTCATAGCCCGGAAAAAGAGATTGGTAAATTCCCGATCACATTGACCGAAGACGGCAGAAAGGATGAGATGTTCTCTCACTTTGGGAAAACACTGGAAGTGGGTCACTGGCATAACGATATGCCAGGCTTGACGCCGGAGGCCAAAATTATCGCTTACAGCGAAGGCTGTCCCCGGCAGATCGTTGCCTATTCAGACCGCGTCTTTGGTTTCCAGTGCCACATGGAGCTCACATTGGACGTTCTAGAACGGCTGATCGCCCATTCTGAGCAAGACCTGAGCCGTGCAGCAGACTACCGTTTCGTTGACACGCCTGAAGCGCTCCGGGCCCACGATTACAGTGAAATGAATCAAGCGCTTTTTGGCTTTCTGGATAAGCTGGAAGCGCGTTACAACGCGGCTCAAGCATAATGTCATGCCCGGTGAGCTTGCCATCGGGTTGAGCTTGTCATGTCCGCTCCTGGTACAGAGCGGACGAACTAACTGATTTGAAGGTCCGCTATGAGCGAGGAGCGGACCTTCAATCTCCCGACACTTCGGCTAAATAGCTTTCTTCCCCGAAGCAGACTGAATATATGCTTGTCATCGCTGTCCGCTGGGCTGGAACTCTTCAAAATCGTCACTGATTTCAGTGCAAAAATTCAAAAAGGCCTCGACAGCTGCTGGTGCCAGACGACGCGATGGGCGGGCAACGTACAGTGGATAGGTTTCATCCGGCCATTCCGGAAACAGTTCTGTGAGCTTCCCGTCTGCTATCAGGTGCGCGACACTCAGTGATAACACCTGCGCAATACCGGTGCCGCTCACGCAGGCCTGCACCATAAGATCGACATCAGTAGTGATCAGATGCCCCTGTGTCTCTACAGACAGCCATTCCCGACCGCGCCGAAATTCCCAACTGAACGGTTTACCGCTGCGCGGATCAATATATTGAATGCATTCATGCCTGGTAAGATCCTGGGGATTCTGTGGTCTTCCGTGCTGTGCCAGATAAGCCGGCGCGGCTACCGTCAGCACGCGCGTATTCAGCAGCAGCTTTGATGTGATGGTAGAGGGAGGTTGAGGCCCAAAGCGCACTGCGACATCGATCCCCTCCGTCACCAGATCGCCGACATCGGGTTGCTGCACCACCGTCAGTTTCAGATCCGGATGACGCTGGCGTAACAGCGGCAATTTGGGTGCCAGAATGTAACGAGCAAAGATGGGATTCACGCTAACGCGCAATGCACCACGCACCGCCACGGCAGCACCAGAAACATAGCTTGCCGCTACTTCAATACCTTCCAGATGCGGCGCAGCGCGCTCATATAAAGCCCTGCCTTCGCTGGTGAGGTTCAGGGTGCGCGTGGTGCGGTTCAGCAGACGTACACCGAGACGTGCTTCAAGCCGATCAATAGATCGGCTTACGCCGGAAGCTGAAAGTCCCAGTATCTCGCCAGCGCGGCTGAAACTACCAGCCTCGACGACAGCTGCCAACACACTTAGCCCCGAGAGAAGTCGTCCGTCAAAACTCATAAGCACCCATCTTTGATTTTTAGCAAAAATAATTTGAATAAAACTACCTTTATCAAAGATGGTGCGCAACCTATTGTGTCGTCCACATCGTTGCGACTCGCAGTTTACCTGGTTCAGGCCGGGTAATTCCGCAACGAACGGCATCCCTTAATTCTGAGGAATACGACATGACAACAAAGCGCACTCTTTTCAAAGGCGGCATTATCCTTACGCTGGATGCCAATGTTCCTAATCTTGACGTCGGCGATGTCCTTGTCGAGGACGATCGGATCGCGGCTGTTGGTCCGGCTCTGCAGGCGGATGACGCTGAGGTGATTGATGCCACTCATCATATTGTTATGCCAGGACTGATTGATGCTCATCATCACATGTGGCTGGGTGTCATGCGTCGCATGATGCCAGATGTGGACGATCTGTTTGCTTACATTGATGTTGTCGCTGAAAAACTGGGTGCCCACTATCGGCCGCTGGACATGTTTCTGAGTACCAGACTGACCGCGGCCGCCTGTCTGGACGCCGGTATCACTACCGTTATTGATGCCTGCCACAACGCGCGCAGCCCGGCCCACACTGATGCCGCGCTGGATGCCCTGCAGGAGAGCGGTATTCGCGCATTACACATGGTGGGTGCGGCGATGGACAAGCAAGCCTCAGCCGCGCATCTGCCGGGCGATCTGCCGCGGCTGGCGCAGCGCTGGAATACCTCGGAAAGCCGGGTACGCGTGGGCCTGTTCGGGCAACTTAATCTGGACTGGTGGCAGGTCGCGCGTGATCTCGACATGCGAATTCTGACGGAATTCATCGGCGATCTGGCGAAGCTCGGCCCGGAATTTGCCAAACCGGGTGTGCTGGGTACGCACAATATATTTAACCACTGTTCTCGGGTTCCGCATGAGACATGGCAGCTACTGGCCGAAGCAGGTGTTAACGTCACCGTTAATCCGCGTTCAGATGCGCTGTTTGGCTTCGACGATGAGAGCTTCGCCTATCAGAAGGCCGTTAATTATGGTCTGACGCCAGCGCTGGGCATTGATCTGGATACCGCGTTTGGCAGCGATATGTTCGGAGAAATGCATGCGCTGTTTGGACAACAGCGCTCAGCGATGCGCTACCAGCGCTTCCGTGGCGAAGAGAGTGTACCAGCACCTATTACGGTCGCAGCGGTACTGAAGGCGGCAACCGTCAATGGCGCACGCGCGGCCGGACTGGAGGACCAGATTGGCACCCTTATGCCAGGTAAGCAGGCTGACATCATCATGGTACGCACCAGCGGCGTCGCCGTCTTCCCGGTCACGAATGTAACCGGAACGGTGGTGCAGGCGATTGAACGCGCGGATGTGGACACGGTAATGGTGGCGGGACAGTTACGTAAGCGCGCGGGCCAGCTGATTGACGTGGATCTGGCCGCACTGGAGGCGGATACCACAGCGTCCCGTGATTACCTGCTCAAAGCCAGCGGCTGGCATGTCGATCGCTTCACGGCAGCCTGATGACAGAGCGGCCCGTCGCAGCGGGCCGTATCACACTTATACGCCTTTCTCGCACAGGAGATTTCCATGCCAGATCTCGCTATAAAGCGAAGCATGCAGGAAAACAACCCGCCCGCGCTGCTTCCCCGCCCGGCTTCGGGCGTTATCGCCGCACTGTTCTTTGGCTATCTGGCGGTTGGCCTGCCATTGCCGGTGATTCCGTTATTCATACATGGTCACCTCGGTTTCAGTAACCTCGTCGTGGGACTGGTGATCGGCATTCAGTTTCTGGCCACCGTGCTCACCCGTGGCTATGCCGGACGGGTAACCGACCAGCTGGGCGGCAAGCGTTCTGCACTGCAGGGGGCACTGCTTTCGGCGCTGGCGGGTGGGTTGTATCTGACCGCTTCCGCGTCGGATCTATCGCCCACCGCCAGCCTCGGCATCGTCATAGCCGGTCGTCTGATGGCTGGCTTTGGCGAAAGCCAGTTCGTCACGGGGTGTGTCTCCTGGTCGATTGCTTCGGTTGGCCCACAGCGGGCCGGAATGTCGATGTCATGGACCGGCATTGCCATGTTCGCAGCCCTGTCAATTGGCGCGCCGGTTGGCATGGCGCTGTATCAGCATTACAGCCTCGCGGTAGCCATGATGGCCTGCATTGCTGCACCGGTCCTGGCTGCGCTGATCGCGCTGGGCTCTTCTGCTTATGTGTCGCCGGGAGGCACACGATTGCCATTTTATCAAGTGATCGGACGCATCTGGCGCGAAGGGCTGGGGCTGATGCTGCAGGGTGTCGGCTTATCCGGACTCACCGCTTTTGCCTCGCTGTACTTTGCGGCACACCACTGGCAGAACGCCGGTCTGGTCATGACAGCCTTTGGACTCGGGTTTATTTTCGTTCGCCTTGTCTTCGGCCATCTGCCCGATCGGATGGGAGGCTATCGCGTGGCAATCTGGTCGCTGACGGTTGAAGCCATCGGCCAGGCCATGTTGTGGCTGGGCACAAATGAATGGACGGCGCTTGCCGGTGCGCTGGTGACCGGACTGGGCTGTGCGCTGGTTTTCCCGGCGCTGGGTGTCGAAGCACTCCGGCGGGTGCCACCGGCCAATCGTGGTAGTGCGATGGGCGCCTTCGTCGCTTTTCTTGATATCGCCTATGGCCTCTCTGGCCCGGCTGCGGGGTTTATCGCCGGTCATTACAGTTATGCCGCCGTTTATCTCTCTGGCGCGCTGTGTGCACTGCTGGGTGCGCTGCTCGCGAGTGTCTCCCGCCGCGCCCAATTCTGAATATCACGCAGTGCCGTCAGTCGTGTCTGGCGGCGCACTACTCTGGAGAAGTTCTATGTCTCGTATTTTTATTTCCGGCTCGTCCACCGGCCTGGGTCTGATGACGGCTGAACTGCTGGTTCAGCAGGGGCATGACGTTGTGCTGCACGCGCGTAATAGCAGCCGTGCAGAAGATGCCCGGCGCGCTTTACCGCAGGCCGAAGCGGTCGTCGTCGGCGACCTCGAAACGATTGCGGGGGCGAAGGAAACCGCATCACGCGTTAACGATCTCGGGCATTTCGATGCTGTGATCCATAACGCCGCAGTGGGCTATCGTGAAGCCAGCCGTGTCACCCGGGACGGGCTGCCGCATGTGTTCGCAATTAATACGCTTTCCGCTTACATACTAACCGCATTGATCGCGCGTCCGCAGCACCTCGTCTATCTGAGTTCTGGTATGCATCATCATGTCGGAGCCTGTCTGGACGATATTCTCTGGCGCAAGCGGCCCTGGAATGGCGCCGACGCCTACGCTGAGAGTAAATTGCATGACGCGATGCTGGCGTTTGCCGTGGCGCGTCGCTGGCGGGACGTGCACGTCAACGCTCTGGAGCCCGGCTGGGTGCCCACCAGAATGGGCGGCCCGGGTGCGCCCGATGATATGGAACAGGCGCATCTGACTCAGGCCTGGCTTGCCGCCAGTGATGATCCGCAGGCAAAGGTAACAGGTAAATATTTCTACCACTTCAAGCGCATGACCGCGAATCCACAGGCCAATGATGTTGCACTGCAGGATCGGCTGCTTCATATCTGTGCTGAGCTTTCAGGTGTTATGTTGCCGGAGTAAGAAGGAAAATTTAACCACCGTTAGTAGAGGAAATATCATTGGCTGTCTGATTCCCGACGGTTCTTTGGCCGGCTGTAATTAATCGTACAGCCGGTTAATAAAGCACTTCATCCTTCAATTATCTACTTTGACCGATTGGTACTTAACCGAATTGTGAACCCTTGATGTTCACTCTGCGCAAACAACTGGTTCTAAGTGGGATTAAAACAGCAACCTGCTGCTCGAAAATTTCTTTTCAGCGTGAATATGAACGAGGCGAAGCTCCCTGCGCTGGAAGTGACAATATCATTCTCGACGGAACAGAACAGCCAATGTGCGTGATTCAGACTGTCAGGTTGCAGGTCATTCGCTTTTGTGAAATGACAAGCGAACTCGCCAGCAAAGAAGGTCAAGGTGATTTAAGTCTGGGGTACTGGAAGGAAGGACACAAACGTTATTTTGAGCGTGAAGGCACTTATTCTGAGAAAATGGAACTTGTCTTTGAGGAGTTTGAGCTTAGCGAGATTTTGTAAAAGTCCGCTCCTGGCACAAAGCAGACGCCCATTCTCACGCGAATGCTTTGCCCTTTACTTGCCAACAACCGAATCGCTTGCTCCGCAACTATGGTTTTTTATTAGAATCTTCGCCACCAAATAAATTATAATAAATTGATTTTATTAGACATCTGTCAGAATCTATATGGTCAGCAAGTGTTGCATGCTCTAATGTTTCAAATGCTAAATTATGCGCGGCCTCAGAAAATATTCCAGGCCAACCCTTACTCAGCATAGACAGTCCTTTAAGGACTCTTATCTGAATCTCCCTCATACTGGCACCATCGCGCGCGACAGGTGAGAAAAAGTCTTCCAGTAGATCGTTATTCTGAAGTGGTGCAACATGAACTGAAGGATATTTCACTTCTATTTCATCAGATTTATTCTGCGCGTAAGTGGAAAGTATACGAACACCTCTGCCAATGACATCAATGGCGGTTCCAGGATCGTTCACTGCGGGGGAAAGGGCCCGGCAGGCTATTTCGGCCATGACGCTAAGACAAAATCGCGGATCCTGAGCAAATGAACGTACATCCGAGACAATAATCGTCTCAAGTAAATCGGCGCTGATTGATGACTCCTGGCCTTGACTCAGGTACAAAACTGGCATGGATGGATGTATGAAACTGCCTGGCTGCGCCACGAGGTATACATGACGGGGATCATTGGTCAGCAGTTTGCTAAGTTTCACCATATCAATATATTCAACATAGCCAATCTTCTTCGGATAAACGGCAACCGTTCCTTTCGGCTGTTCATTGTTCTCAAGCCATGGATATCCGCCGAGAAAGGGATTTCTTGCTCTCGCAATAAATGATTCGATGGCCGCCTGTTCTACTTTTGCCGTTGTCTCACCTACCCTCCCCAGCGAGGTCAAATGCTGTATCCAGCGAAGCAATGTGATGAGGATTAAGGCAATGACAACCAGTGTGACAATGAATAAAATGACTCTCCCCCTTTCTCCATAAGCTCCCATATTTAGGGCAATAATCCCTACCAGACTGAAGAGAAAAGAACCGATGAAGGTGGCCAGTACATTTTGTGTGGTTACGTCTTCAACAACTAAACGCGTAGCTCTGGGAGTCACATTAGTAGTGGCTGAACCGTAGGCTGTGACCATGATACTCAACGAAAAAGTGGTCACTGCCAGCATACTCGATGCCAGTATGTTCAGAATGTTATCGACTGCTTCCGCACCAACTTTCACGGAAACCGACTCAGGTATCATTGATTTAAAAAGAATTGATAAAAGGGCCGTTATTATCGCGACAATGGCGAATAACGTTGCCCTGAACCATAGCTTTTTAAATGTCTGCTTCAGAATCCATTTCCAGCGTGAAATCATTCTGCATTCCTCATATTGCGGCCGGGATAAATAATTGCCGCCCCCAGGACGGCATGTTGCTATTAACGAACCAGGTGCAGGAAGTGCAGATGTTTTTCGTACTGGTCCAGTATGTCATTAATCAGCTGTTCCTGGTTCCAGCCCATCACATCATAATTTTGACCGCCTTCTTTGAGATAAACCTCAGCGCGATAATATCTATGTTGTTCAGTCTGCTGCTCATTATTATCCATCGCGGCGAGCGCGAAGGTCGGTGAGCTATACCCGCGAAGCCTCACTTCATATATAAAATTCAGCTCGTTACCCAAATCGACTTCAAGACGAATACGATCCTCGACTGCGTCACTGATGTGGCTTATCGTCCCCTGCTTGTTCAGCTCTTCCTGAACCAGCGTCATGGCGGGCTGGATGACGTCGTCCATAAAACGTTTCACAAGAGATCGCTTCGGCAGATACGCGATATTGCGCAACCTTCTCTGCCAGGGAATTGGGTTACGTGCAGCTGTAGGAGCAATTGTCGCCATGCTCAGGCTTTCACGCTTGGTCAAATCCCGGCGCAAAGCTTTTAAAAGTCCGTATATGGATATCAGTAAGATCACTGAGAAAGGCAATGCACTCGCTATTGTCACTGTTTGCAGCGCACTTAGCCCTCCGGCAAGGAGAAGCGCAATTGCGACAATGCCCATGAGCGAGGCCCAAAATATTCGCTGCCAGACGGGTGTGTTTGCCACTCCACCTGATGCCAGAGAATCAACTACCATTGCCCCCGAATCAGCAGACGTGACAAAGAAGACGATGACCATCGCCATTGCGATGAATGACAGCACGGAAGAGAACGGGAAATGCTCGAGGAAATTAAACAGGGCCAGCGCCACATCCTGCTGAACAGTATTGGCGAGGTCTGTGGCCCCCTGGTTCATAATGAGATAGATCGCGCTGTTACCAAACACCGTCATCCACATTAGCGTAAAACCCGCGGGAACAAACAGCACGCCGGTGACAAACTCGCGAATGGTTCGCCCGCGGGAGACCCGGGCGATGAACATCCCCACAAACGGCGACCATGAAAGCCACCATCCCCAGTACAGTAATGTCCAGCCCCCCAGCCAGTTGCTCGACTTAGGCTCATACGCGTAAAGGTTGAACGTTTTACTCACCAGTTCCGAAAGATAACCGCCCGTATTTTCCACAAATGACTTCAGCAGAAGCACGGTTGGTCCCAGACACAGAACCAGCGCCAGGAGCAACAACGCCAGACCCAGATTGAGCTCAGACAGGATACGTATTCCCTTATCCAGGCCGGACACCACTGAAATCGTCGCTAACCCCGTGATGACCACGATCAGAATGACCTGCACCGTTTCATTGATGGGCACCCCGAAAAGATGGTTCAAACCGGCATTCACCTGCAAAACACCGTAACCCAGCGATGTCGCGACGCCAAAGACCGTGCCTATAACAGCGAAAATATCAACCGCATGGCCTACAGGCCCGTATATGCGATCGCCAATAATGGGATAGAGTGCGGAGCGCAGAGTTAAAGGCAGACCGTGACGGTAACTGAAGAACGCCAGAATCAGCGCCACAATGGCATAAATTGCCCATGCGTGCAGTCCCCAGTGGAAGAAGGTCAGACGCATTGCTTCCTTGGCTGCCGCAACGGTTTCTGGCGTGCCAACGGGAGGCGAAAGATAATGCATTACAGGTTCGGCAACGCCAAAGAACATCAGGCCGATCCCCATCCCTGCCGAAAAAAGCATCGCAAACCAGGAGTGGTAGCTGAAATCAGGCTGCGCATGGTCCGGGCCCAGCTTGATATCACCGTAGCGTGAGAGTCCAAGGAAGGTGACACTTAGTAAAATCAGGGCCACAGCAAGGATGTAGAACCAGCTGGCATTCGTGAAGATTTGTTGCTGTAGTAGTTTAAAATTTTTGTCGGCGACATCCGGGAATACGGCGGCAAAGGCGACAAGAAGGAAAATTAGCAAAGCAGATGTAAAGAATACCGCTTTGTTAATCTGGCTTGTAGACTTCTTCGGGGTTGTATCATTATCACTCATAATCATTTATTCCATTAATTAAATCCGCACTGGATAGACGGCACTACCTTTCACAGAGTAGCAAAGTTCAACTGGCTATGCGGCGTTAATCGGAACGCATGGTGTAATGAGTGCCGATACAAATCATCCTGTATTCTAAGGGGTTCCTGGTTACTCAGCCTGCCGCTTCCTGGGGCATTTATCTGTATCAAAGCTGCGATATACGTTAAGTGAAGTATATTAATTTGGGGTTAGTCAGACTGTTCCATCCAGGTGACGTAAATGTGTCGCGATCCCCCATCTAAGGGCGGTACACCTTCCATTAACCAACTCGAAAACGGAGTAACTCGCGTTGGGTTGCGCATACCTGTGAAAATCATCCACAGCTCCGCTTGTTAGCATCGCAAGCACGCCCTGAATGACCTGCCCGTGAGAGACAAGACATATTGTTCGATGATGATGTTTTTTTTCCAGATTGGATAAAAAATGCATAATTCGCTGCGAAGCATGTGAGAGAGACTCCCCCCCTGGCGGACAATACTCTGCATCAAGGTTGAATAACGCTTCTGCGGCGTCTGGATTATTCTGCAGGAGCTCTACGCTTGTCATGCCCTCAAACTGACCAAAAGCCTGTTCTTTCAGAGCTGGTTCAGCTATCAGTGAACAATAAAAACTCTCCGCCAGGCGCTGTCCCATTTGCCAGGCCCGGCCAAGCGGAGAAGCGTAAACACATTCTACCCGGTAATTACTCGCTGCAAACGCCGCCAGTAAGGCTGATGTCTGACGCTCCCCCCGAAGCGTCAATGCGCTATCATTGTGTCCCTGAATACTACCTTTTACATTCCATTCTGTTTCTGCGTGTCGAACCAGTATCACTTGCATCATTGAAAGGTCACGTATGCTGTTGTTGGAAATGTTACAAACTAAAAACACCCCGTTTATATGCAGGCAAGTTCTCAGCTCTCGATGAAAAACAGGAACACGTGTCGCTGACAAGGGTTATGTTCAGTCGCCCCTGCCGGCGGCCGCTATCTCAGTAATACGCGAATTAACTGCACGACGATATACACTCCCGCTACCGCCTGTATGATCCGAAACCCCCATCTCAGATAGCGCCATTGATGGCGTTCGCTGGCATCAGCGGCTTCAATCGCGGGATCATAACGTTTTCTTTTCCTGGTTCTGAATGTATCGAATCCCCACAGGATGAGAAGAAAGATGATGATGATTTTTTCAACGATAAGATGGTTCACAAAGAGAGACTCCGGTCTTCTCACGGTTACAGGCAGAATAGAGAAACCGCCTGGAGGCAGCCACCACTAAATGTAGGGGTACCTGTAGACGCAAGCCAGGCATTCCAGGATTGTCTGTCTGATGACTATGTTAACGCACAGCAACGCCATAAAAATGACATTCATTTCCGACCTATGCTGCCGGCGTCCCCTTCCCCGACGCATCAGGCTGGGTGATAAAACGATGGCGGCTGCCCGGTCACGCGGCGGAACATAGTGGCGAAAGAGGACGCAGATTCATCACGGCGTCTTTCAGGTTTTATCGGTGCGAGAGACGCGACCGGGCGATGCCCTCTCCCCGGGGAGAGGGCCTGATGAGTGGCAGCAAGCTACCCGCGATACGGATGGACCTCGCGCCAGTGGTCGGCGATCTGCTGCCGGGTACAGACCCATACCTTGTCGTGCTGCTGGATATAGTCAAGGAAACGCTGCAGCGCGCGGAAACGGCCCGGACGCCCCAGCAGCCGGCAGTGCATCCCCACGGACATCATCTTCGGCGCGGTTTCCCCCTCGGCGTACAGCACGTCAAAACTGTCTTTCAGGTAGGTATAAAACTGCTCCGCGGTGTTGAACCCCTGGGCGGTGGCAAAGCGCATGTCGTTGGCGTCGAGGGTGTAAGGCACGATCAGGTGCGGTCGACGGCTGCCGTCGCTGCAGGCCACTTCGCTCCAGAAAGGTAAATCATCGCCGTAATAATCGCTGTCGTAGTCAAAGCCGCCGTGCTCCACCACCAGCTGGCGGGTGTTGGGGCTATCGCGGCCGGTATACCAGCCGGTGGGCGGCTTGCCGAACAAATCGGTCAGCACCTGCACCGCTTTGTGCAGATGCTCGCGCTCCTCGGCGATATCCATGTGCTGATAGTGGATCCAGCGCCAGCCGTGGCTGACCACATCGTAATCCGCGGCCTTGATTGCCGCCACAATCTCCGGATGCCGCGCCAGCGCCATCGCCACGCCGAAGACCGTCAGCGGCAGCCCGCGCTGGCTAAACTCGCGATGGATGCGCCAGAACCCGGCCCGACTGCCGTATTCATAGAGCGAGTCCATCGACATATGGCGCGCCGGGTAGCTGGCGGCGCCGATAATATCGGACAGGAACTGTTCCGAACCCGCATCGCCATGCAGGACGTGGTTCTCAGCGCCTTCCTCATAGTTAAGGACGAACTGCACCGCGATCCGCGCCCCGCCCGGCCAGCGCGCGTGCGGCGGCTGCCCTGCATAACCTCGCAGATCGCGAGGATAGTGTTCCTGGTTCTCAACCATCACCTGCCCCTTTTAAAATGGATTTAACGACTGAAACTGTCCGCTTAACGCTTTTTTCTCCGGGAACGCTAAGTCCCCGTGCTTGCTGGTCGCCAGGCCCAGCGCGACCAGCGACTCGACCATCTTCACCGCCGCGCTGACGCCGTCGATCACCGGCACCCGCAGCTCGCGGGTCAGCTCCTGCGCCAGCGTCGCCATCCCGCCGCAGCCAAGGACAATCGCCCCGCTACCGTCCTCGTTCAACGCGCGGATGCAGCGCTCACGCACTTTCTCCTGCGCCAGGCCGCTGCCGTCTTCCAGCGCCAGCACTGGTAAATCAATGGCGTGCAGCGCCGCGCAGTGTTGATGAAAGCCGTACTGGTGCAGCAAATGGCGGGCGATGATCAGCGTGCGCGGCAGCGTGGTCACAATGGAGAACCGGGTGGCGACCATCGTCGCCATGTGCATCGCCGCTTCCGCAATGCCGATCACCGGCCCCTGAGCCAGCTCGCGCGCCGCCAGCAGCCCCGGGTCGCCGAAGCAGGCGATCACATGCCCATCCACTCCCTGCTCGCGTCCGGCCCTGATCTGCTCCAGCACGCCGACCGCCGCGATGGCTTCGTCAAAGTGGCCCTCTATTGACGGCACGCCGGCGCGGGGACAGACCGCAAGGATCTCGGTGCCCGGCGCGGCGACCGCACGCGCGGCGGCGCCTATCGTTTCGGTCATCGCCAGGCTGGTGTTGGGGTTGATCACTTGTATACAAACGGAAGACATCACGACTCCTTGTGGCCGGCGAACAGCCGGGAAAAATCGGGCAGACTGACGCCATCGCGCTCGAAGCACAGGCTGGCGACAATATGATCAAAATGGTGCATCAGCGCCTCGCTAAGCGGCTGCAGGGCTTTATCCCGCAGCAAACCGACCAGCTGCTGGTGATCGTCGCAGCGGCAGCCCTGGCGCCAGGGTGCGCCCCAGGCGGCAATCACTAACGAGGAGCGCTGGCTGAGGCGGGTCACCATCTCGGTGAGTACCGGGTTGCCGGAGATAGCCTGCAGCTGAATATGAAAGTCAGCGGAGTGGCGGATCGCCGCCGGGCCGTCGTGCGCCTCATGGGCCTGCTGTTCACGCTGGATAATGTTCTCCAGCGCCGCCAGATGCGGCGGCTGACAGCGCGCGATCACATCGGGCAGATTAGCGACCTCAAGCAGCGCCCGGGTGCGAAAGATCGCCTGGGACTCTTCCACGCTCGGGCTGGTGACGTGTGCACCACGTTTGGGCGTTAACGTGACCAGTTGCACAGCGGCGAGTCGTTGCAGCACCTTTCTGATGCCGGTGCGGCTCACGGCGAATACTTCCGCCAGCGCCTCTTCCGGCAGTTTGCTGCCCGGCGGCAGCTGATGTTCGACGATAGCCGTCATCAGCGCCTGGTAAATGCTTTCGTCCTTATCCTGCAGCGCTGGCGCGGCCTGGAGACGATGTTCATTATTCATTAACCCACTCCGGTTTCACTTATCGATAGCAGATCGTATACATAAAATTTATTTTTTGTATACAAGATTCATCATTCTGGCCTGGATCCTGCAATAGCCTCAGCAATCCATATCAAAAGGGTTTTCATTCAGAGGAGCAGGTTTCATGCCACATTCATCCCACACGCAGCAGACGAAGACTCACGAGGCGGCCGCCGGCTACAGTCCGCGGCTATGTAATGACGATCTGGCGCCCACCCGCGACCAGAACTGGAGCTGGTACAATATCTTTTCATTCTGGATGTCGGACGTGCACAGCATGGGCGGCTACGTGGTGGCGGCAAGCTTCTTTACGCTTGGGCTGGCCAGCTGGCAGGTTCTGCTCTGCCTGCTGGTGGGCATCTGTATTGTGCAGCTGTGCGCTAACCTGGTGGCGAAGCCCAGCCAGATGGCCGGGGTGCCTTACGCGGTGATCTGTCGCCAGGCGTTCGGTGTCTTCGGCGCCAATATCCCGGCGGTGATCCGCGGGCTGATCGCCTTCGCCTGGTACGGTATTCAGACCTATCTGGCGGCAAACGCCCTGATGCTGGTCCTGCTCAAGTTCTGGCCCTCCCTTGCCTCGCTGACCGGCAGCAGTTTCCTCGGGCTGTCGACGCTCGGCTGGCTGTGCTTCGCCACCATGTGGCTGCTGCAGGCGATGGTTTTCTGGCACGGCATGAACGCCATCAAGCGTTTTATCGACATCGCCGGTCCGGCGGTCTATGTGGTGATGCTGGCCCTGGCGGGCTGGATTGTATACAAGACCGGTCTCGACGGGATCTCCTTTACCCTCGCCAGCAAATCCCTGAGCGCCGGAGAGCAGACCTGGCAGATGATCACCGCCACGGCCCTGGTCGTCTCCTACTTCTCCGGGCCGCTGCTTAACTTCGGCGACTTTTCCCGCTACGGCAAAAGCATGGGCGAGATCCGCCGCGGCAACCGCTGGGGACTGCCGTTTAACTTCCTGCTGTTCTCGGTGGTCACCGTGGTGATTGTCTCCGGCACCCAGTCGCTGTTCGGCAAAATGATCACCGACCCGATTGAAACCGTCAGCCGCGTGGGCAACGATCTGGCGGTGGCCATCGGCCTGCTGACCATGATCACCGCCACCATCGGCATCAATATCGTGGCTAACTTTGTCTCGCCGGCCTTCGATTTTTCCAACTGCGCGCCGCAGAAAATCAGCTTCCGCGCCGGCGGGATGATCGCCGCGGTGGGGTCTATACTTCTGACGCCGTGGAACCTGTTTAACTCACCGGAACTGATCCACTATACCCTCGACGTGCTGGGCGCCTTTATTGGCCCGCTGTTTGGCATCCTGATCGCCGACTTCTATTTGATCAAACGCGGCCGGGTGTCGGTGGACGACCTGTTTGACGATACGCCGAAGGGTAAATACTGGTACCGCAACGGCTTTAACCCGAAAGCGATTGCCGCCCTGCTGCCGTCGGTGGGCCTGGGGCTGATTATCAGCTTTATTCCGGCCCTGCACGAAGTGGCGAACTTCAGCTGGTTTATCGGCGTCTTCCTCGGCGCGACCACCTACCGCTGGCTGGCTCGCGACGAGCGTGAAGTGGCGGCGAAAGCCGCCTTCCGCTCCGGCGCGGTGGCGCAAAAAGAGTAACCTTCCCCTTCTGCCGCGGCGACTGGCCGCGGCAGGCTGCAAACTGGCACCAATCTTGCTGTTTATCACTATTCCCTGAGCGTTAAGAGAAGGCAGGTTCGATGATGGATTACCAGACCGCGGTGCGCGGTGCATTTTTTGATATCGCCGGCGTGGCGGAGACGCCGGATGAGGTGGCCGCCCAGGCCCGCTATCTCAATGATGGCCTGTTGTTCTTGCAGGACGGGAAAATTGTTACGCTGCTGCCATGGCAGGAGGGTGAAGCCTTTCTGCATCCGTTGAAGGGGTATGTTGACCTGCGGGGTAAGCTGCTGTTGCCGGGGTTCGTCGATGCCCATGTCCACTATCCGCAGACCGAGATGATCGGCGCCTTTGGCGAACAGCTGCTGGAGTGGCTTACCACTTACACCTTCCCGGTGGAGAGCCAGTTTGCCGACGCGGAGTATGCCCAGGAGATAGCGCAGTTTTTTGTCAATCAGCTGATTAGCCATGGCACCACCACCGCGCTGGTGTTTTGTACCCTGCATCCGGCCTCGGTGGAGGCGTTGTTCAGCGAAGCGCTGCGCCTCAATATGCGCCTGATCGCCGGAAAGGTGATGATGGATCGCCATGTGCCCGACTATCTGTGCGAAACCGCCGGGGAAAGCTACGAGCAGACCCGGGCGCTGATCCGCCGCTGGCATCAGCGCGGCAGGCTGGGGTATGCCATCACCCCGCGCTTTGCCCCCACCTCGACGCCGGCGTTGCTGGAGGCGGTGCAGCGTCTGCGGGCCGAGTTTCCCGATACCTGGCTGCAGACGCATCTCAGTGAAAACCGGGAGGAGATCGCCTGGGTTAAACAGCTGTGGCCGGAGCATGCACGCTATCTGGATGTCTATCATCATTACCAGCTCACCGGCGAACGCAGCGTATTTGCTCACGGGATCCATCTTGATGATGCCGAGTGGCAGTGCCTGCATGACACCGGGTCCGCCGTTGCCTTCTGTCCGACCTCGAATCTGTTCCTCGGCAGCGGGCTGTTCCGCCTGCCCGCCTGCTGGCAGCACCGGGTGCGGATGGGCATCGGCAGCGACGTCGGGGCCGGGACCACCTTCAGCATGCTGCGAACGCTGGGTGAGGCCTACAAGGTAGGACAACTACAGAGCTATCGCCTGCGCGCCAGCGAGGCCTTCTATCACGCCACTCTCGGCGGGGCGCGCGCCCTGCGGCTGGAAGAGAAGATTGGCAATTTTCAGCCGGGCAAAGAGGCCGACTTTGTGGTCATTGACCCGGCGGTCACTCCGCTGCAGCGTCTGCGGATGGGCCGCTGCCATGATATTTATGAGCAGCTGTTCGTACTGATGACCCTGGGCGATGAGCGCAATATCAGCGAGACGTGGGTGAACGGCGAGCGGGTGTGGTGTCAGGATTGATCCTCGCCCTGGCCCTCTTCAAAAGGGAGATGGCGCTGGCTGGGTTAGTGGCATTCAAAAACTCATCGCCAGGCCGAGGCCATAGCCCGTGGTGTTATTGCCGAACATATAGCGCGCCACCAGCCGGGTGCGGGTGATAAAGACCGGGTATTTACTGCTGTCCAGTTCGAGACCAACCCCCAGGGAGGTCAAACCGGTAAAACCCAGCGCCCCTCGCTGGTCGCCGATAAATTCAGTATGCGCGCCCTCCAGCACGTAGCGCAGCGGGTTGCCCAGCAGCGTCCAGTCAGCGATCGGTGCGCGGCGGCGCAGATACAGACCGAGATTCTCCGCGCTGGCTTCACCCTGCACCACCTCGGCGCTGCTGCCGAAACTTTGCAGATGCATATAGGAGTAACGCAGTTCGGCATCAATATCCTGGGTGGCGGAGAAGCGTTCATAATCCAGCATCAGCGCCCCGCCCAGCCCCCAGGCGTTGAAGCGTCCGCCGTCAAGAAACTGCAGATCGGCGTTGGTTTTTCGCTCTATGACCCAGCGGCCAAGGCGTACATCGCTGGCCAGGGTGCCGAGCATCACATTGACGATCGGCCGCAGCACCAGGTTACCTCCGAGGCTGTCCCGATGCAGCGAAAAATCCCAGCCGACGCCGCCGGTGGTGGTCAGACTGTTCCATTTGGTCGGCACATTCCGCGTCTGTTGGCCATTACTGACGACGAATCGCGGGTCGTAACGGCTGTAGCCCATTGTGCCTTCGAGGTAAAGAGGAAACGACTCGCTCAGGGTCGCTCCGCCGCCAAACTGGGTGATGGTCAGGTTGTGTTTATCGTTGCTCCCGGAACCGATGTTGAGATCGCTGGCGGTCACGTCGGGAACCACGGTATAGCTCATCAAGGTCAATACCGCATCGGCACGTTGTTTAATCGCGTGCCCGTCCGCCGCCAGCGTCGTCGGCGCAGAAAGAGAGACTACCGACAGCAGAACGAGAAGACGCACCATACGTTGTTTGCCACCTCAAACACAGGCTAATCTTATTACCACCCGTTACAGCAGGCTGGCTCATCCTCAGTATAGTCGGCGAGCGCGAATCAGGCTGCGCCACCGCTATTGCGCAACAGTTCCGCACTGTCAAAAGGCATACGCGTTACCCGGTTGCGCCCGTCATTTTTCGCCGCATACAGCGCTTTATCGACGCGGTAAAACAGCTGATCAATCGCTTCGCCATCATGATGCTCGGCGACGCCGATGCTGACGGTGACCGACAGCGTCTGATATTCGCTGACCGCCTGGCGGATCGCCTCCGCCACCATCAGCGCGCGGGCGATCGGCGAATGGGGCAAAAAGAGCAGAAACTCCTCGCCTCCCCAGCGATATATCTTATCTTCACGGTCCACCGAGGTTTCCAGAATGCGGGAGATCACCAGCAGAACTTCATCGCCTTTTTGATGACCGTGAATATCATTAATACTCTTGAAATGATCGATATCGATTAACAACAGACAAAAACCATGGGCGATAAACGACGGCGCGTCGACGAGCCGGTAAAATTCGCGGCGATTTAACAGTCCGGTTAAGGGATCGTGGGCGGCGGAAAATTCCAGCTCTTTTTTCAGATGCACTTCTTCGGTGATATCGTGAATGATGCATAACATCAGCCGGATATTATACAGCACCACCGGCCCGGCATAGGTTTGAACATGGCGCAGCGAACCGTCAGCCAGAATATGAGTAAAATTAAGCGGCTTATGCCCGCCGGGCATATTGGCAATATTATTCATAATGGGGATCACATCCCGGCCCAGGGTATTAATTTGCCAGGTATGTTTGGTGCGCATTTCCTCATCGGAATAATGATAAAAGCGCAGCGCGGCAATATTGGCATCGACAATCCGGCCCTCTTTCTGAGGATCGATCAACAGCATCGGCGCGGTATTGGTCATAAAAAAGCGGGCAAAAAAGCCATTGTTCCGCCGCTGGTAGCGGCGAGAGCCGGTATGAATCGACTGATTTTGCGCGAGCAGCTTCACCGCTTCGAATAACAGTAAGGTGCCGCTGTCCTCGGTCTCCACCAGGGTGGTTTTACAATATACCGACTGCAACCCTTTGGCGGTCTGCAGCGTCCAGACTTCAAATATCTCAGTCATGGCGTCGAGATAGCGCAAATAATGCTGCAGCTGCGTTTCCGGGCAGGTGGAATAGATACCGTTGCGCATCTCATTCAGCGACATATCGCCGCTCAGCGTCCGGGAAGCCTGATTGGCATAGACCACACACTCTGTAAAAGGATGGACTACCCAGATCGGGGTGCTTAATACATCAAAAACAGCCAGTTCTTTTAATAACATACAGGCCCCAAACCGACCCACTCCCGGCGCGGAACGGCACATCATTCAGTGCAGCCCTGACGCTGGCATAAAGTGATAGCAAAAATAATCGAGTAACCGTCATTACGCGCGTGCGCGGCAAGTATAGTCGGTTCCTGGCCCAGCGACGCCCACCCGGAGCGACTTTGCGCACGGTTTAACCGACAGAGGAGACACTGCCTTTATTATTAATTTTATTTCAATAGCATAGCAGCAATGCCAGAACGGGTAGTCGCTTTTGATCACAGACTGTGTATACCCGTCACACTTTACGCTGCAGGGGCGCAGGCTTGTGCCGTGGCACGCAGATGGCCGTTGTTCTGCTCAGCGTTACCATGATAGTTTCTATCATAACGCTCATTTCCAATGGTCATCACAGTGAAAAAATCCGCCAGCAAAATCACGCTTACCGACATTGCGCGCGAAGCCAACGTCGGCGTGGCCACCGTCGACCGGGTACTCAACAAACGCGCGGCGGTGAAAGAATCTACCGCGTACCGCGTGCTGGAGGCAGCCCGGCGGCTGGGGTTTACGCTCGAACAGCCGCACTATCGCCTGGCCGCCGGCAAAGCGCCGGTTACCGTCAGGATGGGCTTTATTCTGCTGCAGGAGACCCACTCCTTCTACCTGCCGCTGGCGAGGGCGCTCGCAAGAGAGGCCGCGCCGTGGCTGCCGGCGGGCGAGACGCCGACGATCCTGCATTTTGCCATTGATGCGGTGGAAGCGATGGCCCAGGCCATTCACCGGCTCAGCGATGAGGTGGAGGTGCTCGGCCTGGTGGCGCTGGATCACCCGCTGATCCGCCATGCGGTGGGCCGGGCCGCCGCCCGCGGCGTTCGCGTATTCACCCTGCTTTCGGATCTGTCGGTTCCCCAGCGCAGCGGCTATATCGGCCTTGATAACCAAAAAGCCGGGCGCACCGCCGCCTGGTTTATCGACCGCTTATGCCGTGGCGAAGGCGAAATAGCCATTATCATTGGCGATAATCGTTTTACCTGTCAGGAAAGCTGTGAGATCAGCTTCCGCTCCTGTCTGCGCGAGCAGGGTAAAGGGCAGCAGATCCTTGAGCCGGTTCGCAGCCATGAACGGGCGGATATCGCCAGAAGCGTAACGGAACAGCTGCTCAGCCAGTACCCGGCCCTGCAGGCGATCTATGCTCCCTGCGGCGGCATTGAAGGGATTGTCGGGGCGCTGCGCGACAGCGGCCGCCAGCAGGCCGTCACCCTGGTCTGCCATGGCCCGCTAAGCGACAGTGAACTGGCGCTGATCGATGGCACCATCGATGTCATTCTCAACCACCGGCTGGATGACTTTGCCGCCTCCACCCTGCGCGCCATGACGGAAGCCGTTTCGCGGCCGCCCAGCGAAGTGATTTCGCACCCTCAGCCTTTCGATATCATCACCAAAGAAAATATGTAAACGCCCGCCCCGTCGCCGACGGGGCGGCCTCACACCTGGACCACGCCTGGACTCGTTTTGATAAATAACTATCAAAAACAACCTCAATACAAATCATGACGGCCATCATAAAATTATCATTCCAACATTGTTGGCTATGAAATTTTCATTCAATACTCAGCGGCATCCCCTGTGATAAAAGGAAGCCGACATGACCTATCCTATCGCCAACGCCCCCTGCAGCTGGGGCGTGGATGACCCGAAAAACCCTGACCTTCCCGCCTGGGCTACCGTGCTGAAGGAGGCGGCGCAGGCCGGCTATCGCAGCATCGAGCTCGGCCCGTGGGGCTACCTGCCCACCGACCCGAGCAGCCTGCGCGCGGCGCTGGAGCAGCATCAGCTGTCGCTGGTCGCCGGGACGATCTTTGACGATCTGGTGAGCGAAGACCATTATCCCACTCTGGAGGCGCTGACCCATCAAATCTGCCGCAATCTGTCGCAGGTTCCGACCGCCGCCCCCATCCCGGGGCACCCTTTCCAGCCGCCCTATCTGGTGATTATCGACTTCGGCAACCCCGAGCGGGCGCGCTTTGCCGGACGCAGCGCGCTGGCTCCGCGCCTCAATGACGCAGACTGGCAGCGGATGATCGCGCACATTACCGCCCTCAGCACCCTCGCCTGGCGGGAGTACGGCGTGCGGGCGGTTATCCATCCCCACGCCGGGGGCTGCATCGAATTTGCCGATGAAATCGAGCGGCTGGCCAACGCTATCCCGCACGACGTGGCAGGGTTGTGTCTGGATACCGGGCATCTCTACTACGCCGGAATGGATCCGCTCACCTGGCTGGATCGCTATTACGCGCGGCTCGACTACCTGCACTTCAAGGATGTGGATCCGCAGGTTTACCAGCGCGCCGTCGCCGAAGGCATCGACTTTTTCACCGCCTGCGCCGAAGGGGTGATGTGCCCGCTCGGCAGCGGCGCCATTGACTACCCGGCCATTAACGATTTTCTTGCCCGCCGCGGCTATCAGGGCTGGATAACCATTGAACAAGAGCGTGATCCGCGCCATGCCGCAGGCAGCCTGCAGGCGGTCACGGAGAGCCTGCGCTATCTGCGCGGCGTTGGATTCTGACAGGAGAACCCCATGATTAACGGTTTAAGACCGCTCGACCGCACCCTGCGCTGGGGCATGGTCGGCGGCGGCGGCAGCAGCCAAATCGGCTATATTCACCGCTCTGCCGCCCTGCGCGATAACACCTTTGCGCTGCTGGCCGGTGCCTTTGATATTGATGCCGATCGCGGGCGCCAGTTCGGCCAACAGCTGGGGGTGGATCCCGCACGCTGTTACGCCGATTACCAGAGTCTGTTTCGCGGCGAGGCTGCCCGCCCGGACGGTATTCAGGCCGTATCGATTGCCACGCCGAATAACACCCACTATGCCATCTGTCGGGCGGCGCTGGAGGCCGGGCTGCACGTGGTATGTGAAAAGCCGCTGTGCTTCAGCAGCGAAGAGGCGGACGAACTGATGGCCCTCAGCCAGCGGCAGCGTAAGATCATCGGCGTGACCTACGGCTATGCCGGCCATCAGATGATCCTGCAGGCCCGGCAGATGATCGCCGACGGACTGCTGGGCGACATCCGTATCGTCAATATGCAGTTTGCTCATGGCTTCCACGCCCAGCCGGTGGAGCAGGAAAACGCCAGTACCCGCTGGCGGGTCGAGCCCCGCTTCGTCGGCCCCAGCTATGTGCTGGGGGATCTTGCCACTCATCCGCTGTTTCTGGTCGAAACCATGGCCCCGCAGTTGAAGATCGCCCGGCTGATGTGCGCCAGACAAAGCTTCGTCAAAAGCCGCGCCCCGCTGGAAGATAACGCGCATGTGCTGATGGAGTATGACAACGGCGCCGTCGGCTCGCTGTGGAGCTCCGCCGTTAACTGCGGCTCCATGCACGGGCAAAAGGTGCGCATCGTGGGGGAAAAAGCCAGTCTTGAATGGTGGGATGAACAGCCCAACCAGCTGCGCTACGAGGTGCAGGGCGAACCGGCGCGCGTTCTGGAGCGCGGCATGGGCTATCTTGATCCGCTGGCGCGCCAGGACGATCGCATCGGCGGTGGCCACCCGGAGGGGCTGTTCGACGCCTGGTCGAATCTCTATCGCCGCTTCGCCATCGCTATGGACGCCGCAGACCGGCGTGACGAGGCGCTGTTGGCGGACTTCTGGTATCCGGACGCCCGCGCCGGGGCGTTCGGCGTCCGCTGGGTGGAAAACTGCGTACGCTCTGCCGACAACGGCGCCTGTTGGGTCAACTTCCGCTAATTCGCCGGCTCAGGGCCTCGCCCTGAGCCTTTCTCGCTACTTCTCAATGCGCGCCAGCTGGGTTTTATCGGCCTCGCGGGCGCGATCGGCCAGCCCCTGAAACGCGGCAGCGCCATAGTATTGCTCAGGAACCGGCAGCGCCTGCATATCGTGCCCCGGATAGATCTGCAGCTCGCCGAGGTCGCGCAAGCGGAATCCCCCCACCTGCGCCGGCATGGTCAGGCGATATGGCGGCATGGTTTCGAAAGGGACCGGCGTCGGTAGCCGGTTTTCCTGCAGATCGTAATTACGCTTCAGCACCAGAAACTTATCCGGCACCCGGCGGCGACTGTTCCACCAGTCGCCATCGATCCGCTGGAACATCGCTTCCGTCTCCCCTCGCGTGGCCACCATCAGCCGGGTCAGCGCCTTTTTCAGCGCCGCCTCCATGGCCCGGTTATACGCTTCCACAGACCCGCCGTGGCCGCTAAGGATGACGTTAATCGCCAGCCTGGCGCCCAGTAAGTTGGAGTAGAGATCCTCCGGCGAAAACGCGGAGATCTCCTCTGAAAACCCGGGCACTGACTGGAAGCCATACCACTGGGCGATCTCATGCCACTGGGCGATTTCGAAGGCCAGATGCCCGGCGAGCCAGGCCGCCAGCTGATAGCGCTGCCTGACCCCCGCCGGCGGCGTAAAGGCATTGAGCTGAACGCGGCGCACGCCAAGTTCTTCGCTGTAGAATATGCGCCCCGCCTGGCCCAGCGTCGGCGAAATGCGATTGAACAGATAAAAGGTGTAATCCGCCGTGTCGCGCACATGGGCAATATCGATAAACCCGCCGCGACGGGTATAGATAAGCCCGTTCTGCTCCTCGCTCAGCCCCAGCAGATTTTTCACCGCGCCGAGCGCGCTGTCGTTGTAATGGTGCTTGCCCAGGGTATCCAGGGTCAGCACGTTACCAATCTGATACACCGGGATCGGAATGCCCACCGCCCGCACGTGCAGGTCGTAGCCAAAGGCGCAGCATGGCCGCAGCGATTCCGGCGGCGACAGCTCGCCCAGGGTGGGCGCAGGATGGATCGCCGTCACGGCGGGCAACACCGGGTCCTGCGCCAGCGCCGGCAGCGCCAGCGCGAATAACAGCCATAAGGCTTTACGCATCAACAGCCTCTCCACAGCAACAAAAGAGCGCGCATCTTACCGGCAGACGGCGCCTGCAGTTTTAGTTAAAAACGGTATTCACCGGAGACAAAGAAGCTGTTGCGGTCGTTAAAACCGAATTCAGTCAGCACGTTAAAGTTTTTGGTGACCTCATACTGGGCGCCAATCAGCATATTCCACGGCGAGGTCAGCTTCTGCTTAACGTCGAATTTGCCCTCGCCGTCTTTATTGACCGCAGCAATAAGGGGCTGCAGCTCTGGCGGCATGTGCAGGTCGGCGAGATCGCCCTTAAACTCCTGCTGCACGTCCTGATACATGCTGCCGACCCACAGGCTGAGATGGGACGGCCCGTCGATCCCCTGAAAACTGAAACGGTAGCCGACGCGCGGCGAGACGGTGACCGCCGAAATGCTGCCGTCGAGGATATCGAAGTCGGTGCGGGTATAGTTAGTATCCACTAACCCAAACCAGTTGCCGTAGCCGCCGGCGAGCGTAAAGCCGGCCCCCCAGGTGGTGCCTTTAAAATCAAGGGTAAAATCAATATCCTGCAACTTCCCGCTCTGATAAAGCTGGTGAACCGCGCCGGCGATGACCCGATCCAGGCCGCGAAACTGCGACGGATCTGAATCCACTGAAACCTGGGAGACGGACGACCCGCGGGTATGCCCCACCAGTCCGTATACGTTGAGGAACGGAAAGACCCACATATCCAGGCGCAGGTTTTCGGTTTTGCTTTTCTCGCGGGTGTGTCCGGCATCGATGGCGAACATATCGCTGGGAATGGGATGATTGCCGAGCTTAAGCCCGGAAAAGGTAATACTGTCGACCATGATATCCTGGCGGATATTCATATAGCTCAGGTTGACGCCGTAGGGTAACGGAATGGAATATCCTCTGGCGCGAGCCTCATCGCCCCAGATCGGAAAATAGCTGTCGCTGTCGTCCGGCTCCGCAGCCGACGTGCCCCAGGTCGCTAACAGCAGCGTTAACACCGCGCCGGATGTTCTCATTTTTGTTCTCATGTGTAGTTATAAACCCGAACCGACATTGAAATAGACCGCCTGCTCATGCTCGCTGAACGCCACGTCAATCCCGGTACGCAAACCGTACTGTCGCGCGATCAGGTAACGAAAACCAGCCCCCCATGCCACCTCTGACTGTTCCCATAGCGTTTCCGCCGCGTCCGCCGCGCTCCCGGCGCCAACGAATCCCTGCAGGATCCAGCGCGGAGTGACGGCCCAGGCCAGCTGGGTTTGCGCCGTGGCCACGTAGTCGCCCTGATAGCGGTAGCGCGAAATCCCACGCAGCGCGATGTAAGGACGCGCCATCGGCATCAGGTGCTTATCATGGTGGGTTAAGGACTGATAATTGCCCGCGACCGCCAGGGTCAGCGTCTGGCTGAGCGGAATAAACACCTTCCCGTCCAGCGAAAACGTGTTGTAGTGATAATCGCCCCCGAGCAGCGAACGGAAAAACCGATATTCTCCCTTCAGCGCTAACCCACTCTGAGGATAGAAAATATTATCGGTAGTGTCATATTCCGCCACCACCCCCAGCGCCGAAGAGGTGCTGTTTTGCCCGAGCACCTGCTGCCAGACCCGGTTGACCCGCGGATTATCGAAAGCGACATCCGCCCGGGCATACACCTGGGAGGCCCCGAGGAACACCGGCGTATCGCCCACGCGAAACAGCAGCTTTTGCAGCGCGGCGACCCCTTTGGTCTGCGTCTGCACCGGTTTAGCATGGCTGAAGCCGCCGGTATCGCCGGAATAGATATCCAGATTGACGTTAGCGTAGCCGGCTCCCGCCAGGTAACGAATGCGATCATGCCGCCAGGTGTGACGATGGCCGCCGCCTATAAACCAGGTGCCATTCTGCGTGGCGGCCCCGCCGAAAGCGGTGAGCGGCGGAGGAATAAACTGCCCGCCCTCCCGGCTGCCTTTACCGTGTAAAAACAGGCCAAACAGTCCGCCGCCATAGCCGATCGCCGGCTCGGTTATCGCCAGCGGCACCGGCAGAAAACCGTAACGGTTTTCCGCCAGATATTGACTCATGTCGAGCATGCTATCTTCCGCATCGAAGAGATCGGCGGCATCGCCAGGCGGGCACAACAGGAACAGAAGCGCCAGCGCGGACAGCGGGAATTTCATGCTCACTCCAGGGCGTTGGGGCGCGCACGACACGCGTGGCGAACAGGATTATTACATCGGAATAATGAAAATATAACGTAACCGGAGAACCCTCACCAACGCGCAGCGGCCTGTTTTTCGGGTATTTTTGTACAAAAAAGAGCTGGCCGTCACAGAAAAACGCCTTCGCGCCGCCGGTCGGCGCGATGATTGTATTCATAAGGTGAATGTCGTATAACATAGCGCTACCGAGGGGTGTCCCGTGAGGGCTGAGATGGCGCAAGCCGAACCCTTTGAACCTGATCTGGGTCATGCCAGCGAAGGGACGGGTCGGCAATTTTGCCAGCATTACCGCCATTGCCTGTTCACACCCCTGCACGCCCGGATCTCCCCTGCATAAATGGAGGTCCTGTGATTGTTCCCGCGTTTAGCCAAGGTCTTTATGGCCGTTTACGCCAGCTGGCCGCCGCTGACTGGCAGCACTATGTGGCGCACCCTTTCGTTCAGCAGCTTGCCGAAGGCACCCTGGCGAAAAGCGCGTTCCGTCGCTATCTGACCCAGGATTATCTGTTTCTGATCCATTTCGCCCGCAGCTACGCGCTGCTGGTGAGTAAACTGCGCACGCTGCCGGAGATGCGCGCCGCGGCCGCCTCCATGAACGCCATCCTTAACGAAGTGCCGCTGCACGTCGGCTACTGCGCCCAGTGGGGCATTAGCGAACCGGAGATGGCCGCCCAGCCCGAAGCGCCAGAAACCATCAATTACACTCGCTACGTGCTGGATATCGGTCATTCAGGCGACGCGCTGGATCTGCTGGTCGCCCTGATGCCCTGCGTGGCGGGTTACGCCGAAATCGGTCTGGGCCTGCTGCATCACCCCGCCACCCGCCTGGAGGATAATCCTTACGCCTCGTGGATCCGAAACTATGGCGATGAAGGCTATCTGCAGGGCGTCAGCGCCGCGCTGGCGCTGCTGGAGACCGTGTGGCAACAGCGCGGAAGCGAGGCCCGCCTCGCCGGGCTGAGCGACATCTTCACCACCGCCACCCGCCTGGAGGCGCAGTTCTGGCAGATGGGGCTTAACGCCGCGTCGGAGTCCCGGGCGTGACGGCGCCAGGTATCGAGGTCCGTAAGCTGAGCCTCCATTTCGACGACCGCCGCCTGTTCGATAACCTGTCGCTGACGGTCCCCGGCGGCCAGTGGGTGTCGCTGCTCGGCGCCAGCGGGGCCGGTAAAACCAGCCTGCTGCGGGTCATGGCCGGCCTGGCCCCCGCCACCCGCGGGGAAGTGGTCGCCAGCGACGGAAAGCCGATACCCGGCCGCCTGGCGTGGATGGGGCAGAAAGACCTGCTTTACCCCTGGCTGAGCGTTCGGGAGAACGTCGCCCTCGGCGCGCGGCTGCGCGGTGAGAAAGTGGATCACGCCCGGGTCGCCACCCTGCTTGAACAGGTGGGGCTCGCCTCCTGCGCCGACGCCCGGCCGGCGACGCTCTCCGGCGGGATGCGTCAGCGCGCCGCGCTGGCCCGCACCCTGTATGAGGACCGGCCCATCGTGCTGATGGATGAGCCCTTCTCGGCGCTGGACACCCTCACCCGCACGCGCATTCAGACCCTCGCGGCCACTCTGCTGGCGGGGCGCACGGTGGTGCTGATCACCCACGATCCGCTGGAAGCCTGCCGGCTGAGCCACCGTCTGCTGGTCCTCTCGGCCGCCGACGGGGAGATCGACGACAGCCATCACCTCACCGGCGCGCCTCCGCGCGCGCCGGATGCGCCCGAGCTGTTGAACGCCCAGGCGGCGCTGCTGCAGCAGCTAATGAGGGCCCACTCATGACTGGACGTCTCTGGCGCGGCGGCATGGTGTTCTGCGGACTGATGCTTCTCTGGGGGCTGGCCAGCCGCAGCGGCATTCCGCACTTTCTTTTGCCCTCCCCGGCGGCGGTCGCCGAGGCGCTGTGGGTCAATCGCGCCTATCTCGGCTGGCACACGCTGATTACCCTTAGCGAGATCCTCAGCGGCCTGGCGCTGGGGGTGGCGCTCGGCGTCACGCTGGCGCTGGGCATGATCCTCTCCCCGCGCCTGCAGCGCTGGCTGATGCCGCTGGTGCTCACCAGCCAGGCGATCCCGGTCTTTGCCCTCGCCCCGCTGCTGGTGCTGTGGCTGGGGTTTGGCATGAGCGCCAAAGTGGCGATGGCGGTGCTGGTGATTTTCTTTCCCGTCACGTCCGCCTTCTTTGACGGCTTGCGACGGGTCAACCACGAGTATCTCGATCTGGCGCGCAGCATGAACGCCTCCTTCGGCGCTCAGCTGCGGCATGTCCGCCTGATGGCCGCCCTGCCGGCGCTGGGCTCGGGCCTGCGCATGGCGGCGGCGGTGGCCCCCATCGGCGCCATTATCGGCGAATGGGTCGGCTCCGCCGAGGGGCTGGGCTACGTCATGCTCAATGCCAACGCTCGGCTGCAAACCGATATCTGCTTCGCCGCGCTGTTTATTTTAGTACTGCTGACCCTCTTCCTGTGGCTGGCGGTAGACACCCTGCTGCACCGGCTGATCGACTGGTCGCCGGAATAATCATGAAGTAATAAAGGAAAACAGATGAAAACGTCGCTTTTCGCCGGAGCAACCCTGACGGCGCTGCTCAGCGGTCACGCGCTGGCCAATGAACCGCTCACCCTGGTGCTGGACTGGTATATTAACCCCGACCATGCGCCGATTATGGTGGCCGAGCAGATCGGCGCCTTTAAGGCCCAGGGTCTGGACGTCAAGATTGTCCCCCCGTCGGATCCGGCGCTGCCGCCCCGCATGGTGGCCGCCCGTCAGGCGGACCTGGCCATCACCTACCAGCCGCAGGTGCACTTCTTCGCTGACGAAGGGTTACCGCTGGTGCGCGTGGGCACCCTGATCGGCTCGCCGCTGAACACGGTGATCGCCCTGGATAAGCAGATCAAAACCCCGGCGGATCTGCAAGGCAAGAAGGTGGGTTACTCGGTCAGCGGCATTGAGCAGGCCACCCTGTCGACCATGGCGCAGCATGCGGGGATCGATCCGGCCAGTATCAAGCTGGTCAACGTCAATTTTCAGCTGACCAGCGCTCTGCTGGCGGGCCAGGTGGACGCGGTCATCGGCGGTTATCGTAATATAGAAGCGCAGGAGCTGAAGCTGCAGGGCAAAGCCCCGGTGGTGATGAACGTTGAGGATTATGGCGTACCGGCCTATGACGAGCTGGTGATTGTCGCCCACCGCGACGCGATTCATGAGGCGAAAATCCGTAAATTCCTCACCGCCCTGCAGGCCGGGGTCAGCTACCTGCGCGCGCATCCGCAGGAGAGCTGGGAGGCGTTCGCCGCCGCGCATCCGGAGCTGAAGACCGAGCTTAACCATCAGGCGTGGCTGCAAACCGTGCCGCTGTTCGCCGCCGATCCGGCGGCGCTGGATAAAGCGCGCTACGACACTTACGAACAGTTTTTATATAACAATAAGTTGGTGAAAAAAGTTACACCTTTAACAAATTATGCGGTTGAGCTGCATTGACTCTTGCTATCGCTGACGGAAGGCTTTCCGTCAGCGCTTTAACGCAGCGGCAATAAAAATATAGAGACTTTCTCACTAATAATTACACTTTAAAGGGTTATCGTTACTCAGGGTTGTTTTATTATAATTCAGCAGGTTACGTTAATTTTTACCCCGGTAAGAATAACGTCAAAATAACGCAATCAATAAAACGTTGAATGCGGATTTAAAAAGCCATATATTGTGCGCGCTTTATGAATGCCAATTCAATTCCTTACACCAATTATTCAACCAGCGTTCAACCGCAATGCTGGTTGTGGGAGTGATATGATGACGGATAAAGTCCGTATTGATACTTTACGTGCCGATTTATTAGACGCAAACAACGAAACCTTTTTGGCCCGTCAGGCCGAATTCGAATCGAATGTCAGGAGTTACCCGCGTAAGTTACCGCTGGCTATCACTAAAGCTGAAGGCGTGTGGCTGACGGATGCGGATAACAAACAGTACCTGGACTGCCTCGCCGGCGCCGGTACTCTCGCTCTGGGCCACAACCACCCTGATGTATTGCAGAGCATCCAAAGTGTCATTACCAGCGGCTTGCCGTTACATACTCTCGATCTGACTACCCCGTTAAAAGATCGTTTCTCCGAATACCTGCTCTCTTGCCTGCCGGGCGAAGGGAAAGAGTATTGCCTGCAGTTCACCGGTCCTTCCGGCGCTGACGCCGTGGAAGCGGCGCTGAAGCTGGCGAAAAAATACACCGGCCGTACGTCGGTGATCAGCTTCTCCGGCGGCTATCACGGGATGACCCACGGCGCGCTGTCGGTCACCGGCAACCTGTCGCCGAAAGCGGCGGTCAACGGCATGATGCCGGAAGTGCAGTTTATGCCTTACCCGCACCTGTACCGCTGCCCGCTGGGCATCGGCGGCGAAGCCGGCGTCAAAGCGCTGACCTACTACTTCGAAAACATGATCAACGACGTGGAGAGCGGCGTCCGTAAACCGGCGGCCGTGATCCTCGAAGCCGTTCAGGGCGAAGGCGGCGTGAACCCGGCGCCGGTCGAGTGGCTGCAGCGCATCCGCAAAGTGACCGAAGAGCACGGCATTTTGCTGATCGTCGATGAAGTGCAGGCCGGCTTTGCCCGTACCGGTAAATTCTTCGCCTTCGAACACGCCGGTATTCAGCCGGACATCATCGTGATGTCGAAAGCGGTTGGCGGCGGTCTGCCGCTGGCGGTGCTGGGCATTAAAAAGCAGTTCGACGCCTGGGAACCGGGTCACCACACCGGCACCTTCCGCGGCAACCAGCTGGCGATGGCTACCGGCCTGACCACCCTGCGTCACCTGCGCGACAACAACATTGCCGACAAAGTCGCCGCCCAGGGCGAGTGGCTGAAAGGCAAACTGGCGGAGCTGCAGAAGCGCTACCCGGTCATTGGCCACGTTCGCGGTCTCGGTCTGATGATCGGTATCGAAATCGTCAAGCCGAACGACGCGCAGGATCACATGGGCTGCTACCCGGCTGACGGCGAACTCTCTGCCCTGCTGCAGAAGAAATGCTTCGAAGCGGGCCTGATTCTGGAGCGCGGTGGCCGTCACGGCTGCGTGCTGCGCCTGCTGCCGTCCCTGCTGATCAGCGACGCGGAACTGAATGTGTTCCTCGACAAATTTGAACAGGCCCTGCTGGCCGCCGGTGTGAAACCGGTCTGAGTGGAGTCAGTGACCACCATGTCCACATTGAATCCGATTCTTGCTGGTTCGGCGCAGAGCGTTGAGGCCTATCAGCAGGTTATCGAGCAGACCAGTCAGGCCGTTGTGCAGTGGCTGAAGCAACCTGAGATGTATCAGGGGAAAAGCGTTGACGAACTGCGTGAGCGTATCTCCCTTGAATTTAACGAACAGGGGTTGGGTAACCAGGCGGCGATTGATCGTGCGATCGAGTACTTCCTGAAAGACAGCCTGTCGGTGCATCACCCACAGTGCGTGGCGCACCTGCACTGCCCGAGCCTGGTGATTAGCCAGGCGGCGGAAGTGCTGATCAACGCCACCAACCAGAGCATGGACTCCTGGGATCAGAGCCCGTCGGCGACCATCATTGAGATGAAGCTGATCGAGTGGCTGCGCGCCCGGGTCGGCTATCCGGCAGGCGACGCCGGCGTCTTCACCAGCGGCGGCACCCAGAGCAACCTGATGGGCCTGATGTTGGCGCGCGACGCCTTCTTCGCCCGTCAGGGACACTCCATCCAGCAGGATGGACTGCCGGGGGATATCCGCCAGTACAAAGTGCTGTGCTCGGAAAACGCCCACTTCTCGGTGCAGAAGAACATGGCGCTGATGGGTCTCGGCTACCGCTCGGTTACGCTGGTGAAAACCGACGAATTCGCGCGGATGGACGTGGCCGACCTGAAGGCGAAGATTGCGCAGGCGCAGGCTAACGGCGAACAGATCATGGCGATCGTCGCCACCGCCGGGACCACCGACGCGGGGGCTATCGACCCGCTGCGCGACATCGCTGGTATCGCCGCGGAGCATCAGATCTGGCTGCACGTTGACGCGGCCTGGGGCGGCGCGCTGCTGCTGTCTGAGCAGTATCGCGACTACCTTGACGGTCTGGAGCTGGTGGATTCCGTTACCCTGGACTTCCACAAGCAGTTCTTCCAGACCATCAGCTGCGGTGCCTTCCTGCTGAAGGATGCCCGCCATTACGAGCTGATGCGTTATCAGGCGGCCTATCTGAACTCCGAGTTCGATGAAGAACACGGCGTGCCGAACCTGGTCTCCAAATCGCTGCAGACCACCCGCCGCTTCGATGCCCTGAAGCTGTGGATGGGCCTCGAAGCGCTGGGGCAGAAACAGTATGCGGCGATCATCGATCACGGCGTCACCATGGCGAAAAACGTCGCGGAGTACGTGAAGTCGCAGCCGACGCTGGAGCTGGTGATGCAGCCGCAGCTGGCGAGCGTGCTGTTCCGTTCTCGTCCGGCGCAGATGGCGCAGAGCGACGCGGCGGCTATCGCCCTGCTCAACCAGCGCGTCGGCGACGCCCTGCTGGCTTCCGGCCGCGCCAACGTTGGCGTGACCGAGCACAACGGCGTTACCTGCCTGAAGCTGACCCTGCTGAATCCGGTGGTGACGCTGGATGATGTGAAGGTCCTGCTGAGCCTGGTGGAGCGCACCGCTCAGGAGCTGCTGGCGCAATAATCTGCCTGAGCGAGGCGGCGCCTGTCGCCCCGCTCAGCGGCCAGCCCTGCCTGCACTAAGCCGATAAGTTCCCTTATCGGCTTTTTTTATGCCTGCCTGCGCGACTGGCGCGCGCTTCTACGCTTCTCGCCGCAGGGTCCGTTGACGCCTGCCCGCCGCGATGCCACAGTAAGGTCCCGATAATGGCAATCGCCAGAATCCAACGTCCCGGTAATAAGGATGATAATGGAGAAACGCTTACCCGGCCTCGATCTCGACGCCCTGCGCAGCTTTGTGACCGGCATGGAGTGCGGCAGCTTCGCCCTGGCGGCGCAGCGTCTGGCGCGCTCCACCTCCGCCGTCAGCGCCCAGCTCAAAAAGCTGGAGAGTCAGTGCGGCGCCGCGCTGGTGGTTAAACAGGGGCGTCACCTGGCGCTGACCGCGGAGGGCGAAAAGCTAATGAGCTACGCCAGACGGCTGCTGGCGCTCAATGATGAAACCCTGCGCGCGCTGCAGGGCGAACGGCTCACTGGCGAAATTCACCTTGGCATGCAGGAAGATTTTGGCGAATCGCTAATGCCGGGGATCCTTGGGCAGTTTACCCGCCACCATCCGCAGGTGCGGATCGTCGCCAGGGTGGATCGCAATGGCCCGCTGCGCCAGGCGCTGGCGGAGCAGATGCTGGATCTGGCGCTGCTGTGGCAAACCGAAGATCAGGGCCCTGGGCTGGGCCGCTGCCCGCTGGCGTGGATTGCGCATCCTGACTTTGACGTTCGCGCGTGGCTGGCGTCCGGCGAGCCGCTGCCGCTGGTGATGTTCGACAGCCCGTGCTTGATGCGTTCCCGCGCTATTGCCTGTCTCGATGCCGCAGGGATCCCCTGGCAGGTGGTGTTCGTCAGCCACAGCCTGAGCGGCATCTGGGCGGCGGTGCAGGCCGGCCTGGGGCTGACGGTACGCAGCCGCATCGGCATGCCAGGCAATCTGCGCCCCGCCGGCGGATCACTGCCATCCCCCGGCAACCTGGCCGTCAGTCTGCAACAACCCCCGCGTCAGGAACCCCATTCCGCCGCGGTCACGCTGCTCGGCGAACTGATGTCCGAGGCCCTGCAGGAGTGGGTTGTTCGGTGACAGTGTCACGCCAGTTTCCCTCACCCTAACCTTCTTCCGGAGGGAGAGGGAACCGTTCGGCAACGTCTGTTACCCCGGCCAAGATTCTGTCTCCACCCGCTACGTAACCCGCCTTACCGGGCCTGCACCCGGCACCGTAACCCCCCAGGCCGGGCAAGCGCAGCGCCGCCCGGCAACAGGCATCCAGCACCGTTCCCGCTTCGATGCCCGGTGGCGGCTGCGCCTTACCGGGCCTACATTCTCCCTGCGCACTCCTGTAGGCCGGGCAAGCGTAGCGCCGCCCGGCAATGAGCATTCTGCGCCGTTCCCGCTTCGATGCCCGGTGGCGGCTGCGCCTTACCGGGCCTACATTCTCCCTGCGCACTCCTGTAGGCCGGGCAAGCGTAGCGCCGCCCGGCAACAGGCATCCAGCACCGTTCCCGCTTCGATGCCCGGTGGCGGCTGCGCCTTACCGGGCCTACATTCTCCCTGCGCACTCCTGTAGGCCGGG